>JAZNJS010000019.1:0-37983 GCA_045578185.1 Clostridia bacterium
TGTTCAATTTCTGCGTCTATTATCCCGGTTGAATGGGAAGGAGATAAAATCAATTTTATTGACGCTCCCGGATTGTTTGATTTCGTAGCAGAACAGTACAGCGGTATTGATGCTGCAGACAGCGCAATTTTGGTAATCAGCGGTAAATCAGGTGTAAGCGTAGGTGCTGAAAAAGCTTGGAAAATCTGTATGAAAAAGAAAATGCCGATGATTATTTACATAAATAAGGTTGATGATGAAAAAGCTGATTATGCCAAGGTTTTAGCGCAGCTCAAAGATACATTCGGCAAATGTATAGCACCGTTTTTGGTGCCTATTAAAGAGGACGGCAAGATTAACGGCTTTGTTAACGTCGTAGATATGAAAGCTCGCCGTTTTGACGGTGAGAACGTTGTTGAAATCCCTGTACCCAGTGGTATGGAGGATGAAATTGCTCCTGTTCGTGATATGATTATGGAGGCTGTCGCAGAAACTGACGACGCTTTGATGGATAAATATTTTTCAGGTGAGGAATTTACACACGATGAGATTCTGCGTGCTCTGCGTCACGGAACTGCAGACCGTACAATCATCCCAGTAATGTGCGGAAGCGCAATTAAAAACAAGGGAACACGACTTCTCCTTGACGCTATCGCAAACTATATGCCGTCACCTGATGAGGTTGAGGAGATTATGGGAGAGACTCCGGACGGCGAGCCAGTTGAATTTGTGGCTGACCCAGCCAAGCCTTTTGTAGCACGGTGCTTTAAGACTATCGCAGATCCGTTTATAGGCCGTCTATCATACATAAGAGTATATCAGGGAACACTTAAAAAAGACGATACAGTATATAACTCAAATAAAGGTGCGGATGAAAAGATAAGCAGAATTTTCTATGTATGCGGTAAAAAGCAGACAGAGACTGACGGCCTGTCTGCCGGAGATATCGGTGTAATTCCGAAACTTTCGGCTACCTCTACAGGCGATACGCTCTGTACGAAGGCTGAGCCTGTTATTTTGGAAATCCCCGCTTTCCCCGAGCCGGTTATGGCGATGGCTATTATGCCTAAGGCAAAGGGTGACGAGGAAAAAATCAGTGCAGGTCTTCATAAACTTATGGAGGAGGACCCGACGCTTAGCATGCATATTGATAACGAAACTCACGAGCAGATTATTCGTGGCGTCGGTGAACAGCATATTGAGGTTGCAGTAAGCAAGCTCAGTACAAAATACGGTGTAAATGTTGAGCTTAAGCTCCCGAAAGTACCTTATCGTGAGACAATCAGAAAGAGTGTAAAAGCAGAAGGTAAACATAAAAAGCAATCCGGTGGTCACGGTCAGTATGGTCATGTTTGGATTGAGTTCGAGCCGACAGATGCTGAGGGACTGGTATTTGAAGAAAAGGTATTTGGTGGTGCTGTTCCAAAAAATTTCTTCCCCGCAGTTGAAAAGGGACTTAAAGAAAGTATGGAGCATGGTGTTTTGGCAGGCTACCCCGTTGTAGGTCTTAAGGCTACACTTTATGATGGCTCATACCACAGCGTTGACTCCTCTGAAATGGCATTTAAAATGGCAGCAAACCTTGCTTATAAGGCAGGTCTTGCGCAGGCATCACCCGTTCTGTTAGAGCCTGTCGGTGAGCTTTCGGTTAATATCCCATCAGACGATATGGGCGATATTATGGGTGATATCAACAAACGCCGTGGACGTGTGCTTGGCAACGAGCCTCAGGATGACGGCACGGTTACTATCGTTGCCGACGTTCCTATGGCTGAAATGGGACGTTTTGCGACAGATCTTCGTTCGATGACCCAGGGCAGAGGAAACTATAGCTTTAAATTCAAGAGCTATGAGCAGGCTCCCGAACCGGTAGCGAAGAAAATCATTGAAGAAAGCAAAACTGAATAAATAATAAAAAGAGGCTGTTTAAAAAACAGCCTCTTTTACTGTTCGTTTTCATTCACAGAGTACTTCTGCTTAGTCTTAAAAATTTCGGGTTGCTCAGCCGTATCTGTCTTATGCCAGCCCCTGGCATCCATCTCGTCTAAGACCCATGAGCACATCTCATGCTCATCGTCTAAAATGCTTAAAAAAGTATTTTTTATACCCTCGCCCGAGCACTCACAGGTCCTGCGGTTATACTCGGCGGTCATTTCCTTTTCGGTTTTTAAGGCCTCTTCCATAATTTCTCGCTCGGTGAGCTTTTTTGCTGATTTTTTATTCATTTTTGCTCTCCTTTATTGCAGATAGCCCATCAAGGTATTAAAGTGCTGCTGATGTCTGTCGGCAACACGGTTTAAGGTGCTTTTAAGCTGCGCGTCTGAGCATTGCTCGGAAAATGCACGGTATTTTTTTACAAGATTTTGCTCACGCTCAAGCTGCGCGTCTATATTTTTAAGCTCTGTCTGAGTGATATTCACAGTCTCGCTCCTTTGCTAAATTGTTTGGTTATATTTTTTGCGAAAATTGGCTGATTTATTCATTTTCTTTTTTTAAAAGCGTCTAACCTGAACGTTTTTTGTTTTAGAGACAGAATCGACGTGACAAAATTTTAAAAATGTGCTATTATTAAAATAATAAGATGTTTATCGAGGTGAAGTTTATGGGTATGACAATGACACAAAAAATACTTGCCGAAAAAGCGGGTCTTGATAAAGTTTGCGTAGGGCAGCTTATCAAGGCTAAAACCGATATGGTGCTTGCGAATGATATTACTGCGCCTGTTGCAATCCGTGAATTTGAAAAAATCGGCATAAAAAATGTGTTTGATAAGTCAAAAATTGCGCTTGTACCCGACCATTTCACACCAAATAAAGATATAAAGTCTGCCGAGCAGGCAAAGGTAATGCG
Source organism: Clostridia bacterium (assembly GCA_045578185.1). GTDB lineage: Bacteria > Bacillota > Clostridia > UBA1381 > UBA9506 > RGIG1666. The sequence goes on from JAZNJS010000019.1 coordinate 2,830, forward strand.
TGAATTTGCATATGCACGCGGCGTAGTAAATTATTTTGAGATAGGCGAGATGGGCATTGAGCATGCGCTGCTCCCTGAAAAAGGCTTGGTTGTGCCCGGTGACCTCGTTATCGGTGCAGACTCACACACCTGCACATACGGCGCACTCGGTGCGTTTTCAACCGGCGTAGGAAGCACCGATATGGCAGGAGCTATGGCAACCGGTGAGGTCTGGCTTAAGGTGCCCGAAGCTATCCGTTTTAATCTGACCGGAAAAATAAACGGATGGGTAAGCGGCAAGGACGTAATCCTTTATATTATCGGGAAAATTGGTGTTGACGGAGCCCTGTATCGCTCAATGGAGTTTGCGGGCGAGGGCATATCCTCGCTATCAATGGATGACCGCTTTACAATTGCTAATATGGCGATTGAAGCAGGGGCAAAGAACGGCATTTTCCCCGTTGACGATAAAACGCTTGAATATGCCTACGAGCACGCACCGGGCAAGGAGCTTAAGGTTTATACGGCCGACGATGATGCAGAATATATAGAAACTATTGATATAGACTTATCCGCTATCGAACCGACTGTTGCTTTTCCGCATCTTCCTGAAAACACAAGAGCGGTAAAAGATGCGGGCGAAGTTAAAATTGACCAGGTTGTAATCGGTTCGTGCACAAACGGAAGAATAAGCGATTTGCGTGCAGCGGCAAAGGTTTTGGATGGTAAAAAGGTATCGGTAAGAACCATTATCATCCCCGCTACACAGAAGATTTATCTTCAGGCGATGGAAGAGGGACTTTTAAAAATATTTATAGAGGCGGGAGCAGTGGTCAGCACGCCAACCTGCGGGCCGTGTCTTGGCGGATATATGGGCATTTTAGCAAAGGGTGAGAGATGCGTTGCGACAACGAATCGAAACTTTGTGGGCAGGATGGGACACGCTGAGAGCGAAGTGTACTTAGCAAGCCCTGCCGTTGCGGCAGCGTCAGCTGTAGCGGGCAAAATAGCGCAGCCATAAAGGAGGGGAGCACAGTGAAATTAAAAGGAAAGATAATAAAGTACGGAGATAATGTTGATACCGACGTTATAATTCCTGCAAGATATTTAAACACCTCCGACCACGCTGAGCTTGCCAAGCATTGTATGGAGGATATCGACAAGGATTTTGTAATTAAAGTGCAAAACGGTGACGTTATGGTCGGCGGCAAAAATTTTGGCTGTGGCTCATCTCGTGAGCATGCGCCGATTGCTATAAAGGCAAGCGGCATCAGCTGCGTTATTGCAGAGAGTTTTGCGAGGATTTTTTACCGTAACGCAATAAATATCGGTCTTCCGATACTTGAGTGTAAGGAAATAGTAAGCGCAAATGAGGGCGACTGCCTGGAGGTAGATTTGGATAACGGACAGATTAAAAATCTTACTCAGGACAGAGTTTATAATTCTGTAGCGTTCCCGCCTTTTATGCAGGAGATAATGAAAAATGACGGTCTTATAGGATACATTAAAAAGTCGATGGAGGAAAAATGATATGACCTATAATATTGCCGTATTAAAAGGTGACGGTATCGGTCCGGAGATTGTAGATGCCGCACTTTTGGTACTAGACCGAATCGGCGAAAAGTATTCACATACATTTAATTATAACTTTGCAGATGTTGGCGGATGTGCGATAGATAAGTTTGGCATGCCCCTGCCAGATGAAACGCTTAAGGTGTGTCTGGAAAGCGACAGCGTTCTTTTGGGCGCAGTTGGCGGACCAAAGTGGGATAATGTATCAGCAGATATCCGCCCCGAAAAAGCACTTTTGGCCCTTAGAAAAGAGCTCGGACTCTATGCGAATCTGCGTCCTGCGGTGCTTATGCCCCAGCTTGCGGCTGCTTCGCCATTAAAAACCAGCGTAATTGATGGCGGACTTGATATTTTGGTTGTTCGTGAGCTTACTGGCGGAATATATTTCGGCGAAAAGGGCGAGGGAGAAAACTTTGCCTATGATACTGAAAAATATTATGATTATGAAGTGCGCCGAATTGCAGAAACCGCCTTTAATCTTGCAATGGAAAGAGATAAAAAGGTCACAAGTGTTGACAAGTCAAATGTCTTAGCCAGCTCTAAGCTCTGGCGCAGGGTGGTAGAAGAGGTGGCAAAAGATTATTCTGAGATAGAGCTTAATCATATGTATGTTGACAACGCTGCGATGCAGCTTGCAACAAACCCGAAGCAGTTTGACGTAATCGTTACGAGTAATATGTTCGGTGATATTCTCTCCGACCTTGCCGCAACAGTGACAGGCTCGATAGGAATGCTTGCTTCGGCATCTACGGGCGAGGGCGGACGGGGAATGTATGAGCCGATTCACGGCAGTGCGCCCGATATTGCGGGTCTTAATAAGGCAAACCCGATTGCGACCATACTTTCCGTTTCGATGATGCTTAAGACCGCTTTTGGACTTGCGGAGGAAGCGTTGGCGATAGAAAACGCCGTTTCAGAGGCGCTTTCGTCAGGATACCGAACGGCAGATATAATGTCAGAGAAAATGATATTAGTCGGCACGAAGGAGATGGGTAGAATTATTGTTGATATGATTAGATAAAAAGAAGCGGTGACATATGTCACCGCTTCTTTTTATCTAAAGGATGCCTCGCAACGATATATGGGCTGACCCTTTTCAGAAAATAACTGTTCATACTCTGTCATAACATTTCCCTGAAAGGCTGAATTATGCAAATCCAAAGTAATATTTTTAAGCTTCATATCATAATTGGAAAATGAATTGAGCGAAAACTCAAACAGTTTTTTATTATCTGTCTTAAAGTGGATTTCTCCGTCTTTTTTAAGAAACTTTTCCCACAGGGCAAGGTGGGTGCTGTGTGTCAGGCGCCTTTTTGCATAGCGATTTTTGTGCCACGGGTCGCAAAAGTTTATGTAAATTACTTCGCATTTTGTTTCAGTTTCAAATTCACGGAGAATGTTTACGTCCTCGGGCAATAATTTAACATTTAAAAGACCTTCTCTTTTAACCTTTTCCGCCGCAAGTACAAGCACGCTTAAGTTCTTTTCAACAGCGATAAAATTAATATCGGGATTGCATTTTGCCTTTTCTAAAATAAATCTGCCTTTGCCACAACCTATTTCCATGTGAATGGGGTTTGTGTTACCAAACAAACCGCTGATATCGCCTGCGTATTTAAAAATATCATCTATAATAATGTCTGCGCAATTGCCAAGCCTTGTATTTAAATTTTTCTTTCTTCTCATTCTCATTTTTATAAGTCTCCTCACATTTTGTTACTAAACTATAATATACTACAAAATCCAGCTAATATCAACAATATAAAAAAGAATATTACAAATTAATTATATTGATAAAATATATTGACAAATAGGTAGAAAGATGCTATACTGTGATAAATCTAACGACTGGACTAATTGATTTATGCGGCATTGTTGCGCGATTTTGAGCGATTTATACGTTTTAGAGAAAGGTGGTCGTGCATTGTGAAAAAATATGCATTTTTTAATGTTGACGGTGCCCTTTTATATACACTTACGGCTTCGGCAAATGCACTTTCTGCAGCGCTGGGCGGTGAAAATACGACCGTTACTGCCGAGGAGGCAGCAGTTCTTTTTTGCGGTGCACCTGCAGCGGATGCCTTAGTTGATATTTTTGGCTTTGAGCTTGGAAAGGCAAGACAGATTGCAGAGAGATATCATGATTATTTAAAAGGTCGGGGAATTTTTGATTTTGACGTAATAGACGGGATTGTACCAGCTTTAGATAAGCTTAAGGAAAAAGATGTCCGTCTTTATGCAGTTTCTACTATGCTTGATTCTACGGTAAAAGCAGTTCTTGAATATACAAAGCTTGCGCCGTATTTTTCATACATAAAAGGCTCAACTGCCGATGGCAGAATGAGCAGTATTGAAGATATAATAAGCTATATGCTCGATTTTTGCGCTATCGGACCTAGCGAAAGGAACGAGACGGTGCTCATCGGCAGCGGTTGGCGAGATCGAATGGCTGCCGAGGTGCTTGGAATAGATTATCTGTGTGCGGCATACGGATTTATTGACAGAAGTGAACTTGATACAGTTCCCGCAGATAAAATAGTTAAATCACCGTCTAAATTGGGCAAAATTCCAAGCCTGTTCTAATCTAACAGATGCTCATGTTTGAGTTCATATGAACGGAGGCGCTTGACTTATCCATAGAAGAGTTTGCGGATAAAATGGGGGTATCAAAAAGCAGTTTTCAAAGAATGAAATCAAAAAACTATGATGCGGAATATTATTTTTCGCCGATTGAAAAGGTCTGTGAACTGGCAGATATTTTGTTGGATGTTTTATTAAAACAGTATTTAACTAAAGAAATTTATAATAAAGAATAAATATATAAACAGACATAAAAAAGAGAGCTATCCGAAACGGATATCTCTCTTTTTTATAATATATTTTTATTAGAAATCATGACTCACACCAATTTTAATGTTATATTTTTCGAATATGCAAACAATTTTTTCTACAACATAAAAGTCGTCTATGATTTCTGTGTTCCTAATAACTTGCGCTATTTCTTCCAAAACAATAAGAGCAACAGAATTAACAATCTCATCTGCGTCAATATGAATATATCTTATGGTATTATTTATAGCATCTGATATTGCTCCTGCAAATATATCAAGTTTTACATCCATTCTATCATAACATCCTCGCCTGTCTCATTTTTACAACCGATTATAGCATATTTTTGCAGTAAAATCAACACATAAAGTGTAAAAAATGAGACGAAGTATAGGTTGGTGATTTAAATGAAGCAGAGAACCGAGACAAACGGAAAGAATCTTATCGGCGAAAGATTAAAGGAACTCAGAAGCCAGAAGAAATTGTCGCAACGGGATTTGGCGAGAGAATTACAACTTATAGGAATGGATATGGATAAAAACGTTATAACGCGTATTGAAACAAATAAAAGATATGTTACTGATTTTGAACTTAAGGCATTAAAACAAATTTTTAATGTTAGTTATGATTATTTAATTGACGGAGAATAAAAATTAACTACTACAAAAACAGCCCTGCGGGCTGTTTTTTTGTATAAAAAATCTAAGCAAAGCGAACTTTGCTTAGACTACTCTCAGGCTTCGAATCCCTTTTAATCAAAAAATAACTGCATCACCTTGCGGTAATACAGTTATTTTTGGCGGAGAGGGAGGGATGAATTTGCTTCGCATCTTCCCTGCTCGACGACCCAAGCCAAAGGCTTCGGTACCCGTCTTCGCACCTTTTCGGCGGCAAACATGCCACCGGCATATTCGCTTATCGCCGAAAACCCTCTCAGGCTTCGAATCCCTTTTAATCAAAAAATAACTGCATCACCTTGCGGTAATACAGTTATTTTTGGCGGAGAGGGAGGGATTCGAACCCTCGAACGGGTATTAGCCGTTACACGATTTCCAATCGTGCGCCTTAGGCCAGCTCAGCCACCTCTCCATATATTAAGTTTTGCGCTACGAATTGTTATTATAGCACAGATTAATATGCTTTGCAAGAGGTGATTTAAAAAAATTTTAAAATCATCTTTAATATAGTCAAAAACAAAATCATATCATATTAAAAATATACTTGATTAATTGACCCATTTCGTGTATAATAATTGGTATCAACAAATTTTGACCTATTTTAAGGAGGATTTTATGATGAAAAAGATTATTGCACTGGCACTTGCTGTTTTAATGGCAGCTTGCGTATTTGCAGGTTGTGCTGCTAAGACAGACAAACTTACAATGGCTACAAACGCTGAGTTCCCGCCGTTTGAATATTTAGAAAATGGTGAAATCGTTGGCGCAGACGTAGACCTTGCAAAAGCTATTGCTGAAAAATTAGGCAAAGAGCTCGAAATTTCAAACATTGACTTTGACGCTGCTTTAACAGGTGCTGCTACCGGTAAATACGATATGGCAGTTGCTGGTATCACAGCAAACGATGACAGAAGAAAGAACATGAACTTCTCTGCTGATTACTACACAGCTTCTCAGGCTATCATCGTTACAGCTGACAGCGAAATCAAAGGCGCTGCTGACCTTACAGGCAAAGCTGTAGCTTGCCAGGAAGGTACAACAGGCGAGCAGTACTTATTAGATGGTGACTATGACGTACAGTCCTTTAAGACTGGTGCTGAAGCAGTTACAGCTTTAACATCCGGCAAAGTTGTTGCTGTTGTTATCGACGACGCTGTTGCAAGAGCACTTTCTGCTGAGCAGAACGGCGAAACTGTTGTTTTAGACGAAGCTCTCACTCAGGAAGCTTACGCTATCGCACTCAAGAAGGGCAACGATACGCTCACAGCTGAAATCGACAAAGTTTTAGCAGAGCTTAAAGCAGACGGTACTCTGGCTGCAATATTTGAAAAATACGAATTGCCATACGATGCTGAATAATTAAAAATGTATTTTATTGAAGCGACGTATTTTAAATGCGTCGCTTCTGTAATTTTTCCGGAGGAAAGGTAGTGTACTATGGAGTGGTTTAACAGATGGCTTGATAAGCTGTACGAAACCTTTATCGTCGGCGAGCGCTATATGACGCTTATCGAGGGTTTTGAAAAAACGCTCATTATAACCTTTGGCGCACTTGTTATCGGTGTTTTTATCGGTACAATAGTTGCCATGATAAAAGTTTTTGCCCACAACAATCCAAAATCAAAAATCTTAAAGTTTTTTGATGTCTTAATGAATATTTATCTCACGGTTATCCGTGGAACACCGGTTGTTGTACAGCTTTTGATTTCATTTTTTATTATATTTGTATCCGCAAAGGACGGAACATGGGTTGCGATGCTCACCTTTGGTATAAACTCAGGTGCATACGTTGCAGAAACAATCCGTTCGGGTATTATGGCAATTGATGCGGGACAGATGGAAGCCGGCAGGTCTTTGGGATTTTCCAACATACAGACAATGTGGCTTATCATTCTGCCACAGGCATTTAAAAACATTCTGCCTGCAATCGGTAACGAAATGATTGCTCTTTTAAAGGAAACCTCTGTTGCCGGTTACGTTGCAGTAATCGACCTTACAAAGGCGGGTAACCAGATCAAAAACACCACATACGACCAGATTAATCCTATCTTGCTCGTTGCGCTGGTTTATCTTGTTATGGTAATGCTGTTTACATGGATTATCGGCATACTGGAAAGGAGGCTGCGTAAGAGTGAGCGCTGATTGTATTATAAAAACCAATGACTTGTGCAAATTTTATAAAGGCGGAGCAATCAAGGCCTTAAACGGAGTAAGTGCAGAAATCAAAAAGGGCGAGGTTGTTGTTGTCATCGGACCGTCAGGCTCCGGAAAATCAACGTTTTTACGTTCTTTAAACCTTTTGGAAATACCCACATCGGGCACAATCCATTTTGAAGGTACGGATATAACAAATCCGAAGACGAATATCAACCTTCACCGTCAGAAGATGGGTATGGTTTTCCAGCATTTTAATCTTTTTCCGCATATGACTATACTTAAGAATATGACCATAGCGCCAATGAAACTTTTAAAGATTTCAAAGGAGGAAGCAGAGAAAAAGGCTATGGAGCTTTTAAAAAGAGTAGGCCTAGAGGACAGGGCAGAGGGCTATCCTTCCCAGCTTTCGGGCGGACAGAAGCAGAGAGTTGCGATTGTGCGCGCTCTTTGTATGAACCCCGAGGTTATGCTCTTTGACGAACCTACTTCCGCTCTAGACCCCGAGATGGTTGGTGAGGTTTTGGCTGTTATGAAACAGCTTGCCGAAGAAGGTATGACAATGGTTGTCGTAACTCACGAGATGGGCTTTGCAAAGGAAGTTGCAGACCGCGTTATCTTTATGGATGAGGGAAAAATTATGGAAATCGGAACTCCCGAAGAAATTTTTGATAACCCTCAGAATGAGCGTACAAAAGCATTTTTGAGCAAAGTTTTATAAAAAATAAAAATAGCATTTCTCATCTTTCCGAGAAATGCTATTTTTTAATGTCCGGATTATCCGTACGTTCGAGCAGATAGTCTAAAGAAACATTAAAATAATCTGCAATTTTTATCAGTGTCGCGTAATCTGCCTGATGCACGCCGTTTTCATATCTGCTGATAGTGTTTTGATTCATATTTAAATCTAAAGCCAGCTTTAATTGTGATATGCCACGCCTTTTGCGTAGCTCTTTAAGTCGCATACCATCACCTCTTGACCTTATTATCCAATAACGATATAATAATTATATACCAAAACGGGATAATAATCAATATATAAGAGGTGGAAACCGCAGAGGATTAAATAATTTTTCAAAAAATAATTGACAAATGGGTTTTAAAAATGGTATAATGATCGTTAGCCGCGTGTGAAGGGTTATAAATGAGCTAGGCTCTACCCTTGTACAGCTTATGTATCAGGCACAGCGAGCAAGGATGGAGGAGGTGCAGTATAATGTACGCAATTATTAAAACCGGTGGAAAACAGTACAAAGTAAACGAAGGCGATACGCTGTTCGTTGAAAAGCTGGGTGTAGCTGACGGAGACGTTGTTACTTTCAGTGAGGTTTTGGCAGTTGGCGACGGAGAAGCTATCAAAGTTGGTGCTCCTTACGTTGACGGCGCTACGGTTACGGCAAAAGTTGCTGTTGCTGAAGGCAAGGGCAAGAAGATCATTGTGTTCAAGTACAAGCCGAAAAAGGGCAGTGCTAAGAAACAGGGTCACAGACAGCCGTACACCAAGGTTGTTATCGAAAAGATTAACGCTTAATCGATATGACAGATATTAAAATTTACCGTGACCGAAACGGTGAGATTTCAAAATTTATTGTGTCAGGCCATACCGGCTATTCCGAGAGCGGAACGGATATTGTCTGTGCGTCGGTAACGACGACTGCAATGACGGCTCTTAACGGTCTTACAGATGTTGTAGGACTCACAGCCGGATATGAGGTGCGTGACGGATACTTAGAATGTATTCTTCCGGCAGAAATGGATGAAAAAAGCCGTTATGCCGCAAGTGTATTATTAGATAGTATGTTTCTTACGTTTCGGGAACTACAAGAGCAGTACGATGAGTACATTTCTATTACCGAATTGGAGGTGTAACAAATGTTAAGATTGGATATTCAGCTTTTCGCACATAAAAAGGGTGTTGGTAGCACAAAGAATGGCCGTGACAGTGAGGCAAAACGTCTTGGTGTTAAGCGTGCTGACGGTCAGTTCGTATTAGCGGGCAACATCTTAGTTCGTCAGCGTGGCACAAAGATCCATCCGGGTCTTAATGTCGGCAAGGGCGGAGACGACACTTTGTTTGCACTTATTGACGGCAAAGTTAAGTTCGAGAGAAAGGGCCGCGATAAGAAGCAGGTAAGCGTTTACGAAGTAACCGCGTAATAATGTAAAATAAAACCCAATCCGGTGCACTCGGGTTGGGTTTTTTCTTCAAAAAAGAAATTATGTGGAAGGAGATTGATATGGCGGTATTTTCTATTTCGGATTTACACTTGTCGCTTGGCGTAAACAAGCCGATGGAAGTTTTCGGCGCAGGCTGGTCTGACTATGTCAATCGCCTTGCGGATAATTGGAGAGAGTTGGTTTCTGAAGAAGACACGGTTTTGCTCCCTGGCGATATTTCCTGGGGCACATATTTAGATGATGCTGTTCGTGATTTCAAGTTTATTCATGAGCTTCCGGGCATAAAAATTATAACAAAAGGTAATCATGATTATTGGTGGGAAACTTTAAATAAAATGAATACGTTTTTGGATAAAAACGGCTTTACCAGCATAAAATTTTTGCATAATAACGTTCTTTTTGCAGACGGTGCAGCAATCTGCGGCACGAAGGGGTATCCCGACACGGCAGGTGAGGTGCCCGAAGATGCTACAGAGGTAAAACTTTATATGCGTGAAGCAGGCAGGCTTGAGCGCTCGCTTATCGAGGCGAAAAAAAGCGGAGCAGATAAATTGATAGTAATGCTTCACTATCCGCCGGGTAAGGATACAATTTTTGCAGAGCTTATGCAAAAATACGGCGCAGATATCTGCGTATACGGTCATCTGCATGACAAATCGCACCGCACGGCGCTTCAGGGCGATGTTCGCGGAGTGGAATATAAACTGGTCTCGTGCGACTATTTAAAATTCAAACCTTATAAACTTTTTTAGCATAAAACAAATGACTTTAAAGAGGGGGTGAGCATCTTGGCAGAAGAGCAGGAGAAAGTTTTAATACAAAAGAGTAAAAAGGACGACGGTCAGGCTTTTGAGGAGCTGATTTCGCCATATCAGAAAAAAGTTTTGAACTTAGCATACAGAATGCTGGGAAACGTAAGCGATGCTGAGGATGCCGCCCAGGAAATTTTTATAAAAGTGTTCCGCTCATTATACAGTTTTAATGAGCAGTCGGCGTTCTCAACTTGGCTTTACAAGGTTGCGACCAATGTGTGTCTTGATATTTTAAGAAAGAGAAAAAGGCAAAACGGCGGCGCGTTGATAAGCATCAACAGATACAGTTCGCAGGATGACGAGTATGAGCTTCCAATTGAAGATGGTGCTCCGTCTCCTTATGAAGAGGCACAGAAAAAAGAGGCTATGCGAGCGCTAAAGAGCGCGCTTGACTTGCTTAGCGAGGAGCAGCGTGCGGTGATTGTTATGCGCGATATAAACGGGCTTTCGTATGAAGAGATTGCAGATGTTATGGAATGCTCGCTGGGTACGATAAAATCGAGAATTAACAGGTCCCGTCTGGCGCTCAGAAAACTTTTGGAAAAAGATAAGGAACTTTTTATTAAGTAAAATCGTCTAATGAGTGCAGTTATTTGAAAGGAGTGGTCAAAAGTGAATAAAGTTTTATGTGAAGACGTGCGTTTGCTTTTGTCCCTTTACATAGATGATATGCTGCCCGATGAGGAAATGACAATGGTGCGCGAGCATATAGAGAGCTGCGACAGCTGCAGGGATGAGTATGTTTTATTAAAGGGAATAATGGAGCAAACCAAAGAGCTTCCCGAGCTCGACCTTTCCGCTGATTTTACAGCTTCCTTGCATAATAAAATCATGGCAGAGGCAGAACGTAAAAAAGCAAGAGCGGAAGAAAAAGAAGAACAGGAAGAAACGCAATTACAGCCGATATTCGTCCGTAAACGCCGTATGTATCCGGCATTTTTGGCAACGGCTGCAGCGATTGCAATTTCTGTATTTGCGCTCGGCAACCTGCCTGAAATAGGCATGCCGGTAAAAGATAATAATGCAAAGCTAGAAACCTCTGTTCCGGATGCGGTTGAAAAAACGGCCGAGCTCCAAGAAGAGGAAAATGCGCTTCCTAAGGCAAGAGCAATAGAAACTGGTGAGGATACCGCAGACCATGAGACGGTTAATGCGCCTGTGGCGGCATCTTTGGCAGCCGATAGAGCAGAAACTGAAGAAATTCAGACCGCGGAAAGCGCAAAAGACGCAAGTGCAGCAGATAAGCCAAAGGCTCAGGCGGTATATACATTTGACGAAGAAGCTCTAGTGCTCGCAAAAGAAATTTTAAAAGGGTATGCGCTAGAAGGTGGCGGATACGTTGTTCCCAAAGATAAGCTTGATGGTTTAGGTGAAAAACTAAAGGCGCTTGAGGGATATGTTTCGGGAAGTGTACCAAGTGAGGATACGGATGAATGCCTGATTATTTTGGAAGGTGAATAGAAACTGGCAGCCGATGCAAAAGCATCGGCTGTTTTTTTATTTAAAAACTATTTTAACTTTTTGACCCTCTCAGCGGTCAACGCCAGCCAATCGCGCAGAGCGCTCTTGGGACGATTTCGCATGGGCGTTGTAGGCCAAATTAAAATTTGGACAACGCTCTCAGGGTTCGAGTCCCTTTGAATATAAAAAAAGCAAGCAACACCTATGGGAAATTAAAACAAAGGGCTCCTGCAAAAGCTTGCTTTTGTGGGAAAAAGGAGAAGCAAGGCAGCGGGCGGAGGATTTTTTGCAAAAAAATCGAAGCAAAGCGAACTTTGCTTCGACGTGGTGACCCGTAGGGGACAAAGCCTTGCAAGCAAGTCTTTCCTGCTCGACGACCCAAGCCTTACGGCTTCGGTACCCGTCTTCGCACCATACGCCTACAAAACTTGCCACCGGCAACTTTTGTTTTACGGCGTCTGCCCTCTCAGGGTTCGAGTCCCTTTGAATATAAAAAAAGCAAGCAACACCTTCGGCATTACTTGCTTTTTGGTGACCCGTAGGGGACTCGAACCCCTGTTTCCGCCGTGAGAGGGCGGCGTCTTAACCGCTTGACCAACAGGCCATATTAAGTTTTAAAATTAACTTGCTATACTATTATAACACAATTTTTTGAAAATGCAAGCCCTTTTTTGCATTTTCATCATTTTTTATTGATTTGCTGCTCAAAATCACGTTAAAGATAGATTAAAATTTGGCATTTTCGGTAGACAACAGAGCAATTTTTTTATATAATATATAATGATAAAATATGTGCATTATGTATCTGTTTATCATAAATTTTTTTGGGGCGGGTGAGCCGATGAAAACGAAAGAAAAGCTAAACATAACAGCACTTATATTTTTTGCTGCGCTACTGCTTAAATACATTATATTCGGCTTCCGTTACTACCCCATTTTAGATGATTTCATACAGTATGGCAGCTATCCGTTATATAACGACTTAAAGTATGTATATTTAGGAATAGGCACATTATCTGCCCGCCCTTTGGCAAGCCTTTTAGACCCTGTTTTGTGGGGGAGTATGTGGGGCAATATGGGTATGGCGCTTGTGATAATCACCGTGCTTCATTTTGCGGCGGTTTTCCTTTTGTCAAATACGCTGGAGCGGCTCGGTTATAAAGTAAGTCCTTTGTTTTATATCATACTTTTGTTTTTGCCGATTGGTTCTGAAGGAACATACTGGATTTCGGCATCAAGCCGCACGGTGATGGGTTTGTTTTTTGCATCGCTTTCTTTTTACTTTTTGGTGCGTGCTCTATCTAGCAGAAAAAAATATCTGTATGTGCTTTTTATTATGGCGCACCTTTTATCCTACGGCTTTTATGAGTCGGCAGCGGTGCTGAGTGCAGCCGGCGTTTATCTTATTATGCTTAAAAACAAAGAGAAGATAAAAACTAAATGGTGGATTTTATTAATCCCCGTTTTGTGTATGCTCGCTCTTTTGTCCTATAATCTTTTGGCAGCTGATATTGGCGCAATTGGCAGCCGTGCAAGCGGTTTCAGTTTTTCGGGCATTTTTGTCAAAGCAAAAGACGCGTTTTATCAGCTGGCAAGAATTTTTACCAAAGGTATTTATAATTCAACTGTTTGCGGTTTTTTTGAAGGCGCAAAGGTTGTAGCAAAAAAAGGCGTTTTGGGCGGAGTGTGGATTATTTTGGCGGCGATATTATCTGCGCTGCTTGCAAAGATTACCGCAAAAAATGAAGAAACAAAACCTAAATGGGAGCTGTTCTTTTGTGGATTAGCGCTTTTTGCAGCACCGCTTGCACCTAATCTTTTAGTGAGTATGGTCTGGCTTCCGTATCGAACGGTATTTATATCGTTTTTGGGCCTTGCCCTTATGGCAGAGCCGTTGTTTAAGCTTGTATTCCGCAAAAAGATGTTTGCGGGCACAGCTTGTGGTTTGGTTTTATTTGTGTTTTTATTTGCAGGTGTAAACGAATATGATACATATAAAAGAGTAAGTGAATATGACATCAGGGTAGCTCAAAATATCTCGGAGCAGCTTGATGATGAGGTTATGAGCGGCAAGAAAAATGCGGTGGTTATTTTAGAGCGAGGAGCTGATATTTATCAGGTCGACTTCTACAAAGACCATGTAAAAAGCGTGCTTGAGGCGGACTGGTCGCTGACGGGCGCAGTTCGTGCCACTACAAAAAATATGAAAATCAAAAAGATTACGCCCGTCCTTCCGGGGCAGGAAGAGATAACAGATGAGCAGGCGCTCTTTATGGGTGCTGACGGACATATTACGGATATAACCGACGAATACAGACGAAATTAAGGAGAGGTAAAAATGGCTGGTAAAATTGATGTTTTAGGCGTTTTGGTAGACAAGGTGAGTATGCAGGAAGCTCTGGATAAGCTTATGGAGTTTTTAAAAGAGGATGCACCTCACGCTGTCTATACTCCTAATTCAGAGATAATAATGAGAGCATACCGTGACGAGAAGTTTCTTGAAACGTTAAACAGCGCAGAGATGATTACACCAGACGGTATCGGCGTTGTATATGCCTCAAAAATACTTAAAGACCCACTAAAGGAGCGTGTCGGAGGATTTGATTTATCCGGAAAACTGATTGAAAAAATCTCTGATGGAAGCCATAGCCTTTACTTTTTTGGAGGAAAACCCGGCGTAGCAGAGCAGGCAAGGGACAAGCTCAAGGAAAAATACCCCGAGCTTAATGTCACAGGATGCACTGACGGATATTTTGATGCGGAAAAGGAAAAGAAGATTATTGAGGATATAAAAGAGAAAAAGCCTGACATCTTGTTTGTCTGCCTTGGAGCACCAAAACAGGAAGAATGGATTTTGGCACATAAAGACGAGCTAGGAGTAAAAATACTTATGGGTATCGGCGGAAGCTTAGATGTGTATGCAGGAGTTGCAAGCCGAGCACCTGAAAGCTTTCAAAAGTTAGGCCTTGAATGGCTCTATCGCCTTATCAAGCAGCCGTCAAGATTTATAAGAATGATGGACTTGCCAAAGTTTGGCTTTACCGTACTTTTTAAAGGAAAAAGAGTAAAGGAGAAATAAGATGGGAGAATTTAAATCGGGTTTCGTTAGCTTAATAGGCAGACCTAATGTTGGAAAATCTACGCTTTTAAATAGACTTGTGGGCGAAAAAATAGCAATAATATCCAGTAAGCCGCAGACAACACGCAATAACGTGTTGGGAATTATGACAAACGACGAGATGCAGATTGTCTTTACCGATACCCCGGGAATTCATGCACCGTCAACTAAGCTTGGCGAATTTATGGTAAAATCTGCAGAGACTGCTATGCGTGATGTGGATGCGGTGCTGTTTTTAATCGAGCCGGTTGACAGCTTGGGCAAAATAGAGGCAAAAATAATTGCCGACCTTAAAAAGTCAGATTGCCCCGTAATCTTGGTTATAAACAAAATTGACACAGTACCGAGAGAAGTGCTTTTTTCCGTTATAACAAAGTATACGAATGCTTATGATTTTCACGCAGTCGTACCCATTTCTGCGAAAAAAGATGACGGAGTGGACTTGCTCAAGAAAGAACTTTTTCCGCTCATTCCCGAGGGCCCGATGTTCTATCCTGAAGATATGATAACCGACCAGCCTGAAAGACAAATCGTTGCAGAGATGATTCGTGAAAAGATTTTAAGGAACTTAAACAAAGAGGTTCCGCACGGAATCGCAATTGAGATAATGAAGATGAAAGATAAAGATAAGGTTGTTGAAATCATCGCCAACATTTATTGCGAAAAAGAAAGCCATAAAGGTATATTAATCGGCAAAAACGGCGAAATGATGAAAAGAATCGGTAAAATAGCACGGGAAGATATGGAGAGAATGCTTGATAAAAAGGTCTTTTTGGAGCTTTGGGTCAAAGTTAAGGAAGACTGGAGAAACCGTGATAGCGTAATTCGTAATTTTGGATATGATATGAGAGAATAATTGCAAGATGAGTAAAAAACTGTCAGCAGATTAAAAAATTTACCGTGTATATTAACAAATATTTATCCCAAACTAAAACCACAGAGGGAAAATTTTTGTGAAGGCGGGATAATATGCTTGAAAATTTAGCGTGGGAAATGTTTAAACTGACAGGAAATATTGACGAGTATTTGTTGTATAAAAATGCTGAGCAAAAAGCGGCATCAGAGCATGCAGGTGCTGAGAAAATATCGGAGAAAAAAGATGGAACTTATTAAAACGGACGGAGTTGTAATAAAGCGCACAAATGTAGGCGATAACGACGTTATCCTGACAGTTTTTACGGAAAAACTGGGCGTTATAAAGGCGTCGGCGCGTGGGGTAAAGAGCTTAAAAAGCCGTATGGCAGCAGGCTCTGCCCTGTTTACATACGGTGAGTTTGTGTTAAAGCAGGGAAAGAGTATGTACTCGGTCTCGTCCTGCGAGCTGAAAGAGAGCTTTTATAACCTTGCGACCAATATAGAAAGACTTGCCTTTGCTACATATATAGCGGACCTTACGGGTTATACCGTGCGTGAAGAAGCACCTGACGGACAGCTTATGTCGCTGCTTCTAAACACCCTCTATCTGATTGCAAACTCCCAGCGTGATTTAAGACTTATAAAATGTGTTTATGAGCTTAAGCTTTTAAATTATTTGGGTTTGGCGCCCGACCTTTCGGGATGCGTGCATTGTCAGGATGTAAATAATGTTGATTATATTTCTGCCAAAGTCGGCGGACTTTTGTGTCCAGATTGCAGAAAGCCTGCCGATGTCGCAAGACCGCTTTCTGAACCCTGCCTTATTGCGATGCGCTTTATTATATACTCAGATGACAAGCGTGCGTTTGCATTTCGCGCGGCGGAAGCGGTGACAACAGAGCTTGAAGCTCATATTGAAGCGTTTATAAGGGAGCATATTGACAGAGAATTTTATTCGCTCCAGTATCTTAATATGATTTTAGGAAAAACTGATAAAAATTTACTATAAAGGAAGAAGACTATGAACATAGACCGAATTTTAAAACGAGTTCAAAAGCCGACAAGATATATCGGCACGGAGTACAACAGCGTACATAAGGATTTAAATAATGTCGACGTGCGTTTCGCTTTTTGTTTTCCCGATGTATACGAGGTGGGAATGTCGCATCTTGGTATGAAGATTTTGTACAACGTGATAAACGAGCGTGAGAACTATTATTGCGAGCGCGTTTTTGCTCCGTGGGTAGATATGGAAGAGGAAATGCGCAAAGAAAAAGTGCCGCTTTTCTCGCTTGAAACAAAGTCAGCTGTGCGTGACTTTGATTTTGTAGGCTTTACCCTGCAGTATGAGATGAGCTATTCAAATATTATAAATATGCTTGACTTATCAAGCATACCTATGCTTAGCGCAGACAGAGGTGAGGGCGAGCCGTTTGTATGCTGCGGCGGTCCATGTGCATATAATCCTGAGCCACTGGCTGATTTTGTTGACTTTTTTATGCTCGGTGAGGGCGAAGAAGTTATTTTAGAGGTAATGGATGAGTACTACGCTTGGAAAAAGTCGGGCGAATCGAGAAGAAAATTTTTAGAGAGACTTCTTAAAATTGACGGTGTCTATGTTCCGTGTTTTTATGATGTAACGTATAACGAGGACAAAACGATTGAGGCCATCACGCCCAATCATCCTGATGCAAAACCGAAAATTAAAAAACGTATAATAGAAAATCTGGATAAGGTAAGCTATCCTGATAAATTCATTGTGCCCTTTATGGAAATTGTGCACGACAGAATTATGCTCGAGGTTTTCCGTGGCTGTATCCGTGGTTGCAGATTTTGTCAGGCGGGAATGATTTACCGTCCTGTCAGGGAGAAAACGCCTGAGACTCTGCTTGATTATGCCCAGAAACTGATTGAGTCAACGGGATATGAGGAAATGTCAATTTCGAGTCTTTCAACGAGTGACTACACTAAATTAAAAGAACTCACCGACGGACTTTTGGACCTGACGGAGAAGAAAAAGATAAGCCTGAGCCTTCCGTCGCTTAGACTTGATAATTTCTCGATGGAGCTTATGCAAAAGGTGCAAAAGGTCAGAAAAAGCGGCCTCACCTTTGCGCCCGAGGCGGGCACACAGCGTCTGCGTGACGTAATAAACAAGGGAATTACAGAGGAAGATTTGCTCCGTGCGGCGCAGATTGCATTTGACGGCGGATACGGCGGAATCAAGCTCTACTTTATGATGGGTCTGCCCACCGAAACCGAGGAAGACCTGGCAGGAATTGCACGTCTTTCAGAAAAAGTTGTGGAGTGCTATTTTAAATCGCCGAAGGAAACAAGAAATAAAAACCTGAAAATAACGGTCAGCACTTCGTCCTTTGTGCCAAAGCCGTTTACACCATTTCAGTGGGTAAGACAAAATGATGTGGACGAGCTTTGCAAAAAGCAGGACTTTTTAAAGAGCGAGATTAAAAGCAAGCGTGTTACATATAACTGGCACGATTCCAAGCTTTCTGTTATGGAGGGCATCTTTGCACGCGGTGACAGACGTCTCGGCAAGGCTCTTTTGATAGCGCAGAAGCTGGGCGCACGCTTTGACGGATGGCACGAGTATTTTGACTGGGATTTATGGATGAAGGCCTTTAATGAAGCAGGCATCGACCCGTATTTTTATAATTTTCGTGAGCGTGATTATGAAGAAATTCTTCCTTGGGACCACATTGATGTTGGCGTGACTAAGGATTTCCTGATTCGTGAGAGTGAAAAGGCAAAACGTGCGGAAATTACACCGAACTGCCGTGAAAAATGCGGTGGTTGCGGTATTACAAAGGGATTCGGGGGTGGCTACTGTGGCTAAATACAGACTTGAGTTTTCGAAAACAGGTGAGACGAAGTTTGTTTCTCACCTTGATTTAGTGCGCCTGTTTACGCGTGTTATGGGTCGTGCGAATATGCCGCTTCAATACTCAGAGGGCTTTAACCCGCACCCGAAAATGTCGATAGGAATACCTCTTTCTGTCGGCGTTACCAGCAGTGCAGAGCTTTTAGACGTCGAGTTCTATGATGAAATTCCGACAGATGAAATAAAGGAAAGACTGAACGAAAAAATGCCCATCGGCATCGAGATAACCAGAGTGAAAAAACTGGAGCAAGGTGCACCGAAGCTGTCTATAGTTTCAAAAGCACAGTATGATATCGAGCTTTTTGGAGCAACGCTTTGCCGAAAGGATATAGACGATTTTTTGGCACTTGCTACAATAGAAATCGAGAAAAAGACAAAGCGCTCGCAAAAAGTGGTTGATATAAAACCTGATATATTCGCTATGGGTCTTAAGGGAGAAAAGCTTCTTTTTATGGAGCTTGCAACGGGCAGTAACGCCAATTTAAAGCCTGACATAGTGATTGATGCGATGTGTGCATTCATTAATGGCTTTAATCCAACAGACTATGCCGTACACAGAAGCAAAATGACAGATGACGGCGGCAACGAATTAATTTAGGGAAGACTAATAAAGGTAAAAAGTAAGATTATAGGTACTATTTTTGTTACATTTTGCATTGAAAAAAGAGTTAATTGAAGCTATAATTAATAATGGAGTAGTTTGATTTTATATTTGGGCGGAAGGATGAGTATTATGTCAAAAACATATGATAATTACAGCAATTTGGACCTGCGTGAAATTTATGGTTGTCACGTTTTTAATGACAGCGTAATGCAGGAGAGATTGCCTAAAGAAACCTATGAGGCGCTGCACAAAACCATTGAGGAGGGAACACGCCTTGAGACAGAGGTTGCTGCAGTTGTCGCAGATGTAATGAAGGAGTGGGCAATTGAGCATGGTGCTACCCACTATACTCATTGGTTCCAGCCTCTTAATGGATTCACTGCAGAAAAACACGATTCGTTTTTAAATGTTCCTTTGGGCGGAGATAAGGCTATTGCAGAGTTTTCCGCAAAAGAGCTTATTAAAGGCGAGCCTGATGCATCAAGCTTTCCATCAGGCGGTCTTCGTGCGACCTTTGAGGCGCGTGGCTACACTGCTTGGGACTGTACATCACCTGCATTTTTGAAGCAGGATTCAAGTGGTCTTACTCTGTGCATTCCTACCGCTTTTTGCTCATATAACGGAGAGGCGCTTGACAAAAAGACCCCGCTGCTTCGTTCTGTTGAGGCAATCTCAAAGCAAACAGTAAGAATTTTGCGCCTTTTTGGAGATGAGGAAACAAAGCGCGTTATCGTAACATGCGGACCTGAGCAGGAGTATTTCTTAGTTGACAAGGCAATGTTTAAAAAACGCCCTGACCTTGTGTTTACAGGCAGAACACTTTTCGGATGCAGACCGCCGAAAACACAGGAGATGGACGACCATTATTTCGGTACATTAAAAGAGCGTGTTGCCGCATTTATGAAAGAGCTTGACTGCGAGCTCTGGAAGGTTGGCGTTATGGCAAAAACTAAGCATAACGAGGTTGCGCCTGCACAGCACGAGCTTGCGCCGATTTTCGGTACAGTAAACACCGCCACAGACCATAACCAGCTGACTATGGAGCTTATGAAGAAAATTGCGGACAGACACGGGATGGCGTGCCTGCTGCACGAAAAGCCGTTTGCAGGAATTAACGGAAGCGGTAAGCATAACAACTGGTCTATTAACACCCCAGCAGGACAGAATCTTTTTAACCCAGGCAAAACACCGCGCGAAAATGCACAGTTCTTAGTATTTTTGTGCGCAGTTATAAAAGCTATTGATGAAAACGCGGAGCTTATCCGTGCATCTGCTGCAAATGCGGGTAACGACTATCGACTCGGCGCACAGGAAGCACCACCTGCGATTATTTCAATATTCTTGGGAGATGAGCTTACAGAGGTTTTAGACGAGGTAGAAAAGGGCATTAAGCGTGATGTGGATTTTGGTGGAAAACTTGATTTCGGCGTGCCGACGCTTCCGGCATTCCAGACCGATAAAACAGACCGAAATAGAACTTCGCCCTTTGCGTTTACAGGTAATAAGTTCGAGTTCCGTATGGTACCGTCATCGGCTTCCGTTGCAGGACCGAACACCGTTTTAAATACAGTCGTGGCAGAGGCGCTTTGTGAGATAGCGGACGAACTTGAAAAAGCGGATAACTTTAAAGAAACTTTAGCAGAGGTTTTAAGTAAAATAGTCAAAGAGCACAAAAGAATTATATTTGACGGTAACGGCTACGGGGAAGAATGGGTAAAAGAAGCCCAGCGCCGTGGGCTGCCCAATATAAATAATTCGGTTGATTCGTATCGTGCATTCATTTATGACAAATCTGTTGATATATTTGAAAAACATCACGTCTACTCCCGTACGGAGCTTGAGTCCCGTTACGAGATAAAGATGGAGAAATATATAAAAATCAATATGATTGAAGCAAATACCATGATTGAAATGTGCCGCAAGCAGATTATCCCTGCGTGCATGAGCTATCAGAGCGAGGTTGCAGCCACAATCAATAACTTAAAAGCAACGGGTCTTGCGCTTGATATGCAGCTTAATGAGGAGATACTTTTAAATGTAACCTCAAATCTTTCTAAACTGAATCGCAGCGTTAAAAAGCTCGAAAAATCAATGGCAAAAGCGGATACTCTAGAGGGAGATTTTATAAAGCAGGCAGAGTTTATGCGCGACGAGGTTGTAACTGCAATGGCAGATGTAAGAAAATTTGCAGACGCTTTAGAGATGTGTGTCGGCAGAGAATGCTGGCCGATTCCGACTTACAGCGACTTAATCTACAGCGTGTAAGGTGTATTATGATTTGAATTTAAGTGGGATAAGACGGGTTTTACATCGTCTTATCCCGATTCTTGTTTTTAGATAAAGGCAAAAGAAAGGAACAATAGGATATATGGTTGCTGATTTTCACGTACATTTATTTCCGGACAAGCTTGCAGAAAGAGCAGTAGCAGAGCTTGCAGAACGTTCCGGGCAGACACCCGAAGACGGCGGAACTGTGGCAAAAACACGTGCGCTGATGAAACGCGAGGGAGTGGACATTTGCGTTGTGCAAAATATTGCAACGAATCCACGTCAGGCGCATAATGTAAACACGTTTGCAATAGAACTTGACAGAGAACCTGATTTTGTTGCCTTTGGCAGTGTGCATCACTCCGGCGACTGGGAGTATGAGCTTGATTTTTTAAAAGATAGCGGAATAAAGGGAATAAAACTGCACCCCGACTATCAGGAGTTTTACGTTAACGATGTAAAAATGCAGCCTATTTATGAGGGGATTTTAAAAAGGGATTTTGCCCTTATGTTCCACTCAGGTCTTGATATGGGTCTGCCTACGCCCATACATTTTACGCCTGAAAGAGCGCACGATACCTTGGGACTTTTCAGGGGAGAAAAGGTTATCTTTTCACACTCGGGTTCATTCGGAATGTGGGACGAGGCGGAAAAATATATTTTGGGTGAGGATATCTACATAGATACGTCAATGACCAACAGATATTTGGAGAAGGAAGAGCGTGAGCGCATATACAGACTCCACGACAGTTCAAAAATTCTTTTCGGAACTGATATGCCGTGGGGAGGATTTAAAAAAGAGATTGATGCACTTTGTTCTCTCAATTTTGATGATGAATGGAAAGAAAAAGTTCTTTATAAAAATGCAAAAGAATTGCTAGGGCTTTAAAAATAATAAGGAGGAGTAAATATGATAACCGGCAGAGAAGCAGCGCTTAAAATTTTATACGAGACAGAGCAAAATAACGGATATTTGAATATTGTTTTTGCCGGCTACATGAAAAACTCCGACCTTTCTCGTGAAGAAAGAGCATTCGCAAAGGAGCTTGTTTCAGGCATATTCCAGCATAAGCTGACGCTTGATTATATAATCCGTTCATATTCATCTGTGCGGCTTAAGAAAATATCGCCGTATATCCTGCAAATTTTAAGAATAGGCCTTTACCAGATTTATTTTATGGATAAAATACCTGATTCTGCGGCGGTAAACGAAAGCGTTAAACTTACCAAAAAATACGGACATAAATCATCGGGCTTCGTAAATGCGATTTTACGAAGAGCCATATCCGAGGGCAAAATGAAACTGCCCCAGAAAGGAAAAGACCCGACAGAATGCTTATCCATACGACATTCGCACCCAGAAGAGCTCACGAAGTGGTATATTGATACTTTCGGCGAAGAAAGGGCAGAGAGCATCCTTTCAAAAAACAACGAAAAACCGCCACTTGAAGCGAGGGTAAATACTTTAAAAACAAGCCGTGATGAGCTTATTGAAATTTTGGATAAAGAGGGAATAAAAGCAGAAAAGTCACCAGTTTGCGATTCTGCGTTTATTTTCAGCCGTGGAGTAAATCCCGAAAAGAGCAAGGCATATAAAGACGGTCTTTTCAGCATACAGAGTATATCCTCTCAGCTTGCTTCGCTGTGCCTTAATCCATCGATGGGCGAGTCAGTAATGGATATGTGCTGCGCACCGGGCGGAAAAACGGCGCATTTAGCAGAGCTTATGCAAAACAAGGGCAAGATTTTTGCCTTTGACCTCTACGAGCACCGCTTAGGCCGCGTCAGAGAAAATGCAGACAGGCTTGGAATAACGATTATTGAGGCAAAAGAGGCGGATGCGACAGAGGAAAAGAAAGAGTTTTTGGGCAAAGCTGACAAGATTTTGTTAGACGTTCCCTGTTCGGGTCTGGGTATTATCCGCAGAAAACCCGACATAAAATACAAAGAAAACTTAACAGACTTTAAAGAATTGGTCGCAATTCAAAAAAATATATTGAATATTTGCTCGAAATATCTTAAAATAGAAGGAGAACTGGTTTATAGTACCTGTACTGTAAATCCGTCCGAAAATGAGGAGCAAATCAAGACATTTTTAGCAGAAAATCCTGACTTTGAGCTTGTCGGTATCGAAAGCGAACATATATCTTGCGAAATGAAGTCAGCACTTAGCGGAGGATTTATGACGCTTTATCCCGACAAAGACGCCTTGGACGGATTTTTTATCTGTAAAATGAAAAGGAGAGGCTGATGAAAAAGGCAGATTTAAAGGCTATGACTCTACCTGAGATTGCTGAATTAGTCAGCTCGCTCGGAGAGAAACCGTTCCGTGCAAAACAGATTTTCAAATGGGTATACCGCGGCGCGCAGTCGGTTTCTGATATGACAGATTTGTCAAAAGATTTCAGAGAAAAGCTTTCGCTTGTTGCATATATAGGCCATCTTGAAATTGAACAAAAGCTGGTATCAAAAATCGATGGAACCATAAAATATTTATTCAGGCTTTCGGACGGAAACGTTATAGAAAGCGTACTTATGAGCTATAAGCACGGCAATACAATCTGCGTATCCTCGCAGGTGGGCTGCCGTATGGGCTGCCGCTTTTGTGCATCTACAATAGGCGGTTTGGTGAGAAATCTTACTGCATCTGAAATTATTGACCAGATTATGAAAGCGGAGAGTGATTCGGGCAGAAAGATTTCCAATATTGTTATGATGGGAATCGGCGAGCCGCTCGACAATTTTGAAAATGTAATAAAATTCTTAAAGAATGTAAATCATTCTGACGGTTTAAATATCGGCTATAGGCACATATCGCTTTCAACCTGCGGTGTCGTGGACGGAATTTATGATTTGGCAAAGGAAAATTTGCCGATTACTCTGTCAATATCGCTTCACGCACCTTTTGATGAAATGCGCCGTGAGCTGATGCCTGTTGACGTTAAATATCCCCTGCCGCGTCTTATGCAAGCGCTTTCGGATTATCTTTCTGTAACGAGACGCAGAATCAGCGTGGAATATTCGATGATTCGGGGTAAAAATGACACGAGAGAGTGCGCAAAGGAGCTCGCAAGGCTTTTTGGCAAAATGCTTGTGCACATAAACTTAATACCGATTAATGACGTTAAAGAACGTGACTATGTAAAAAGTAATGCAAAAAGAATCAGGGAGTTTCAGGATGAACTGACTGGGCTAGGTCTTTCAGTAACTGTGCGCCGTGAGCTTGGCAGCGATATAAATGCGGCGTGCGGACAGCTTAGAAAATCTCATATGGAGAAGACCGAGAAGACACAATGAACTAAAAGAGGTGAAACAATCTATGAGAACCGGAGCATACACGGATCTGGGAAAAACCAGACCGATTAATGAAGATAATTTTTATGTCTCCGAATATGTTTCCCGTCCTGGTGTAATTTACGCTATGGTGGCAGACGGAATGGGAGGACATAACGCAGGTGAGACAGCAAGTGAGGTTGCGGTCAGCGAGGTGAGTGGTTTTATTAACCAGTACTACTCAAAGGACTTGCCGCCCGAACAGATCAAAGATATGCTTATTGCGGCGATAAATAACGCAAACAAAACTGTTTATGAGGGAGCGCAGAAAAACGAAGCTCTTTCGGGAATGGGAACAACCATTACAGTTTGCTTTTACTGCGCAGGAAGAGTTACAGTGGCTCATGTCGGCGATTCCAGAGCATACGTTCTGCGTGACGATGTGATGCACAAGATAACTCAGGACCATTCTTTGGTGGCAGAGCTTTTGGCAAATGGGCAGATTACACCGGAGCAGGCAAGAAACCATCCGCAAAAGAATGTAATTACCCGTGCGGTTGGAACGGAGCCGGACATAGAGATTGACATTTACGAATTTGAAGTACAACCAAAAGACATCATTTTATTATGCACAGACGGACTGTCTAACATGCTTTCTGACAATCGAATGAAAGAAATAATCGGAGAAGCTAAAAAGATGGAAGAAGCCGCAGAAAAACTTGTAGATGCGGCAAATGATGAGGGCGGCTATGACAATATCACAGCGGTTTTACTCGAGATATGACGGGCAGTCTTACAAATATTGATGCGGAGATGATTGATATTATGATGACAGGAAAAATGATTGGTAATCGTTATGAAGTTATAGAAGAAGTAGGAAAGGGCGGCATGGCCTGCGTATACAAGGCGAAATGTCTCGTGCTTAACAGATATGTTGCACTTAAGGTCTTGCGTCCTGAATTTCGCGAAGACAAGGACTTTATAAACCGTTTTAAGGTTGAGGCGCAGTCAGCGGGCAGCCTTTCTCATCCAAACATTGTGTCCATTTATGATGTAGGCCAGGACGGCGACCTTGACTATATTGTTATGGAGTATGTTGAGGGCGTAACCTTAAAGGACTATATCGGAGCAAAAGGTATAATTCCTTGGAAAGAAGCGGTTGACTATGCTGCTCAGATTTGTTCAGGTCTTGAGCACGCACACAGAAAGGGTATTATACATAAGGATATAAAACCCCATAATATAATTATAACCCGTGAGGGTGCACTTAAGATTACAGACTTTGGTATAGCAAAGGTTATGAGTACAAGTACTATCGCAACAGGCGGAGCTGCTGCAATGGGCTCGGTGCACTATTTCTCACCTGAGCAGGCTCGTGGCGGTTATATTGATGCTAAAACAGACATATACTCATTAGGTGTTTTAATGTATGAGATGGTGACGGGCCGTCTGCCGTTTGAAGGAGATACTGCGGTGGCAGTAGCCATGCAGCACATAGAAAGAGACCCTATGCCGCCGACTAAGATGGGTGTGGACATTCCGCAGTCACTGGAAAATGTTATTTTGCGTGCAATGTGCAAGGAGCAGTCAGGCCGTTATGATACGGCAACAAAGCTTATGATAGACCTTAAAAAAGTGTATTTGGGCGCTCCGGTTGCATATGATGCAAGCCTTAACGACGGTGAGACTGTGATGATACCGAAAATTCCTCAGGGCGGTCACGTTATGCCCGATGATATATTGGGTCGTTCCGGCAAAAAAGCATCTGCAGGTAAAAAGCAGAAGACGCCCGAACAGAAGAAAAAAGACCGCACAAGCGTTCTTTTGGGTGTTGGAACAGGGGTACTTCTTGTGGCCCTCTTTACCTGGCTGTTTTCTGTGTTCTTTATGTCGTCGGGAAGTGATATCCAGCTGCCTGACTTCAGAAATATGACTGTAGCAGAAGCCAAGGATATGGTCAAGAATACAGAGATTACAATTGAGGTTGAAGATGAAAGAAAGAGTGACGATGTAGATAAGGGCAAGATTATATCTCAGGACCCGACACCAAACAAAAAGGTTAAAGATAATGCAGTAATTAAGGTAATTGTCAGCCTTGGTGGTGAGGGCGGAATAATGCCTGACCTTGTTGACCGCACTGATGCAGATGCTCAGGAAATTATAAGAAGCCTTGGCTTAGTGCCAAACGTTGTAAGTGAGGTTTCTGATACTGTTGAGCAGGGCAAGGTTGTGCGCCAGTCACCTGTTGCTGATGCGAAATATTCAAAGGGTGACACAGTTACAATCTATGTAAGCTCCGGTGCAGAAAAAACAGTTGCAGAGGTGCCGAATCTGTTGGGTAAAACAGAGGAAGAGGCAAAGGCTATGCTTTTAGAATTAGGTCTTACCTGGGGCAACATCAGCACAATAGAAAGTTCACGAGCAAAGGGAACGGTAGTGGCACAGTCACTTCCGGCAGGCGTTGAGGTAAAGACAAACACAAGTATCGACTTAAGACTTAGCTCCGGACCGAAGACATCGACTGAACCGTCGGCAGACCCGTCTGATGCGCCGACAGATAAGCCGGCTATTCGTCCCGTTGCACCAAATGCATAATAAAAAATAAATATTGAAACATAAAGGAGGAAGCAATGTGATAAAGATGTTTAAAAAAGTGGTGTCCTTGTTTTGTGTGGTTTCTGTTTTGTCCTGCACGGCGTGCAGCGCATCAGTCGGAGACACAAACACTAACAATACATCTAAAGACGCTCCTCCTTTTTTGAGAATTTCGGGAAATCTCCCCGAAAAGTGGGCGGATAGAACACAGCTTGCAGTCGTGCGTGACAAAGAAATTGGCAAGATTATGCCACTTTCTTTTGAATATAATGACGCAGTTTACGTTCAAACGAATCTCCCGGCAGAAAGATTAGAAGTATATACAGTAAAAGAGCCGGTAGAATATAAGGATATGGACGTATATGATTACTCAAAATTCGCTGTTACATTTTGGAGCGTGCGTGGAGTTTACACAGGCGATGGTGACGGCAATTTCAGAGGTGACGACAGTATAAGCCGCGCAGAAGCGGTCGCTGTAATGGCTCGCTTTTTGGGAATTGAACCGACAGAAGATACAGACTCCGGTTTTGCTGACGTTCCAAAGGACAGCTGGTATGCTCCTATAGTAACTGCAGCAAAAAGGGCCGGAATCATCAGCCAAGATACTCTGTTTAGACCTGATGATAAGGTATTAAGGCAGGAATTTTTGGCTATGGCGTGCCGCGCATTTGACTCTCTTGGCTGGCTGCACCCATCAAGGGGAGAAGAAAGTGTGATTTTAGATATAGACGAAGCAGATTCATATGCGCAGGATATTTTTAAAAAGCTTGCTGACGGCGGCTATTATATCAGCAGAGTGGCAGAGACCGAACAAATAGGAGGAACGCCTGAAGACCCCGACTATGGATATAAACTCTCACCAAAAGAAAATATAAAAAGAAAAGATACGGCGGAGGTTTTATACTGGGGAATATCTGACCTGCCGGTAGTTCCATCACAGGCGGCAATAGAGCTTGGTTTTGACAAGGAAATGCCGAGAATTGACGGTTCAACGTCTTCATATCCCATAACCGAGGCGTTTTATTGGTCTTTGTTTGACAATGGTAGCTACCACGAAGCCAAGCCTAAGGCTCATTCAAAAACCATAGAATCATATAAAAAACTCATTAGCGGCGAGGCTGATGTTATCTTAGTTCCTGACGCAAATGAAGAGGTTACAGAGCTTGCGAAAAATAGCGGCGTCGAGCTTACCTACATTCCGATAGCGGATGAGGCACTCATATTCTTTACAAGTGTAGAAAATCCGGTAAATAACCTTACAACAGAGCAGATTAAAAATATATATCTTGATAACCGCTACGATAACTGGAAAGAAATCGGCGGCGGGGATAATGCGCTCATTCCTTTCTGCCGAAATAACGACAGCGGAAGCCACGCTCAGATGGAAAAGTTTTTCTTGGACGGCAAAGAAATAAATGAGGATATAAGAAGAGAGAATACTTCTGTAATGATGGCAAGCATCATAACGGATGTTATTAATTCTGACAATAAAAATCCCGGTAGCTTTGCGCTTGGATACAGTATGTTCTACTATTTTAAAACCGCAGGTATGGTTTTGGGTGTAGTGGGTCCTGACGGTAACGACCTCTTAAAGCTTTTGTCGGTAGACGGCATTGAGCCAACGCAGGAAAGCATTTCAAACCGCATATATCCGTTGTCGACGCATTATTATGCGGTAATCCGTGCGGATGAAAAAGAGAATAGCCCGGCAAGGCGCTTTGCTGAGTTTTTAGGAAGCGAGGCAGGCGCAGAGATTGTCGAGCAGGCAGGCTTTGGCGCAACAAAAAAACAGTAAAAAGAACAGGCAGGTAGCAAGTATGCTTGATGGCGTAATCATAAAGGGAATAGGCGGTTTTTATTATATTCGCACAGAGCGCGGAATAGTAGAAACCAAGGCACGCGGCAGGTTCCGCAACAAAAGCCTTACCCCGATTGTCGGAGATAAAGTTCGGGTCAGCATAACTGATGGGGCGGAGATGAAAGGCAGCTTGGATGAAATTCTGCCAAGAAAAAATTCGTTTATTCGTCCGCCAGTTGCAAACTTAGACAGAATAATAATCACATTTGCGGCAAAGGACCCCGAGCCTAATTTAAGGCTTGTAGATAAACTGACGGTCACAGCGCTTAGTGCGGGCGTCAGTCCGGCAATCTGTATAAACAAGGTTGATATCGCACCGAAAGAAGCGCAGGAACTATCTGAGATTTATCGCCTGGCAGGGTTTCCTGTTGTGCTCTCAAGCAGCGTAACCGGCGAGGGCAAGAATGAGCTTATAGAGCTTATTTCGGGCAAAGTTACAGCCTTTGCAGGAAATTCCGGTGTAGGAAAATCAAGCATTTTAAATGGTATTTTGGGCGGCGAGCAGATGGAGACCGGCTCAATCAGCGATAAAATAAAGCGTGGCAGACACACAACGAGGCACGTTGAACTTTTGACGCTGCCTTTCGGTGGTTATGCCTTTGATACACCGGGCTTTAGCTCCTTTGAGGTTGAGGGTTTAAAAGCGACAGAGCTTGAGCAGTATTTTCCGGAGTTTGATGAGTATTTAGGCGGTTGTCGGTTTGCGGGTTGCGCCCATATAAATGAGCCTGACTGTGCTGTTAAAGAAGCGCTTTCATCAGGCAAAGTAGCAAAAAGCAGATATGAAAGCTACTGTGAGCTTTATGATACATTAAAACAGGTTAAGGAGTGGATGAACAAATGATTATAGCTCCGTCAATTCTTTCGGCGGACTTTTCGCGTTTGGGAGAAGATATTGCGCTTGTCGAAAAGGCTGGCGCCCAGTATTTACATATTGATGTTATGGACGGTCACCTAGTGCCCAATATTACTTTCGGTGCACCGGTGGTAAAGTGCATAAGACCACATAGCAAGATGGTATTTGACACGCACCTTATGATATCCGAACCGCACCGTTATATCAAGGATTTTGTGGATGCGGGTTCAGATATTATAACTATACATATTGAGTGCGAGAGTGACATTAAAAAGACGCTTGCAGAAATTCGCGCATACGGAAAAAAGGCGGGACTCGCACTTAATCCGGACGCCGAGCTTAGTCGCATAGAGCCGTTCTTAGGAGATTTTGATATGCTCCTTTTGATGACCGTGTTTGCAGGCTTTGGCGGACAAAAATATATTCCTGAGGTAAACGAAAAAATAACTGCAGCAAGAAAAATTCTTGGCGCAGACTTTGATATAGAGGTTGACGGAGGAATTTCTGCTGACAATATGCATATTCCGCTTGGTGCAGGAGCAAATATTTTGGTTGCAGGCAGCGCAATTTTTGGTGCAGAAGACCCTGCAGAAGTTGTTCGCATTATGAGGGAGAGAGCATGAGAGCAGTAATAATTGCAGGCGGAGATATAAAGGACGCCGGATATATCAGGGCGCAAATAAATGAAAACGACAAGATTGTTTGTGCAGATTCTGGCTGTAACAATGCCAAAAAGCTCGGCATAGTGCCTGATGTGGTTATCGGCGATTTTGATTCGTTCCCGAAAGATGAGGCGATTTATAAAGAGGAGCTTATCAGTCTGCCGACAGAAAAAGACAGAACTGACACGCATGAGTGTGTATGTTATTGTATCAAAAAAGGTGCTGATGAGATTTTACTTCTTGCGGCTACCGGTACACGTCTCGACCACACGATAGCGAATCTGCATCTTTTAAAGGTGGCAAACGATGCCGGAGCAAAAATGAAAATTGTTAATGAAAACAATGAAATATTTTTAATAGATAAAGAATGCAGCATCCCCAAAAAAGAGGGTTTTCATCTTTCGCTTTTGCCGGTGGGAAGAACTACGGGAATTTCCACAAGCGGGGTGTATTATACGCTTACAGATGGCGTTATGGAATTTGGAAACCCATATGGAGTAAGCAATGAATTCACGGAGGATGTGGCAAAAATCAGCGTTAAAGACGGACTTTTGCTCGCATTTCTTTCAAGAGATTAGAAAGGGAGAATGAAATGATAGTAGAGCCTAAAGTAAGAGGTTTTATCTGCACGACGGCGCACGCTGCGGGTTGCAGAGAGAACGTTAAAAATCAGATTGAATATGTAAAGGCAAGAGAAAAAAGCGGCGACTTTAAAAATGTACTTGTAATCGGTGCTTCGACCGGATACGGTTTATCATCGAGAATAACAGCAGCATTTTCGTCCGGTGCGGCTACAATCGGTGTTATGTTTGAAAAGCCGTCAAATGGCAAAAAGCCCGCAAGTGCAGGCTGGTATAATACTGCGGCGTTTGAGGAGTTTGCAGCTAAAGAGGGGCTTTATGCTAAATCAATAAACGGAGACGCTTTCTCAAAAGAGATTAAAGACGAAACCATCGCTATGATTAAAAATGACCTCGGCAGCGTTGATATGGTAATTTACAGTTTGGCTGCGCCGAGACGCACAATGCCTGACGGCGAAACAGTTTCAAGTGTCTTAAAGACAACCGGAGCGCCTTACACAAATAAGACCATTGACCTTGCAAACCGCACAGTTGTGCCGGTTACAATTGAGCCTGCAACGCAGGAGGAGATTGACGCAACTGTTAAAGTAATGGGCGGTGAAGACTGGAAAGACTGGATTAATGCACTCTCTGGAGCCGGCGTTTTAGCAGAAGGTGCGGTAACAATGGCATATACATATATTGGTCCCGAGCTCACGCATCCGATGTATTATAACGGCTCAATCGGTGCGGCTAAAGCGCATCTTTACCGTACAGCCAAAGAGATGACCGAGGAATTCGCAGACAAAAATCTTTCCGCTTATGTTTCCGTAAATAAGGCGTTGGTAACACAGGCAAGTTCAGCAATCCCTGTTGTTCCGCTTTATACTGCTATTTTGTATAAGATTATGAAGCCACTAGGTCTTCACGAGGGATGCATTGAGCAGATATATCGTCTTTTTGCAGAAAAGCTTGGCTCTGAAACTGAAGAAGAATGTATGCTCAGAGTAGATGACTGGGAGCTTCGTGAGGACGTACAGGAAAAAGTGAGCGAGGCGTGGGGAAAAATTTCTACCGAAAATTTAGGCGAGCTTGCTGATGTTGACGGTTACTGGGACGAGTTTTACCATATGTTCGGCTTTGGAGTAGACGGCGTCAACTATAGCGAGGATATTGAAATAGACGTGAAAATCCCAAGTATTTGTGAATAAATTTAAACAAAATACCTGTCCAAAATTTTGGGCAGGTATTTTAAATTAAAATCCTTGCAAAAAAATGTGATAAAATTTCTGAATTTGTCAATTATGTTTGAGGTTTAATGTTGACATAAATTATCTCATATGATATACTTTATTGTTGGTTAATAGATATTTACAAAAATAATCACCTTGTCCGATGTTAAAAGGACAAAGGTTTCAATAAATATTGTATTACCAATAGAAATTTACAGAAGGGAGTAGAACACTATGAGAAATTTTCAGGAATGGGAAGGCTTCGAAGGTCGTATCTGGAAAGAAGAAATAAACACCAGAGACTTTATCCAGAAGAACTATAAACCCTATGATGGTGATGAGTCCTTCTTGGAAGGTACCACAGAAGCAACAAATAAACTTTGGGACAAACTGCAGGAACTGCAGAAAGAGGAACGCGCTAAAGGCGGCGTTTTAGATATGGAGACATCTGTTGTTTCCACACTTACCGCTTATGGCCCAGGCTATATCTGCGATGAATACAAAGATTTGGAGAAAATTGTTGGTCTTCAGACAGATAAACCTTTAAAGCGTGCATTTATGCCTTTCGGTGGCATTAAGATGGCTGTTCAGGCTTGTGAGACAAA
This sequence comes from Clostridia bacterium, assembly GCA_045578185.1. GTDB lineage: Bacteria > Bacillota > Clostridia > UBA1381 > UBA9506 > RGIG1666. The sequence continues at coordinate 35,877 of JAZNJS010000019.1, forward strand.
CGGCTATAACGCTGACCCCGAGCTTAACAAAATCTTCACCGATTATTCACGTACACACAATCAGGGTGTATTTGATGCATATACCCCTGAGATGAAAAAAGCACGTCACAACAAGATTATCACAGGTCTTCCGGATGCTTATGGCCGCGGAAGAATCGTTGGTGACTATCGTCGTGTTGCTCTTTACGGAATTGATGCCCTTATTGAAGCAAAGCTTGAGGATAAGGAAAACATTGGCGGCGGCACAATGACCGACCCGGTTATCCGTCTTCGTGAAGAGGTTACAATGCAGATTAATGCATTAAAAGGTATGAAAGAAATGGCTGCAAGCTACGGCTACGACATTTCAAGACCGGCTGCAAACGCTAAAGAGGCTGTTCAGTGGCTCTACTTTGGTTACCTTGCTGCGATCAAAACACAAAATGGTGCTGCAATGAGTGTTGGCCGTGTATCAACCTTCCTCGATATCTATATTCAGCGTGATATTGAAAAAGGTATCCTAACAGAGCAGGAAGCGCAGGAGTTAATCGACCATTTCGTAATGAAACTGCGTATGGTTAAGTTTGCTCGTGTTCCTTCATACAACCAGTTGTTCTCCGGTGACCCGGTTTGGGCTACATTGGAAGTTGGTGGTATGGGCGTTGACGGCAGAAGCATGGTTACAAAAACCGACTACCGTTTCCTCCATACTTTAGAGAACATGGGACCGGCTCCTGAGCCGAACATGACTGTACTTTATTCAAGCAGATTACCTGAAAACTTCAAGAAGTACGCTTCTAAAGTTTCGGTTGATACAAGCTCTGTACAGTACGAAAACGACGACGTTATGAAGCCTGAGTGGGGCGATGATTACTCTATCTGCTGCTGCGTATCCGCAACAGAAACAGGTAAAGAAATCCAGTTCTTCGGCGCAAGAGCAAACCTTGCAAAATGCTTGCTCTATGCTATCAACGGCGGTGTTGATATGAAGACTCACGAGCAGGTTGGTCCGAAATATACACCGATTACAAGCGAGTATTTAGACTATGACGAAGTTATTGATAAATATGTTGACATGCTCAACTGGCTCACAGAGCTTTATGTAAATACTCTTAACGTTATTCAGTATATGCACGACAAGTACAACTATGAAGCTGCAGAGATGGCTCTTATAGATACACATCTACGCCGCACATTTGCAACCGGTATCGCTGGTTTCTCACATGTAGTTGACTCCTTAAGTGCTATCAAATATGCAAAGGTTAAGCCGATTCGTGACGAGTTTGGTGTAACTATGGATTTTGAGGTTGAGGGTGACTTCCCGAGATACGGTAACGATGATGACCGAGCAGACGATATCGCTATCTGGCTGCTTCATACTTTCATCGAGATGGTTAAACGTCACCACACCTACCGTGATTCTGAACCGACAACTTCTATTCTTACTATTACATCTAACGTTGTTTACGGTAAGGCTACAGGCAATATGCCTGATGGAAGACGTGCTGGCGAGCCGCTTTCTCCGGGAGCAAACCCGAGCTACGGTGCAGAAAAGAACGGTCTTTTAGCATCACTCAACTCCGTTGCTAAACTCCCGTATCACTGGGCGCTCGACGGAATTTCAAATACACAGACAATTAACCCTGATGCACTCGGTCACAGTGACGAAGAAAGAGTTAACAACCTTGTTCAGATTCTTGACGGATACTTTAACCAGGGCGCACATCACTTGAACGTTAACGTATTCGGAATCGAGAAACTCTTAGACGCTATGGAGCATCCGGAGAAGGAAGAGTATGCCAACTTCACCATCCGCGTATCCGGTTACGCCGTGAAGTTTATCGACCTGAACCGTGAGCAGCAGCTGGATGTTATTGCCCGTACCTGCCACGATACCCTGTAATCAGCATCTTCAAGACCACCGGATTTTTCCGGTGGTCTTTTTTTGGATGCAAAAGCCTGGTGACGATAAAAGTTTCGGTCAAGCCTTTTCAAGGGGTGCAGGGGTTCCGAGGTGAGTTTACTGTGAGTTTATAGTTTCTTCGTATCCTCCTGCGCTCTTTGGACGATAAAGTGTTCCGTGCTCTGCGGAGCACGGGTCAGGGCTTTGTCCCGACACCCTACAAAC
>JAZNJS010000020.1:0-3512 GCA_045578185.1 Clostridia bacterium
GCCCCAGTCTCGGTATCTGTTAAAATACTCTCTAAATAGTAGTCTCCGCCCATTGGGAGGTCTTTCGATGAAAAATATACATCCATCTGATTTGTGACCTTGTCGCTTTCAGATTTCATATAAACCTTGTGGTCATCATCCGTAATCTGAGCGGTAAACTTCATTTTGCCAAGGTCATAAGCACCGTTTTCTTCATTAACATAGGCACGAAGAGCAATATCATTGACCCCGTTTTCACCCTTGATAATGCCCTTATAGGCAGGTGACATCAAAACGGTATCCATAGGATGGAACAAGATTTTAGAAAGCCTGAAATTATCTGCCCACATTTCGCCGGCTGTTACACCGCCCAAACCGTCAATCTGAAATACAATGCGGTATTTATCCGGTCTTGCCAGAGCATTTGTTTCTAAGGGAACCATGATTAAAACGGTATGTTGTTCCCAATCTGTATCTCCCGTTATTGCCTTGTCGGCCTGCTCAGTTCTCCATTTCCATGTTCCACCTGTTGCACTGTTGACGGTCAATCTGACGCGTCCGCCTGAGCCGCCGGAAACGCCCTTTGATTTAGCCATACAGGTCAGTAACAGCCAGTCACCGGGGCGAAGAGCCTCTGATGAGGTTTCCCAATACATTTGTGCAGCTTTTCCGGAAACAGTTTTCAGGCTTTTCTCTCCCTCATAAGCCTCGTCTGTGACAATGCCACCGCCGACGGGAACACTCCCCTGGGTTAAAACGCCGAAATTATCATCTTCAAGATCTTCATACGCAATTGGGATAGTAGGCCAGTTTGCAGGGTCAAAAGCCTCCGGCTTTGCCTTGGCGATTCTGTCATATTTCGGGGCTTTATAAGGTAATTTATATACGCCCGGTGTATCAAATCTACCGAGAGTAATTTTATCAAGCTCCGCTTTCTGTTTTAATTCGCTGACAGATAACGGAGATAAATTTTCTAAATCATTCCAGGAAAAAATCTTAACATAACTTGTTTCTGTTAAATCTTTTTTCAGTATAGCCGAAAGTTTTTTGCAGTTTTTCGGGCTTATCTCGGCTGGGATAAACTCAACATTCAAAAAAGAGTCGTCCTCTGCATAAAAACATACACATACTGTTGCCTCTTGTTTGGTATCGGTATTATTCTGAATGGTAAGGTAAACCTCGCTGTCTTTGGTCATATCTTCAAAGCAAACGTCCCCAACCAGTTCAAGAGGTTTAATTTCTTCTGCACCCGCAATCACAATGGCGCTCATCATCATAATCACTATCAGTATTAAGGACAAAATTTTCTTCATTAAAACAACCTGCTTTCTCTATAAAAGCTTTTCCATTGTCTGTATTTTTCCTTTTTTCAAATATGGGGACAGCAGCTTCCTGCTGTCCCCATATTCCTGCTTACAAAGCTAATTTTTTGCTCTGTTTATTATTTATTTCTCTGTGCTTTGCATACAGAATGTGCAATATCAGATAAGAACTCAAGTCTTTCAATGTGTTCTTCATCTGAAATGTTAATAACCTGTGTTGAAGGATCTGCTGCGGTATAGCCGGTCGGTTTAGCCATAACAGCATTGCCCTGTGCATCAACAACAGGTGCACGCTTACCTGTCAGCATTTCAAACCAAACAGCATCTGCTAAATAGCAGCCATAGAAGCTTGCGTGGTTAAAGTCACGGAATAAGCCGCCGGAGGTATTAAAGGCATCAGCTGCGCCAAGTTGAGCGCCGGCATCAGTATTGCCATCGCCCTGGTTGTATTTTACTGCGGTCCAGTCAGAGAATACATTTGCCAGCCAGAAAGCGTGTCCTGCAGGAACAACATCTAAAGCATCACCGTGAGCAGTGATATTGGGAACAGTTGCAGGAATCAGTTCTGAATACTTATCGCTCATCGGCTTGATATTGGTTTCAAAATAGCTGTCGTTATTCCAGCCACCCCAAGCCTGATAAATCTTGATTTCAGCGCTGGGCTGGAATTCTCTGATTTTTGCGGTCAGGTATTCAAGAGGTTCGCCCATACCTGCATCTGTCCATCCTGTTGAATACGGCTGCAGAGTGATAACATCATACTGCTTTTCTTTCAGGGCAGTCACAAGCAGATAGTTTTCATCATATCCGGTTGTGCCGGGAGATGAGAGGGTTCTGCCGTTTTCCATTGTAAAGTAAAGCGGACGGTCAATTTCTTCTGCTCTGACATCGTCAATGTATTCATTCAGTCTGCTGGTGTTTTTGTCTAAGCCGTAGCTGAGCTCACGCTCGAGGTTTGCCTTATGATGTGCAAGGCTTGAACCGCCTACGCCCTTAACAGTTAAGTCAAGATTAAGTCCGCCTTTAGCTGCAACAGCGTTCAGGTGACGGCCTACATCCTCAGAAAGTGAGTTACCAATTAAAAGCACTTTTAAGGTATCATTAACCGGTGTTAATGCCTTATAAGCTTTCATAAGCGGCTGCATTGTAGTTTTGCCGTCCCAAGCATATAATCTGATGTAGTCAGCATCAATATTCTTTGATAAAGTGATTTCTTTTTCGTTAACGCCTGCAATCAGGTCAAAATTCTCTACAATTTCAACACCTGCAAGCTGTGCAGGATAGTTTCTTTGATAGAATGCTGCAACAACGGTAGGTGCCTGTGCGGTTTCGCTGTATAATTCAAATGAAACCTTGCTGCCCATCGTTAAACCGTTGCAGGTAATATCGCCTAAAACTGCCATATTTTCGGGTACGGTGTCTTTACTGAAGGTGAACTCTGTATTTTCACCGGCTTTCAGCGGAGCACCGCTGGCAGCCTTTAAGCCTGAAAAATCAACTTCATAATCGGTGAAGTAATCAACATCCTTATACTCTACTACGGTTGTGCAGAAATCAGGATAAGTAATGTCGGGAACCAGGTAGCTTGCTTCACCGGTTGCTACATCGGATAATTTAAACATAGCTGCTGTTCCTAAAACAGGCTGATTACCTGTAATGGTAACTTTACCATCATCTGTAGAATTCGCTTCAATATCAAGTGCGTGTTTGGGTCTTGTGGATCTTACTTGCCAAACGGAGAAATCATCAACAACAACGGCGGTGCCGATGTTTATCTTATCGCTACCATTCAAATGATGCATATAGGCCGGATAGATCTGTCTGCTGCCACCGTTGCCTACTTCAGGGTTGATACCTGTATCTCCCCAGGCTTTGTTTCTTGAGTAAACAACCGTACCTTTATCAGCACCCTCTGCATCGATAAAGGAGAATCTAGAACCTGTTTCATCCATCACCCAAACAACATTATACCAGTGATTTTCCAAAACCGTTCTGTAGGTAGCGTTGGAATCAAATGCATTACCAATTATAAGTGAATTGCTTCCCATAGAAATTTTTGCGTGGGAGCCGCTGTCATCAGGGTGACCTAACTTAATTAATGTATTCGTACCTTTATTTTCTACCTTTACTCTGTAGGTTACAACAAGGCTTCCTTTTTTCGATACGCCGTCATCATCATACACGGGAAGGCCGTAAGATTTGGTTGTCATT
>JAZNJS010000021.1:0-11281 GCA_045578185.1 Clostridia bacterium
TCTCTTTGCGTGAGCGTGTCTAAAACATCGCTGAGCTGCTCTTTTAAAAGCATAAACGAAGCTGCTTCAGAAGGTGCCGGAGCATCATCATCCGGAATAAAGTCACCTAAATGGCTGTCTTCTTCCTCGCCGATAGGGGTCTCTAAAGATACCGGTTCCTGAGCGATTTTCATAATTTCTCTTACTTTGTCAATAGACATATTAAGCTCTTTAGCAATTTCATGTGGCTGCGGATCACGGCCAAGCTCTTGAACGAGCTGACGTGAAACGCGAATAAGCTTATTGATCGTCTCAACCATATGAACAGGGATACGAATAGTTCTTGCCTGGTCTGCAATTGCTCTGGTAATAGCCTGACGAATCCACCAGGTTGCATATGTGCTGAACTTATAGCCTTTAGTATAGTCGAATTTTTCAACAGCTTTAATAAGACCAAGGTTTCCTTCCTGAATCAAATCAAGGAAAAGCATTCCTCGACCAACGTATCTTTTAGCAATAGAAACAACAAGTCTTAAGTTTGCTTCAGCCAGGCGTCTGCGAGCCATTGCATTGCCCTCGCCCATCTGTTTTGCAAGCTCAAGTTCCTCATCGGCATCTAGTAGCGGAACTTTACCGATTTCTTTTAAATACATTTTAACATGGTCATCAATGGATACACCCTCAACACTTGAGATTTCCATAACCTCTTCACTCAGGTCGGTGTTTTTAGACGGTTTAAGGTCACCGATTTCCTCCTCGATTTTCTCGAGTTCTTTGTCCATATCGGCAACGATTTCTATACCTTCTTTTTCAAATTGTTCATATAATGCTTCAATCTGCTCCGGCTCAAGTTCGAACTCTGAAAGGGCATCCATGATTTCCTTATAAGTTAAAATTCCGTTTTGCTTACCTTGTTTTAACAATTCCTCCAAAATATCTGCTTTCTGCTTTTCAACTTCTACCATATTAGCCCCTCCTCTCAATATATTTATTAAGTAATTCCTTAACTTCTTCAGCTTTACCTTCTTTTGCAAGCTGTTTAATCTTGCTGTTCATTAACTCACCCTTTAACTTTTTAATCATATCTTTTGCTGCTTGCACACTATCACATTCATATTCCCTATAAAGTATTGCAGCGGCTTTTTGTTTTATAGCTGGTTCAATATAAGACAGAAATCCGGCAGCCTGCGCTTCAGCTGTTTCACTCTTATAGTCTATTATCGCTTCAAAAAGCTTCTTGTGGTCGTCATTTGCAAACAATTCGCCGGAAAGTTCATCTTTTGCAATTTCAAATGCTTTTTGCCCATAAAACATTATATTTAAAAGCATTGTTTCGGCTTTATATGTAGCGGCACCTATAGCTTGAGTATCAGCCACCATACTAGCATCGCGGACATTCTCTCGTTTTTCGATATATTTTGCACTTTGAGTGCTTTTTTGACCTTTTTTATATATAATTTTATTTATTTCTGCGAGGATGGCGTTCGATGAAATATCAGTTTCGGCAGCAATTCTTTTAACATACGCCTCACGTTCAATCTGATTTTCTATTGAAGCGAGTATTTCTGCTGCTTGCGTTACAAATGCTACCTTACCATCAACATCTGTCAAGTCAAAATTCTCTCTTAGCCGCATAACCTTATATTCGGTTGCACCAACGGCATCTACAAGGCATTTTTTAAAACTTTCAATACCTTTTTTCTGTATATATTCATCCGGGTCTTTTGCTCCCGAATACTGCACAACTTTTATCTTGTTTCCTGCATCAGAAAGAATATCAACTGCTTTTAGTGCAGCAGCCTGACCAGCAGCATCGCTATCATAGCAGACATAAATTCTGCTTGAGTATCTTCCCAAAAGGGCAGCTTGTTCAGGTGTAAAGGCAGTGCCCAGCCCGGCAATAACATTCATTATTCCATGCTGATGAAGCGACGCAACATCCATATATCCTTCAACCAAAATCAAACCGTCTTTTTGGCCAAACTGTTTAGCCTGATTAAGATTAAATACATTGCGCCCTTTATGGAAAACAGGCGTTTCGGGCGAGTTCATATATTTAGCAGGGTCATCACCTAATGCACGACCACCAAAAGCAATCACACTGCCCCTGACATTAATGATAGGAAACATCAAACGATTACGGAATTTATCATAAACTCTGCCTTTATCATTTTTAACGGCAAGTCCGCCTTTGACCATTTCCTCGTCTGTATAACCTTTATCCCTTAAATAATCGCAAAGGTCAGACCATTCATCTTTAGCATAGCCTAAGCCAAATTTAATTGCCGTTTCCTTTGAAATTGCGCGTTTTGCAACGTATTGGTGTGCAACTGTAGCCTTTGCATCTCTTAAATTATCCACAAAGTGCCTTGCTGCAACAACATTCATCTCATAAATACGTTGTTTTAAGTTTACCTCTTCCTGATTTTGTTGATATCCGCCTTTTTCTTCAACGAGCGTTACTCCAGCACGCTGTGCCAAAAATTTAAGAGTATCAACAAAATCAAGATTTTCCATTTTCATAACGAAATCAAAAAGGTTTCCGCCCGCACCGCAACCAAAGCAATAATAAAGCTGCTTGTCCTCGCTTACATGAAATGATGGTGTTTTCTCCTTATGGAACGGACAAAGTCCCGTATAGCTGTTTCCGTTTCGTTTAAGTTTAACGTAAGAAGATACAACATCAACAATATTATTCTTAAGCGAAACCTCGCTTATTGAATTTTGCGTATATCTTGCCAATGCTATATCCCCTCTTTCATAAGCGAAACAAAAATCCACAATTAACTTTTTCGACAGGATTATGCAAAATCCTTTTTCATTTTAAAATTTTTATCGATTACATCTTATCCAATTATTTACAAAGTATTCATTAGCGCAAACTCCAGCCTTTTGGTACGAAAATCTCGTTGAATGTATATATAGCATAATTATCTGTCATGCCCGCAATATAATCAATCACAACTCTTTCTGCACCCCATTCTTCAATGCGTTTTTTGTCATCTTCCGGCAGTCTCTCCGGCTCCTTTATAAATGTATCAAAAAGCATACTTATTATATTTTTTGCTTTTGCTTCTTCCTTTTTCGCAACGCTGCTAGTATATACCGTCTCGAACATATACTTTCTGAGAGTCATCATCGCATGATATACATCATCAGACATTGTTATTTTATCTTTATCCATAGAGTGATTTACAACGTCCAAAATTAACGCGTTAATGCGCTCTCCGTGTGTCTTTCCAATAACCTCGAGACACTCAGCCGGTATTTCTTCAGTTTCAATTATTCCACCGCGCAAAGCGTCATCAATATCGTGATTGATGTAAGCAATCCTGTCTGCAAGTTTAATAATCTGTCCCTCTAAGGTTTCGGCTTCATTTGACCCTGCGTGGTTTACAATGCCGTTTCTGACTTCATATGTCAAATTCAGTCCTTTATCGCCCTCTAAAAGTTCAACAACACGCAAACTCTGCTCGTAATGTTTAAATCCAAATGAGGAGATTTCGTCTAAAATTGCTTCACCCGAATGACCAAAAGGCGTGTGTCCTAAATCGTGAACAAGTGCAATTGCCTCTGTTAAATCCTCATTAAGCCGCAATGCTCTTGCAATCGTACGGGCAATCTGCGCAACCTCAAGAGTATGTGTCAATCTTGTTCTGTAATGGTCGCCCTCTGGTGAGAGAAAAACCTGTGTTTTATGTTTTAAGCGCCTGAAAGATTTAGCGTGTATTATTCTGTCTCTGTCCCTTTGATATTCCGTTCTGACCGGACAAGCAGGAACAGGGGTTTGTCTACCTTTTGTATTTTTAGATTTTTGCGCATATTTTGACAGCGTAACATCTTCAATCTGTTCACTCATTTCACGAATTAGCATATCTTACACCACCTTTAAATTACAATCAATTTCTTTATACCCAAAAAACACCTTTTTAAAACAAAAAATGCAAAATTTTGCATAAAAATATCACACCGAAACGGTGTGATATTAAATATTACTGTCTTTTCATTCTGCCAGCCATTTTATCGCGGTCACCTTTTGAAAGAATTTTCTTTCTAAGTCTTATAGACTCGGGTGTAACCTCAACAAGCTCGTCATCCGAAATAAATTCAAGACATTGCTCCAGACTCATGTTAAGCGGCGGCGTAAGTTTGATTGTATCATCGCTTCCTGCAGCACGCATATTTGTAACGTGTTTCTTTTTACACACATTAACTGTAAGGTCTTCATTTTTAGCGTTTTCGCCGACAATCATGCCCTCATAAACTTTAAGGCCGGGTCCAACAAACAATCTGCCTCTTGTTTCTGCGTTAGCTAAGCCGTATGTTACGGTATCGCCGGTCTCCCAAGCAATCATTGAACCTCTGTCACGCATTTCGATTTCACCACGATATTCGCTGAAACCGTCAAGCACAGAGTTCATAACACCATTACCTTTAGTATCTGTTAAGAATTCACTTCTGTAGCCGATGAGACCTCGTGAGGGTATCTTAAACTCAAGACGCATATATCCTCCGTCAGTCGGATGCATATTTGTCATCTCAGCTTTTCTTGAGCCTAATTTTTCTATAACATTACCCGCAAACTCTTCGGGTACATCAATTACAAGTTCTTCAATAGGTTCTAATAATTTTCCGTCCTTTTCTTTGAATATTACCTGTGGACGTGATACCTGAAATTCATAACCTTGTCTGCGCATCGTTTCTATTAATATGGATAGATGAAGTTCTCCTCTGCCGGATACCTTAAAGCAATCTGCACTATCGGTTTCTTCAACTTTTAAACTAACGTTTGTCTCAAGCTCACGGAACAGTCTCTCGCGCAAATGTCTGCTTGTAACAAAAGTTCCTTCCTGACCGGCAAACGGACTGTTATTAACCAAAAAGTTCATTGAAATCGTTGGCTCATCAACCTCTATAACAGGAAGCGGGTCAATATTTGACGGGTCACATAAGGTTTCACCGATATTAACATCGCCAAGACCGGATATACTGCATATATCCCCTGCGCAAACCTCTTCAGCCTCTTTTCGTTTTAATCCGTCAAAAGTGTACAGTCTTCCAACTTTAACATTTGCAGTAGTACCGTCAGCGCGGCAAATAGTGATATTTTGTCCGTATTTAATATTTCCTCGGCCAACTTTACCAACTGCTATTCTTCCGATATATTCATCATAGTCAATATTTGATACAAGCATCTGCAGAGGCATATCTTTATCTCCGCTTGGAGCGGGAACATAGTCTAAAATTGTATCAAAAAGCGCAATCATATTATCAGCTTGTTCGTCAGCCTCATATCCGCTTGTGCCCTGTTTTGCAGAAGCATACACAATCGGAAAATCTGCCTGTTCATCACTTGCACCAAGCTCGATGAATAAATCTAAAATCTCATCAATGACTTCCATAGGTCTTGCCTGCGGTCTGTCTATTTTGTTAACTACAACAATTGGCTTTAAATCAAGCTCTAATGCTTTCTTAAGCACGAATCTTGTCTGTGGCATTGCTCCTTCAAATGCATCAACCACCAAAAGCACGCCTTCAACCATTCCAAGCACACGTTCAACCTCGCCACCAAAATCGGCATGTCCCGGCGTGTCTACAATATTGATTTTAACTCCGTTATAATGAACGGACGTATTTTTGGAAAGAATAGTAATACCACGCTCACGCTCTAAATCATTAGAGTCCATTACACGTTCTTCAACCTGTTCATTATCACGATATATACCACTGTTTTTAAGCAAACCGTCAACCAAAGTTGTTTTACCGTGGTCAACGTGTGCAATTATCGCAACGTTACGAATATTTTCTGCCATTTGAAACCTCCATAAAAATAGTACAACTAATAATTTTACCACAAAATTTACAAATGTCAAACATAAAAATTGACAACTGCTGCATTTTTTGCTAAAATAAGATTTAAATTGCAAAATTAGGAGGAAATTAAATGTTTGTGTCCGAAAATCTTGCAGTAAACGACAAGAATCATCTTACCATTGGTGGTTTAGATGCTGTAGAGCTAGCAAAAAACTACGGCACACCCCTTTATGTTATGGATGAGGACTTAATTCGTAAAAATTGCAGATTATATAAAACATCTATAGACGATTTCTATTCAGGCAACGGTCTTGTGCTTTACGCAAGCAAGGCCTTTAGTTCTTTGTCCATATACAAGATTGTAAAAGATGAAGGTTTAGGAATTGACGTTGTATCAGGTGGCGAGCTTTACACGGCTTTGAAAGCTGATTTTCCGGCTGATAAAATATATTTCCACGGCAATAACAAAACCAACGACGAGCTTAAAATGGCTTTAGAAAGCGGTGTTGGGCGAATTGTTGTTGATAACGAGTCTGAACTTGTAAGGCTTAACTCGCTTGCTGGCTCACTTGGTAAAAAGGCAAACATTTTGTTCAGAATCAAACCCGGAATTGATGCGCATACCCACAGTTACATTATGACCGGACAGATTGATTCAAAATTTGGCGTAGCTTTAGAAACCGGCGAAGCAAAAGATATAATTAAGAAGGCATCAACCCTTAAGAATGTAGATGTTGTCGGCGTTCATTGTCATATAGGCTCACAGATATTCGATTTAAAACCGTTTGAGCAAGCTGCAGATGTTATGATGGCGTTTATTTTTGAAATAAAGAATGAACTTGGTATTGAAATTGAAGAGCTGAATTTAGGCGGCGGTTTTGGTATAAGATATGTTGAGCAGGACGCTCCGCTTGAATATGATAAATATATGGAAGCGGTCAGCAAAGTTGTTAAGGCAAGCGCGAAGAAGCACAATGTTAATCTTCCTAAGATTCTTATGGAACCCGGACGTTCAATAGTAGCATCAGCGGGTACCACTCTTTACACCGTAGGCTCGGTTAAAGAAATTCCGTCTATTCGCAAATATATATCTGTTGACGGTGGAATGGCCGATAATCCAAGATATATCCTTTATGATGCTGAATATGATTTTCAGATAGCAAATAAAGCCTCTGCGCCAAAAACAGAAACAGTTACAATAGCTGGTCGTTGTTGTGAATCAGGTGACCTGTTAGGTGAAAATGTTAAGCTTCAAAAAGCAGAAGAAGGCGACATTTTAGCCGTTCTTGCAACAGGAGCGTATAACTACTCTATGGCAAGCCATTATAACAGACTCCCTAATCCGGCAGTCATTATGATAAAGAATGGCAAAGAAAGAGTTGTAATCAAAAGAGAAACATATGATGATATAATTAAAAATGATTTATATTAAAAAAACAGCGCACAAATAATTGTGCGCTATTTTTGTTTTATTTTAAACTATGCAACAACTTTTTTATCTTTAGTAATAAGTTTAATTACAAACAGTACTGCAATTGTAAGAACAACCGCAATAGGAAGCAGAATGTACGCATTCTGAATAAATGCAGCAAGCAGATATACTACGAAAGAAATAAGTGCAACCGTAATTGCATACGGAAGCTGCGTGTATACATGATTAATGTGATTTGACTGACTTCCCGCAGATGACATAATAGTGGTGTCAGAAATCGGTGAGCAGTGGTCTCCGCATACTGCACCTGCAAGGCAAGCAGAAACACCGATAATCAAAAGCTCGCTTGTCGGGTCAAAGATTGCTGTAACAATCGGAATAAGAATACCGAATGTACCCCATGACGTACCTGTTGCAAATGCAAGCAGACATGCTACCAAGAAGATGATAGCCGGGAGGAAGTTTGCAAGACCTGCAGCAGCAGAATCCATCAAAGCTTCAACAAACTCAGCAGCACCTAAAAGTCCTGTCATATTCTTAAGTGCAGTTGCAAATGTAAGGATTAAAATTGCGGGCACCATTGCAATGAAACCTTTAGGAATACATTCCATAGCTTCCTTAAAGGTTACGACTCTTCTTGCAATTAAATAAATAATAGTAACTATAAGAGCAAGAATTGCACCCCACGGCAGACCAACAGTAGCATCCGTGTTACCAAATGCAGTAACGAAATCACTTCCTGAGAAGTAACCCCCAACATAGATAAGACCGATGATTGAGAATACTACCAACACGATAACGGGCAGGAGCAGGTCGATAACTTTTCCTTTTGGATTAGTTTTTTCATCAGCATCCTGGAACTCTTCTCTACCGGTTGTAAATAAATCGCATTTGGTCATCGCATTAAACTCGTGAAGTTTCATCGGGCCGTAGTCAAACTTCATAAGAGTAATAGCGATAATAAATACAAACATCAAAAGTGAATAGAAGTTGTACGGAATAGCTCGAACAAAGAGTTCGATTCCTGAATAGCCTGTTCCTTTTGTAAACTCTGAAACAGCTGCTGCCCATGATGAAACAGGTGCTATCATACAAATAGGTGCTGCTGTTGCATCAATAATAAATGCAAGTTTAGCACGGGAAATATTATGTCTGTCGGTAACAGGTCGCATAACACCACCAACTGTCAGACAGTTAAAATAGTCATCAATAAAGATTAACACACCTAAAACAAATGTAGCTAAAATTGCACCAACACGTGATTTGATGTGAGTTTCTGCCCAACGACCAAAGGCTGCAGAACCACCTGCTTTGTTAACTAAAGCAACGATTGCACCCAAAATTACAAGGAATATAAAAATTCCCGCAGTTCCGGATACGGCAGCAATAATGCCTTCATTTAAAACATTATCAAGCGCCATTACCGGATGCCAGTTTGCAGAGAGCAAACCGCCTAAAACGATACCGATAAACAGTGATGAATAAACCTCTTTTGTTATCAGCGCAAGCACGATAGCAACAACCGGCGGAATAAGAGACCAGTACGTTGCAAAGAAAGAGCTGACAAACGCCTCACCATCATCGCCGGTAGCAAATACTACCATTGATGACGCAAGCACAAATACTATTGTCATCAAGACAGTGAGCAATGATTTTTTGCTGAACTTTTTCATTGTAATCCTCCTTGTTTTTCTTAAAATAAAAAGCACGAAAGCCAAAACTGCGCTCTCGTGCAATAATACAAATTTATTAATGTGATAGCGCTCCACAAATTGTGACAGTGTGCCGCATATTCTGCGTCACCCCAGCAAAAACACTCAGGCATAAGTAGTTTTTGCTTCGGCGGTAATTCCTTTCGCATACTCACATTTAGCCTTTTATAAATATGGTACTAATAATTCCCGCTCCTCTATCAAAAACAATATTAAATTAATTTAATGTTACCATATATAGATAATAATGTCAACATTTTTCAACAATATACACATTTTATACCATTTCTTCTGTTTTAATTGTCTTTTTCATATCAGGAAGTTGTACAAATAAAATTGCAATAAACATAAGCACGCAACCAAGTATTTCTTTAAAATCGAGTGCGCCACCGGTAAGCTGCCATCCGCACGCTACTAAGATAACGGTTGTAAGTGTTGAAAATACCGACTCTAAGCTCATTAAAATTGAAGCGGATGTTGGGTCTGTGTATTTCTGACCTACAATCTGCAAGGTGTATGCTACTCCACACGACATAATTCCTGCATATCCAATGGATACCCAGCAATCAAGTATCGGACCAAGCTGTGGTTTTTCAAATATGAACATAAGCACGAGGTCAATAGCGCCACAAACAAAAAATTGCGTACAAGAAAGCTTTACACCGTCAACCTTAGGTGAATAATAGTCAATACTTAAAATGTGCGCAGCAAAAACAAACGCACAGATAAAAATTATAACATCACCTTTATTTATATCCATTCCAGGGTCAATGCACATAAGATACAGTCCAGCTACAGCAATCGCTACTGCAATTAATACGACAGGGCTCGGCTTTTTTCCCATAAAAAGACCTATGATAGGTATTATAACCATATATAGTGCAGTTATGAAGCCGGCTTTTCCAGGACTTGTATAGACCATACCCATAGTCTGAAGAGTGCTCGCAAGGCAAAGACACACGCCACATATAATTCCGCCAATTATAAGTGTTTTATTTACCCTCTGAACTTCAACGCCTTTTCTCTTTTTATTACTGTCCAATATAAATATAACCGGAAGCAAAACTACGCCACCTAAAATACATCTTACACCGTTAAACGCTAGCGGCGATATTACTTCTACCCCTTTACTTTGAGCTATGAAAGACACGCCCCATACCAAGGCTGCCAGAAAAAGCATCGCATTTCCTTTAAACTTACCGTTCCCCATTACATTTTCCCCTTAAATAATCAATAGATAATTACAAAAAACACAACGACATTTTATCACAATATCTATTTCTATGTCAATAAAGAGGTATATATTTGCTTAAATTGTGCACTAAAAAGATTATCTTGACATATTATGTAGTAGATAGCGTGCTAAATAGCATAGTTTTTTATCGAAAGGAAGATTAAAGTGGAAAATATGAATGAAATGACGCCGTGTGGCAGAGTTGCATATGCATATGTACCGGTGCAAAAAATGGGTGAACTTTATTCTCCGGCTGATGGATTGTGCGCAGGAACAATTTTCCCCGAGCTCAACATCCCTATGCCTGAATACTCACCCATGGCTAATTAGGAGGGCAAACAATGAACAGAAAACAGTTGCTTAGACAGATTATGGAATATGATTTCGTGCAGTATGAGCTAAACTTATATCTGGATACACATCCTGATGATATGCGTGCGCTTAAAATATTTAAGCAAGTAAGTGAGACCGCAAAAGAACTGCGCAAAACATATGAAGAAAATTTCGGACCGATTACCGCAAGCGGAAACACCGCAAATACATGGCAGTGGATTGAATCCCCATGGCCATGGGATAATTAAGGAGGAGTCAAGAAGATATGTGGCAATATGAAAAGAAACTTCAGTTCCCTATAAACATTAAAACCCCAAACCCAAAACTTGCAAGCTTTATCATAAGCCAATACGGTGGACCTGATGGCGAGTTAGCTGCATCTATGCGATATCTTTCTCAGCGTTTTGCTATGAAAGACGACGTTACCAAAGGCTTGCTTACGGATATTGGTCTATCATTTACCATTTTGCACCTTTATAGTTAAAAGGGATATATAGCAGTATAAAACCTGCCATATATCCCTTTGTTATGTGGTTTTATACCACTTCAAGACTTAATATTTCTGTTCTGTATGTATCAAGTTTACCCGTAGACTTGTAGGCAACCTTAAAGTTAAACGGAATGTCCTTGAGCCTTACTACAACGATGTGTCCCTCATAAACTGTAATACTTTGTGTAACGGCTCCTAATAGTTGGTCTAAATCTTCATCCTTAAGGCTCAACACTCTGTCAACCTCTGCAATGATTTGATTCATTCTATCCTGCTGTTTCTGCTTT
>JAZNJS010000022.1:0-2142 GCA_045578185.1 Clostridia bacterium
CCAGGAGTAAAAATGCTTGCCTGCAAGGATATTTTTCCAACTCCCTTTGGTCGCAAGGATAAGTTCCACCAACGAAATCATAGATTTCGGGTGTCACAAATCCGACGCCGTCAATTGACACAGTGCTCAAAAGAGCACAAAAGAGCGTTAGCTCTTAAGAATTTTATGAAATAAAATTCTGTATGTGTTAATTATACCACACCCGTCCATTTTTTACAATTAAAACCATAAATATTTTCTTTTTTGCTCTTTTTTGTCGAATTTTCTGCATGCACTTTTCGCAAAAACGCATCATTGACGCAAAAACACAATATATTGTGTTTTTTGCTTTTTATTGCACCTAAATATACCAAGAAACGTGATTGACTTTTTCTTAAAATAACATATAATTATAGTCCCAAGTCCTTTTTAGGAGACTTTGGATTATAATACTTTTTAAGGTGATTATATGCTTAACATACTAGGACTTCAGAAGCTGACCTTGCTAGACTATCCGGGTAATATGGCGTGCACGGTTTTTCTTGGCGGTTGCAATTTCAGGTGCCCGTTCTGTCACAACAAAGCTTTAGTGGTTAATCCCGATTTTGACTCTAAAATGGATAAGGAAGAATTTTTTTCTTTCCTTAAAAAACGCATCGGTGTTTTAGACGGCGTTTGTATAACCGGCGGCGAGCCTCTTTTATATGATGAGATATTTGACTTTGCCGCGGAAATAAAAAGTCTGGGTTATAAAGTCAAGCTCGATACCAACGGGAGCTTTCCCGACAAGCTAAAAGAGCTGATTAAGAGTTCCATCATCGACTATGTAGCTATGGACATCAAAAATTCTCCCACACGTTACCGCGAAACTGTCGGGATTGAATCTTTTAATATTGAACCAGTTTATGAAAGTGTAGAGCTTTTACTCTCCGATATAATTCCGTATGAGTTTCGGACGACTTTAGTAAATGAACTTCACACCGAACAAGATATGGTGGAAATCGGCAAATGGATTTGCGGCGCAAAACAATATTTCCTGCAGGGCTTTGTCGATTCCGGTCAGATTATAGGGAGTGGTCTTACTGCGCTCTCCAAGGATAAAACAGAGGCTTTTAAACAGATTTTAAAGCCCTATGTGCCATCTGTGGCTATACGAGGAATGGATTAAAAATAACTATATATTGTGTTTTCAAAAAAAATTTAAACAACATATTGATTTTTTCATTTTGTTGTGTTATACTAGTAGTACAATGGAAAGTTTAGCCGAAAAAATAAAGCAAGAAGGAGATATAGTTATGTATCAGGTTACCAAAAGAGACGGCAAGACAACTGAATTTGATATTCAGAAAATCTGTGCCGCTATAACAAAAGCCTTTGAGGCTCAGGACAAACAGTACCACCCATCTACTATTGATTTGCTCGCACTTAAGGTTACTTCCGATTTCGAGCCGAAAATCAAAGACGGTAAAATCGCCGTTGAGGATATTCAGGACAGCGTTGAGAGCGTGCTTATTCAGGCAGGCTATGCCGATGTTGCAAAAGCATACATTCTCTACCGCAGACAGAGAGAAAAAATCCGTAATATGAAGTCCACCATCTTAGACTATAAAGAACTGGTTGACAGTTATGTTAAGGTTACCGACTGGCGTGTAAAGGAAAACTCCACCGTTACATATTCTGTAGGTGGTCTTATCTTAAGTAACTCCGGTGCTATCACAGCTAACTATTGGCTGTCTGAGATTTATGATGATGAAATTGCAGCAGCTCACAGAAACGCTGATATTCACCTTCACGACCTCTCCATGCTGACAGGTTACTGCGCAGGTTGGTCATTAAAGCAGCTCATCCAGGAAGGCCTCGGCGGAATTTCTGGTAAAATTACCTCTTCCCCCGCAAGCCACCTCGCTACCTTGTGTAACCAGATGGTTAACTTCCTCGGTATTATGCAGAACGAGTGGGCAGGCGCTCAGGCATTCTCATCTTTTGATCCCTAGCTTGCTCCTTTCGTTAAAGTTGACAACTTAAACTATGACCAGACTAAAAAGTGTATTGAGTCCTTTATCTATGGTGTAAATACTCCTTCACGTTGGGGTACACAGGCACCTTTTTCAAACATCACATTAGACTGGGTTGTTCCTGCTGACTTGGCTGAGCTTAATGCTA
>JAZNJS010000023.1:0-53193 GCA_045578185.1 Clostridia bacterium
CGTTGGTGGAACTTATCCTTGCGACCAAAGGGAGTTGGAAAAATATCCTTGCAGGCAAGCATTTTTACTCCTGGTAAAATTGGCATCTAATTTGTTCACTTATTTTAAAAAAGTGCATTAAATTGGAGGAAAGCGTTATGAAAATTTATATTTTCGGCACTTGTGCCGGAACAGAGCCGATGGAAGACAGGCATCATACATCTCTTGCAATAGAGGTCAGCGGCAAGGTGTATTGGTTTGATGCAGGAGAGAACTGTTCATATACTGCGCATCTTATGGGTGTGGATTTGCTTTCGGTGTCGGATATATTCATATCCCACGCTCATATGGACCACATTGGAGGACTTGAAAATCTTTTATGGAATATCTATAAGCTTTCAAATGTTAAAAATACGCTTCCAAGGTATGGTGATATAGCGGTACATATGCCGAATGACAAAACCTTTGGCGGTGTTATGACGGTTCTAGAGAATGCTGAAACGGGATATAATAAAAGATATCAAACCGTATCAAAGCGCATAACAGAATCCGTGATAATGGCGGATGGTAATGTCTCCGTAGAGGCAATTCATAATAATCATTTGCCCGAGGCTGATGAGGGATGGCGGTCTTTTTCGTTTTTAGTCAGCGCAGAGGGCAAGAAGATAGTCTATTCGGGAGATATTAACGGTCTTGACGATGTATTGCCGTTTATAAAAGACGGATGCGATGTTCTTTTTGTGGAGACGGGGCATCATTCTGCGGAAACTGTTTGCCGCGAAATCGTAGATAGCGGTTGTGATGTTAAAAAAGTATATTTTATGCACCACGGACGCGGAATACTTTACGACTATGAGGGCGAACTGGAAAAATGCCGTAAAATTATTCCAACGGTCACATTCTGTAATGATAAAGATATTTTCACAATATAAGGAGGATTATAATGAAAAAGGGTATAAGGGGTCACGACCTTAAAACGTGCGGAATAAAGCAGACAGCAGAAAAGTGTAAAAGCATCGGTCTTGAGTATCTTCAGCTTGTGCTTGAAAAGACGATACCAGACTTTGAAAGAGGAAAATTTTCAGAAGAATATGCCGAGCAAATTAAAAATGAGCTTGGTGATGTAAAGGTTGCGGTGCTGGGAAGCTATATAAATCCGTCAGATACTGACGCAGATGCACTTAAAAGCGGACTTGACGCATTTAAAGAAAAAATTCGCTATGCAAGCATATTAAAGCCTATTGTTGTCGGTACGGAGACAGGAACATATATCGAGGGCAAAACGCACACGGAAGAAGCGTATCAGTATCTTCTTAAAAACATAAAAGAGCTTGCCGTAGAAGCGGAAAAATATGATGTTACAGTGGGCATAGAGGGAGTGCACCTTTTTGTAATCGACTCTCCCGAAATGATGAAAAGACTTATTGACGATGTGGCATCTGACAATATCAAGGTCATTTTTGACCCGTGCAACCTGATTAATGAGGAGAACTATCTCAAACAAGATGAAATAATCAATTCTATGTTTGATTTATTAGGCGATAAAATTGTAGTCCTGCACGCTAAAGACTTTGTTATCGAAAACGGCAGTATTAAAGGCACTATGCCGGGCGAGGGACTGCTTAACTATGAACTTATTTTCAAAAGACTGCGCCCGGATATCCCGATAATAGTTGAAGACCTTGATGAGTTTAAGGCAGCCGCGGCGTTTGAATATCTGGAAAAAGTGCAGGAAAATTGATAAAATCGCTTGGTGATTTTATATTGGTGATTTAGATACTCCCACATAGAATGTATTTAATCACATATCGTGGAAAAAATAAAAACGCCTTGATTTTTTCGGGAAAAAATAGTATGTTTATAGTAAGTATTTTCCTAAGGAGAAGGTTATGATAAAAGCTAATGACACAATAAAAAAGGAAACTAAATATATAGCATATTTTTGCGTGATTTTGAGCGTGCTTATGCAGGCGGTTTTTGTCCTTTTAAAGAGATGGGACTATACTGTGTTACTAGGCAATCTGCTTTCATACGCCGCGGCGGTTTTAAATTTCTATTTTATGGGACTGACAGTTCAAAAAGCAGTCACTATGGATGAAAAAGACGCAAGAAAGCTTATGAAATCATCGCAGGGACTTAGAAATGCAGGGATATTCGTGGCGGCCACAATAGGTGTCATAGCGCCTTGCTTTAACACAGTGGCGGTCATCGTGCCTGTATTTTTCCCGAGAATAGCAGTATCATTTCGTCCTCTTATTAAAGATAAAAAGGAAGTGATAGATAAGTGAATAAAAAGACGCGCCGTTTTATAATGGCGGATATATTTTATATAGTTATGATGGCTTTGCCAATATGCGTTGGTATACTGCTGAAGGTTATTACTACGCCACCGTCAGAAGGCATAAGTATAGCAGGTGCAAGAATTTTTATGACACTTCCTATGCCGCTTCAGAATCTTACCATTACAGAGTCACAGGTAAACTCGGCCATAGTAATCGTGTCGGCGTTGTTTCTTTGCTTGTATCTTACACACGGAATAAAAGACGGAGTATGGCTTAAAAGGCACCACTTTGCAGAACTGATAGTGGAAAAGTGCTCTTCACTTGTTGTGGGCAGTATGGGCGAGTATTTTAAATCGTTTGCGCCATTTGTTGCGGCAATACTCGGTCTTTCAGGCTTTTCAAGCTTGCTCACACTTTTCGGACTGTTTCCACCAACATCGGATATAAACATTGTGGCCGGTTGGGCAATTCTGGTGTTTATTCTGATAACGTATTATAAGATGAAGTGTGGACCGATTGAGTATGTTAAGAGTTTTGCAAATCCGGTTTTAATGGCACCGCTGAACGTAATAAGTGAGATTGCAACCCCGATATCAATGGCATTTCGTCATTACGGAAACGTTCTGTCGGGCTCGGTTATATCGGTGCTTGTGGCGGCGGGACTTCAGGGACTTTCAAACATAATTTTCGGAGCGCTTCCCGGATTTTTAGGAAAGTTTCCGTTTTTGCAGGTGGGTTTGCCTGCTATTTTATCAATCTATTTTGACATATTCAGCGGATGTTTGCAGGCATATATTTTTGCAATGTTGACGATGCTGTATATCTCGGGAGGATTTCCTCTTGAACTATATAATGAACGAAAAATGAAAAAAGCACGCAGTGCGAATTAAACGGAGGTATTTTTTATGGAAATCGCAATTAGTATTATTTTAGGATGTTGTGCACTTGGAGCAGGTCTTGCTATGATAGCAGGTATCGGCCCCGGTATTGGTGAAGGTAACGCAGTTGCAAAGGCTTGTGAAGCTATAGGCAGACAGCCGGAGGCTAAAGGTGATGTAACCACAACAATGCTTATGGGTTGTGCGATTGCTGAGACAACAGGTCTTTATGCGCTTGTTATCGCAATTCTGCTTCTGTTCGTTACACCTAATATGTTTATAAATTTACTTATTAACACAATCGGTTAATAAAAAGGGGAAAAACTATGCAATCATTGGAAGTTATTTCTGTCAACTTATGGCAGATACTTATTTCGCTACTGAACCTATTGATTCTTTTTCTTCTGTTTAAAAAGTTTCTTTTCGGTCCTGTAAATAAAATGCTTGCTAAACGCCAGAACGAAATTGATGCAAGATATGATGCTGCCGACGAGGCAAAACGTTTGGCGGAGGAGGACAAATTTTTATGGGACGAGAAAATCTCTGCCGTAAAGGCTGAATCCGATGAAATAATTAAAAAGGCTCAGGACAGCGCCAAAAGACAAGGCGAATCAATTGTCACAAAGGCAAAAGAGCAGGCAGACGGCATCATACGGCAGGCTGAAACTCAGGCTCAGTTTGAGATGAAAAAGGCTGAAGAAGGCATCAAAAAAGAGATTGTCGAGGTTTCGACTGCTCTTGCTAGCAAGCTTTTAGAGCGTGAGATAAATGTCGATGACCACAGAGACTTAATCGATTCATTTATTGAGAAGATAGGTGATGAAGAATGAGCGAGATAAGCAGCGAATACGCAAAGGCATTGTTTATGCTGGCGCTTGAAAAAGAATGCAGTAAGGAATATAAAGAGGCACTCGAGACAGTATCGGGTGTGTTTGATGAAAATCCTGTTTATAAAGATTTTCTGTCCACTTTTGCAATCCCGCTTGAAGAAAGACTTGGCGCACTCGAAGATGCATTTTCTAAGGTAATTCCGAGGGATGTACTGTCATTTTTAAAAATTCTCTGCGAAAAGAAGCGCATTGAGGAATTTACAGAATGTGCCGAGCAGTATATGGCGATGTATGATGAAATGGAAAAGATTTCTAAAGCCACGGTCACGAGTGCCGTAGAGCTTACCGAAGAGGAGAAGGCATCTCTCAAGGAAAAACTCGAGAAGCAAAGCGGTCATAAGATGGTGATTGAGTACATCGTTAATGAATCAATCATAGGAGGATTGATTGTTGAAGCAGATGGAAAAATAATGGACTCAAGCCTTAAGAAACATCTTAAGGAGATAAAGGATGTGATAAAAAGATGAGCGTGAAAACTGATGAGATAAGTCAGATTATAAAAGAGCAGATTAAAAATTATGAATCTAAAATAGAAATGCAGGAAACCGGAACAGTTATCTTAGTCGGCGATGGAATTGCGCGTGTTTATGGCTTAAGAGCGTGTATGGCAAGTGAGCTTTTAGAGTTTGATGACGGAAGTATGGGAATGGCGCAGAACTTAGAGAGTGAAACCGTATCCGTTGCACTCTTATCTAATACAAATGATATTCACGAGGGCTCTGTTGTGCGCCGTACCGGAAAGGTTGTATCTGTACCGGTTGGCGATGAGCTTTTGGGCAGAGTTGTGGATGCATTGGGTAACCCGATAGACGGAAAAGGCCCCATCGCTACCACAAAAACAAGACCTATTGAGTCTGAGGCGCCCGGAATTATCGAAAGAAAGAGCGTATCGGTTCCGCTGCAGACGGGAATTAAAGCTATAGACAGTATGATTCCTATCGGTAGAGGACAGCGAGAGCTTATTATCGGCGACAGACAGACCGGTAAAACAGAGATTGCTATTGATACCATAATGAACCAGAAAAATACCGGCGTAATTTGCATATATGTTGCAATCGGTCAGAAGAATACTGCGGTGGTTCAGCTTGCGAATGAGCTTTCAAAAGCAGGTGCGATGGAGTACACAATTATAGTATCGGCTTCAGCATCAGAAACCGCTCCGCTTCAGTATGTAGCACCGTATTCAGGCTGCGCTATGGCAGAATATTTTATGGAGCAGGGCAAAGATGTTCTTATCATCTATGATGATTTGTCGAAACACGCGATTGCATACCGTGCGCTTTCGCTTCTCATAAGACGTCCGCCGGGACGTGAGGCGTATCCGGGCGATGTATTCTATCTTCACTCAAGACTGCTCGAGAGAGCAGCATGTGTTGCTCCGGAGCACGGCGGCGGTTCTATAACGGCGCTACCTATCATTGAAACACAGGCGGGCGACGTTTCGGCATATATCCCGACAAACGTTATTTCGATAACTGACGGACAGATATTTTTAGAGACCGAGCTTTTCCACGCAGGTATTATGCCGGCTATTAACCCCGGTATTTCAGTAAGCCGTGTTGGTGGTGCAGCTCAGCTTAAGGCAATGAAAAAGGTATCAGGTGAGCTTAAGCTTTTGTATGCTCAGTACCGTGAGCTTCAGGCGTTTTCGCAGTTTGGAAGTGACCTTGACGAAGACACCAAAAACCGTCTTGCGCTTGGCGAGCGAATTGTTGAGGTGTTAAAACAAAAGAGAAACGCACCTGTAAGAGTAGGTTGTCAGGTTGCTATCGTATATGCCGTCATTAATGGTTATTTAAATGATGTCCCTGTTAAGAATGTGTCTGATTATGAGGCAAGACTTTTCGAACTTCTTGAGGCAGATTATAAAAACTTGCTTGAGAGATTTGAAAATAATTTCTGCGATGACGAGGATATAGCTATGCTTAAAAAAGCACTCGATGAGATGAAGGAGTGATTTTATGGGCGTAGATATTAAAAGTTTAAAGAATCGCATTAAGAGCGTAGACTCGACGTTGCATCTTACCAATGCTATGGGCCTTGTAGCATCTGCGAAAATTCGTGGTGCGACAATTGCGATGGGCAAAAGCAGAGAGTATGCAAAAGCGCTTTCAGATACAGTCTCGGTACTTGCTTCGGCTAAGTCTTGCGAAAAGAGCGAATATATGAAAAGCGGCGAAGAGAGCAAGGTTTGCCTTATAGCTATAGCGGGTGACAGAGGCTTGGCGGGCGGATATAATTCAAATATATTTAAGGCAACTGAGGCGCAAGGTGCAGACAGAATTATTCCAATAGGAAAAAGAGCCTGCGACAGATACGGGGAAGAGCAGGTTAAGGTAGAAACTTTTTCCTATGCTGATGCTATAGACCTTGCAAAAGAGCTTTGCGAAGAGTTTAAAAACGGAAAGTATGAAAAGATTGGAATTGTTTCAACCAAATATATTTCTATGATGACGCAGACTGAAGGTGTCGAGTGGATTTTGCCGATTAGCAAAACAGAGAAAAAATCAAGAGCTGATATAATTTATGAGCCTGATGAGAGAACGGTTTTAGAAGCGGTAATTGCAGAATATGTTGCAGGAAAAATAGTTGCTGCAGCAAAAGAAAGCTTTACCTGCGAAGTGGTTGCAAGACGTTTTGCTATGGATAATGCAGGAAAGAACGCAGGCGAGATGATTGATAGCCTTAAACTTGAGTATAACCGCGCGAGACAGGGCGCAATCACACAGGAAATTACAGAAATTGTTGCCGGAAGCGGCATATAAGGAGACAGGAATATGTCAGATTTAGCAAAAGGCAGTGTTGTACAGGTTGTAGGACCTGTTGTTGACATTCGTTTTGACGAAGGAAATATACCTGCCATATACAATGCACTTACTATGGATATAGGCGATAAAACTCTTACAGTAGAGGTTGCTCAGCATATCGGAGATAATACTGTAAGATGTATTGCTATGGCATCTACCGACGGCTTGACAAGAGGAACGCCTGTTACCGATACAGGCAAGGCGATAAGTGTGCCCGTCGGCAGAAAAACACTTGGAAGAATTTTTAATGTTTTAGGTGATCCCGTTGATAACAAACCGGCTCCGGAAGATACTCCCAAATGGGATATTCACCGTCCGGCTCCTGAGTATTCGGAGCTTTCTACATCAACGGAGATTTTAGAAACCGGCATCAAGGTAATTGACCTTATCTGCCCGTATTCAAAGGGCGGAAAGATTGGTCTTTTCGGCGGTGCGGGTGTAGGTAAGACTGTGCTTATAATGGAGCTTATCAACAATATCGCTAAAGAGCACGGCGGACTTTCGGTATTTACGGGAGTTGGCGAGCGTACAAGAGAAGGAAATGACCTTTATAACGAAATGATGGAATCGGGCGTTTTGTCAAATACCACGCTCGTTTACGGACAGATGAACGAGCCACCGGGTGCGAGAATGAGAGTTGGTCTTTCCGGACTTACAATGGCAGAATACTTCCGCGAGGAAGAGGGTCAGGATGTGCTTCTGTTTATTGATAACATCTTCAGATTTACCCAGGCAGGTTCTGAGGTTTCTGCACTTTTGGGAAGAATGCCGTCAGCCGTTGGCTATCAACCGACGCTGGCAAACGAGATGGGTATGCTTCAGGAGAGAATCACATCTACCAAAAAGGGTTCAATTACATCTATTCAGGCAGTATATGTTCCGGCAGACGACTTAACTGACCCTGCGCCGGCTACAACGTTTGCGCACCTTGACGCTACAACTGTTCTGTCAAGAAGTATCGCATCACAGGGTATTTATCCTGCGGTTGACCCGCTTGAATCAACGAGCCGTATTCTTTCGGCAGATGTTTTGGGCGAGGAGCATTATAGCGTTGCCCGTGAGGTTCAGAGAATTCTTCAGAGATATCAGGAGCTTATGGATATTATTGCGATTATGGGTATGGATGAGCTTTCTGACGAAGATAAACTGCTCGTTCAAAGAGCAAGAAAAATTCAGAGATTCTTATCCCAGCCTTTCCATGTATCAGAAAAATTCATTGGTATCCCGGGCGTATATGTTCCGCTTTCAGAGACAATAAGAGGTTTTAAGGAAATTATCGAGGGTAAGCACGACGATTTGCCCGAGTCGGCATTTTTGTTTGTAGGAACTATAGACGAAGCGGTCGAAAAGGCGAAAAAGGTGGTATAATGAAAACATTTAAATTTGTTATTTCAACACCTGACGGCAATTTGTATGAGGGTGATATAGTTAAAATATCACTTAGAGGAGCGGAGGGCGACCTCGCAATAATGGCAAACCATACGCCGTTTATAACCTCGGTAAAGCCGTGCAGTTCGCACATCGAGCTCGAAGATGGAACGATAAAAACCTTGAATGTGGAAAGAGGGCTGTTGAGCGTATCACAAGATAAGGTTACGCTTATGTCGGGCAGCGCGAAATGGGCATAATTTTAAGAGCAACAAACCCTTTGGTTTGTTGCTTTTTTTATTAAGTGGTGGTATAATTGATACATACGAAATATTATGTTGGTGCAAGAAGTATACCTTGTTGCACAGATGGTTGATTTTTCAGTCCAGTCTTGACACGAGTCGAAAAGGAGGATAACATATGAATTTTCGAAAAAGAATTACAGTAATATTATTATTAATTGTAGCCTCGATGTTAATACTCCCGATAATAACAGTTAATACCATAAAGGCAGATGCCGGAATGCTGGCGGTGTTAATTATGTTCTTTGTGTTAAATCCGGCTATATCAATTACGACGGGAATAATAGCAGGAAAGGACATAAAACATCTTTGGTTTACACCTATTCTTGTTGCAGTGCTATTTTGGTGTTTTTCATCGCTTACATACAAAACCGCATTTCCTGTTGTGTACAGTGGGATATACCTTGCTTTGTGCTTGGTAAGTATGTTGATAACCGGACTTATAGTAAAGGAGAAGTGTTAAATGAAAACAGAAAAAAATATTTTAGTTGCGTTTATTTTAAATTTAATATTTTCGGTTTTTGAATTTGTCGGGGGCGCTGTTACAGGAAGCGTAGCGATTGTTTCCGATGCAGTTCACGATATCGGTGATGCGATAAGCATAGGTGTTTCATACTTTTTAGAGCGCAAGAGCAAAAAACAGCCCGATGAAGTTTTTACATACGGATATATGAGGTACTCAGTAATTGGAAGTTTAATCACGACTGTTATTTTGCTTTTCGGCTCGCTTGCCGTTATTTATAATGCAGTTATCAGAATATTTAATCCCGTTAAAATAGACTATAGCGGTATGATTATTTTTGCGGTCGTTGGCACAGTTGTTAACTTCATAGCCGCATATTTTACAAAAGAGGGAGACTCACTAAATCAAAGAGCTGTTAATCTTCATATGCTTGAAGATGTGCTCGGCTGGGTGGTTGTTTTAATTGGAGCACTCATAATGCGTTTTACTTATTTTGCAATTATTGACCCGCTTATGTCAATTGGCGTTTCGGTGTTCATCTTTATTAATTCGGTAAAAAATGTAAGAGAAATTGAAAATATTTTTCTCGAAAAAATACCTGCGGATATAGAGGCTGAAGAAATTAAAAAACATATATGCGAAATTGACGGTGTTTTAGATGTTCACCACGTTCATATATGGAGTATGGACGGATTCAGTCACTATGCAACGATGCACGTTGTTACAGAAAGTGATTCGCACGAAATTAAAGATGAGATAAGACGGGAGCTTGGTGATCATAATATTGTGCACGTTACATTGGAACTTGAGGCTCCGGATGAGCACTGCCACGACACGCATTGTCAGGTCAGCCATAGGGCAGTCTGCGGGCATCATCACCATCATCATTAATCTATAAAAATTATAACAAACGGTAGGAATATTACATATGAAAAGAAATGATTTTTTAACCGGATTAAAAGATGGAATACCGATTTGCCTTGGATATTTTTCGGTTTCTATGGCATTTGGTATAGCGGCGGTTAAAGGCGGAATACCTGCGTGGGCAGCGATTTTAACATCCCTCACGAACCTTACCAGCGCAGGCCAGTTTGCAGGGATAAAGATTATGATTGAGACAGGCGGACTTTTAGAGCTTGCGATTACCACGCTGATTATAAATATGAGATATTTTCTTATGTCTCTTTCTGTGTCGCAGAAGATCTCGCCGTCTATGAGCCTGTGGCAGCGTGCGCTGGTTTCTTTTGGAATGACGGATGAGAATTTTGCAGTATCTGTGCAGCGCTTAGTGCCGATTACTGCGGCATATATGGCTGGACTTATAATTACGCCCGTTCTCGGCTGGACACTCGGCACGGCAGCGGGCGCACTTGCAACATCTGTTATGTCGCCGGCGTTATCTTCGGCGATGGGAATAGCGCTTTATGGTATGTTTATTGCGATTATTATTCCGCCTGCACGTGAGAAGAAGAACGTTTTAACTGCGGTAGTTGTTGCTGTTTTATCAAGCGTTATTTTTAGCTTTGCTCCGCTTTTAAACAAGCTTTCGAGCGGATGGACAATTATTATAATAACGGTTTTGGTAAGCGGTATTTGTGCGACGCTATTACCGATAGAAACTGAAGAAGAGGGAGGAGAAGACTGATGAATACGACATACATAATCTCCTCAATAGGCGTGATGGCGCTGGTTACATATCTTATTCGTGCAACGCCGATGGTGATTTTTCGCAAAAAGATTAAAAACAGATGGATTCAGTCCTTTTTATACTATGTGCCTTATGTTGTTTTGGCGGCAATGACATTTCCGGCGGTGTTTTCGAGCACGGGATCGATACTTTCGGCTGCGCTTGGATGTGCTATGGCTTTAGTGCTTGCATATATGAAACTGGGACTTTTGCCAGTTGCAGTCGGCGCGGCGCTTGTGGCATTTGTCGTGCAGATAGTGGGACTATGATTAATTTTAAGGAGCACATATGATGAAAAAGATACTTTTTGTCTGCCATGGAAATATTTGCCGCTCGCCAATGGCAGAGTTTGTTATGAAGGATATGGCGCAGAAGACGGGTATTGATTTGTATATTGCCTCTGCGGCAACAAGCACTGAGGAAATTGGCAACCCCGTCCACTATGGAACGAAGCGTAAACTCGCTGAGGTTGGCATTTCTGTCAGTGGAAAGGTAGCGGTGCAGATGACAAAGTCTGACTATGGTAAGTACGATTATATAATTGGTATGGATAGCGCAAATATAAGAAATATTCTACGTATTGTCGGTGGTGACCCTGATGGAAAAGTGTTTAAGCTTTTATCGTTTGTAGGTAGTAGCCGTGATGTTGCGGACCCATGGTATACGGGTGATTTTGAAGCGACTTATACCGATGTTTTAGCAGGGTGTAGTGGTTTGTTAAAAGAGTTAACAACAAAAGGACTGTGATTGTTATCACAGTCCTTTTGTTTATCTTTTTTCGATGCATATTAAAATCGGCGGATTGTTTTTCTGATTAATAAATTCGTGTGAAAGAACATTATATACTTTCTGGTCAAGTGTACGGCAAAATTCTAAAATTGCATCCTTTTCATCAAAGCCGGTATCGCCACCGGAATATACGCATAGGGTAACTATTCCGCCTCTGCGCAAAAGATTAAGAGCCACACCGATAGCCTTAAGGCTTGTTTCTTTTTTTGTGGCTTTTTCGTGGTCAGCGCCCGGCAGATAGCCGAAGTTGAACATACATAAGTCAATTTCACTATCTATGTATTTTTCCATATTTTCGTGCCCGTCACAAATTAAGGTGGTGTTTTCATACGTTGACTCATCTGAAAGTCGTTGCTTTGTTTTTTCGATTGCTTCTGGCTGGACGTCAAAGCCATAAACCCGTCCCCGTTCGCCTGCAAGAGTGGAGAGAAGTAGAGTATCATTTCCGTTTCCGCAGGTTGCATCGACAAAGATGCCTCCGCAAGTGGCGGCATCTTTTATATATTTATGCGAAAGTGATGGAGCATTCTCTAAAAGCACGGCGTTTTCTCCTTTTAACTGTTTTTCTTTATTATAAATCCAATAAAGTAAGATGGCAAGATTTTTTTGATATTTTAAATATTTCCTATGGACAAATGAAGAATAATAGTGTATAATACAATCATATACAGAACAAATGTTCGGGTGGTGAGATGAGTGGAGAGGACAATCCTGCATGTTGATATGAATAATTTTTATGCCACGGTGGAATGTCTGTACCACCCCGAGTGGCAAGGTAAGCCGATAGCCGTCGGCGGAAGTGCCGAAAGGCGTCACGGTGTCGTGCTGGCAAAAAGTGAGGCGGCAAAAAAGTGCGGTGTTAAGACAGGAGACACTCTGTGGCAGGCGCAGAGAAAGTGCCCCGATATTTTATTTGTGGAGCCTCATTTTGAGCTTTATCAGAAGTATTCCGAGCTTGCTAAGGAAATCTACTTAAATTATACAGACAGGGTAGAGAGCTTTGGACTTGATGAGTGTTGGCTTGATGTGACAGGCACAAGTCATTTTGGCGGTAACGGAAAACTTATAGCAGACGAAATACGGCGCAGAATAAAAGAAGAGCTTGGCATTACGGCTTCTGTTGGTGTGAGCTTTAACAAAATTTTTGCAAAGCTCGGCTCCGATATGAAAAAGCCTGATGCTACTACTTTGATTACGAGTGAAAATTATAAAAAACTTGTCTGGCCGCTTCCTGTAAGCGACTTGTTATTTGTCGGCAAAGCAACGAAAGAAAGGCTTTTAGAGTGTGGTATTAAGACCATAGGTGAACTTGCTTTATCTAATCCTGACGAGATAGTCAGGATGCTCGGCAAAAACGGACTAATGCTCCGCAGTTATGCAAGAGGAGAGGACAGATTGGAAGTAGCAACTTATTCTTCTGCGCGTGAGATCAAATCGATAGGAAACAGTACAACAACGCCGCGCGATTTGGTCACGGATGATGAGATCAAGATAACGCTTTATGCGCTTTGTGAGAGTGTTGCAGAGCGTATGAGAGAAAAACGACTGGTGTGCAAAACCATACAGATAAATCTGCGTGACAGCGGCCTTGTGACAACAGGCAGGCAGGGGAAACTCGACTACCCAAGCTGCGTTTCAAGTGTGTTGTTTGAAAAGGCATACAGCCTATATAAAGAGAGTGGCTGGACAAAAAAACCGCTTCGTACATTAGGAGTTCGTGCGTGCGATTTGGATGAGGAGGAAAGTCTGCAGATTTCATTTTTGCCCGAGTTTGAAAAAATGCAGAAAAAAGAAGACGAAGAGCGCACGATTGACAATATAAGAAGGCGTTTCGGACACTTTTCGGTGCAAAGGGGAATTATGCTTTCAGACCCTGACTTATCGGGAATAAATCCAAAAGAAAGACACACCATTCATCCCGAAACATTCAATAGAAAGAAAAAAGACGGCAAAGGCTTTGACATAGAAGAGTGAAAGGAGTAAAAATGTCAGAGAGATGTAAAACATATGTGGCTGTTCTTGCAAAGTTTGACGAGGCGGGTGCTGTTATTCCACTTAAAATAAAATGGGAAGACGGCAGAGTTTTCTGCGTGGATAAGGTTGAGGATAAAAGACGTGCCGCCAGTTTAAAGGGCGGAGGCACAGGTGAACGCTTTACTGTTAGAATAGAGGGTAAAAAGACGCATCTTTGGCGAGACGGCGACAACTGGTTTGTAGAAAAAAGGATGGTTTAGCACTATGCTAAACCATCCTTTTTTTGTTTAATTACCTGCCATAGCATAAATTTTGTAAATGTCATCGTGCGCTAATTGTTTAAATACGCCGATTGTACGGTTGCCATTAAAACTGCAACGAGTAGCCAGTTTATCTATCAATTCATCGGTAACCTCTATACCCAGTTCACGAAGATTTGTAGGCATATTTATTTCGTGATAGAACTTCTCCATTTCGCTGATTCCCAAAAGAGCAGTGTCTTCATCGTTAGCCTGAGGAGCTACACCCATAACCTTGACCGCAAACTGCGCAAAACGGGACGCATCAGTTTTATAAACATATCTTGCCCAGCTGCACCAAAGGGAAGATAGAGCTGCACCATGAGCTTTGTCAAATAAACCGCTGATCTCGTGACCTAAAAGGTGACACGCCCAGTCACCGACTGTTCCACAACCGGTAAGGTCGTTGTGCGACAAGCTGCTTGCCCACATAATCTGGGCTCTTGCGTTGTAGTTCTCGGGGTTTTTAACCAAGACTTTAGAAGCGGCAATTACCGTTCTCATAAGTCCTTCGGCAAGTTCGTCGGTTAACTGTGTATCCTTTTCTCTGGTGAAATAACGCTCCATAGTATGCATTAAAATATCAACAGAGCCACAGGAGGTCTGGAATGCGGGGAGAGAGTAGGTCAGCTCCGGATTTAAAATCGCGAACTTGCAGCGGCAGTAGTTGGAGCTATAGCCGCATTTTATCCATCCGTCTTCGTTGGTGATTACAGATGAATTACTCATCTCACTTCCTGCAGCAGCTATCGTAAGAACTGCGCCGATGGGAGTGCAGTCTTTAGCCGTTGCTTTTTTTGCGTATAAATCCCAGACGTCACCGTCATATTTTAAGCCGTAGCCGATGGCTTTTGATGAATCTATAACGCTTCCGCCGCCAACTGCTAATATAAAATCAACATTTTCCTTTTTGCAAAGCTCTATACCCTCGTAAACTTTGGAGAGCCTTGGGTTTGGAACAACGCCACCTAAGGTTACAAAATTTATATCATGAGATTTAAGTGAATCAAAAATTCTGTCTAAAAGGCCTGATTGTTTAGCACTTTCACCGCCAAAATGAACTAAAACCTTTTTGCATCCCTGTTCTTTTATAAGCTCTCCGACTCTTGTCTCACTATCCCTGCCGAAAACAACTTTAGTCGGAGCATAGTATTCAAAATTTACCATAATAAACCTCCTTAGCTATTATATATTTATTATCCCAAAGCACAGCTTTATTGTCAAGGAAAATAAACCAATAAAAAAGCTGTGGCATTGCCACAGCTTTTTTATTACTCTGAAACAGTAACTGTATCGATAGTTTCGATTGTTACGTCCGGTTCGTCGTTTTTATCTTTTTTCTTTTTGCAGTTCTTTTTGCAAAGTTCACCGAGTTTATCTAACAGTGTGGGAACTTTGTCGATAACGTCCTCAATCGGAGAGGGGTTTTTGTCCATCGGGAGCAGCTTAATCTGTCCCTGACCAACAACCATAAATGCAACCGGGTCGATAGTTGCGCCGCCGCCTGAACCGCCGCCAAAGTTTGCGTTGGTATCCGGAGAAACACCTGTGCGTGTTCCAAATTCGCTGCCGCCTGCACCAAAACCAAAAGAAACTTTAGAGATAGGGATAATAACTGTTCCGTCCTGTGACTCTACCGGTGTTCCTACGATGGTATTTACGTCAACCATGTCCTTTATGCTTTTCATTGCTGTTTCCATTAAACCTTTAATTGGATGCTCTGCCATATTGACACCGCCTTTTCTCATTTAATAATGTATTTTTTATTCTGAGTCCATCTTTTCGATGAACAAATTTACGATTTTTAAAATTTTAATCCCGATGATTATAATATGCACCGGACGAAGCACTAATATACTTTTTATACGGAGGTTAAAACACTCCCGATTAAAATCAGGATTTACATCAAGTGCCGCATCGCGAACACCGAACATCTGGTTAAGTATAGACACAAGACAAGATGATGATGCCCACGCAGCGCCTGTTGCCATACCTGTTTTTGCTGCATCCGACAGTCCAAAATGCATAGAAAAATCAATTTTTTTAAATTCTATTCGTTTGCGTATATCTGAAAAAATTTCTTTAATATCATTTTTGCTTTCGCCGTAAGCCTCTTTAAATGCACGTACTTTGTCGCAAAATACTGACAAGGACATTTTATTTTTAGGCTTGTCAATTGATTTTTTGTCGCTCTTATTTGCCTTTTTTTTCTTATCTTTTCCAAGCGGAATTTTAAAGATCAAAGGTATTTTAAGTAAGCGGATGTAAAGGAGCAGCTTTTGATTTTTACCTGAAATTAAATACTCAACACCCGCATCAAGCGGCAAAAATATAACAAGCGCAATAAAAAGTAAAAACAAAGCGGTTGCTATAGCAAAAATAATCATTTGTTCACCCGATTCATTTACGGATTTTAGCTAATGTCACTGGAATCGATATCTTCGTCCGGAAGATATCCTTCTTCAAATTCTTCACTACCGGTAATATTCTCGACGGAAATCTGTGCGCCGATGCCGGTTTCAATATCAGGAAGCTCAGAAAGTGAAGTAAGTCCAAAGCTTCTTAAAAACTCTTGTGTTGTTACATACAAAATAGGTCTTCCCGGAGCATCCAGACGGCCGCCCTCTTCGATAAGTCCACGCTCAATCAGTCGGCTTACAGGACCGTCTGAGTTAACGCCTCTTATGTATTCAATACTGCCTCGGGTTACGGGCTGATGGTATGCAACTATTGACAAGGTCTCAAGAGCAGCAGGGGAGAGGGTCTGCTTTTTGCGTGGCTCGGCAAGAGCCTGCACATAGCGGTAATTTTGCTCTACGGTGCAAAGCTGATACTCGTCCTCTAAGCTGATAATTTTAAGTCCGCGCTCATTTTCACGATAAAAATCAGCAAGACGCTCGACTTCGGTAATAATTTCTTCCTCTGTCATTTCTAAAATGGAGGCAAGTTCCTTGCGGGAAACACTTTCTCCCGCAGCAAATAATATACTTTCTATAATTGAGCCCGGATTAAAACTCATTTGTAATCTCACCATCTCTAAGTTTCGTTATAATAATCTCCTCGCCGGAGGTATCGACAAATACAATCTCAAGCTTCATCATCTCGAGTAGAGCAAGAAAAGTCGCAACCAGTGCGGGGCGGGTTTTGATATCTTCAAATAGTGCCTGAAACGTCACGCTTCGCTCTTTTGTCAGGCGGCTTTTAATATAGCTTGCCCTTGAAGTTACAGATACTTTCTCGTGACCTACTATGCCTGTAAAAGAAGTCTTTGGCGGAGGTGCTTTTCTCTCTGTCTTGTCTATGATTACCGCAAAAGCCTCCAAAAGGCGCTCTAAATCAAAGGTCTGATTAGTATAGTCAGGCGCACGTTTTTCTATAATATCAGGTTCTTTAAAGAAATTATAGTGTGTTGCAAATTCGTGACCTTTTAAAAACTCTGCCGCCTGCTTGATTTTCTGGTATTCTTCAAGACGAGCTACAAGGTCACCTCTCGGGTCATCTTCCTCTTCTTCATCATGGCGGGGCAGAAGCATTTTTGACTTTATAAGCAGTAGCTCTGCTGCCATTAAAAGAAACTCACTTGAAACATCTATATTAAATTCTTTATATGCGTCAAGGTATTCCATATACTGTGAGGTGATTTTCAAAATAGGAATATCATAAATGCTGACCTTGTTTTTCTTAAGCAGATGCAAAAGAAGCTCTAAAGGTCCCTCGAATACCTCGAGTTTTATCGAAAGTTGATTGTCTTCCAATTAAAATCCTCCCAAAATAAATTTGGTATCATAGTCCGCCGACTAAAAAGGTTAAAGCGGTAAATATTGCCTGTTGCACAGTCCCGAGTATTGGGGTAAGCACGCCGGTCGAAAGTGCAGCCACAAGTACCAGCCAGCCTAAACGCTCATACTGCATTATGTCATAATAAAGCCTTTGCGGCAGAAGTGGCAAAAAGATTTTAGAGCCGTCAAGCGGCGGTATGGGCAGAAGATTAAACGTGCCCAAACCAATATTTAAATAAATAAAGTTTACTAAAAATACAACAACAATGTTTGTAAAAGCATTTAAAGGAGTATTGCAAACAATAAGAATTTTATAAACGGCAATGCCTATAAATGCAAGGATAAAGTTTGACAAAGGACCGCCAAGTGAAACCAAGGCTGTGTCTCGTTTTGTCCTTTTAAAATAATAAGGATTTACCATAACCGGTTTTGCCCAGCCGAATCCGAAAAGCAACATACAGATTGCGCCTATTGGGTCTAAATGCTTCAGCGGATTTAATGAAAGCCTGCCCATAGATTTTGCGGTAGGATCGCCGAGCTTATAGGCAACGAAGCCGTGCGCCATTTCGTGCACCGAGATAGCAAGCAGAACAACAACCGCACGAATAATGAGTGAAGTTATATCTAAACCGGAAAACCGGAAGGGTCTTAACATACCTAAAATATACAAAATATCACACCCTATAATAATTCCATGATATACCTTTATTATATCGAAAATTTTGTCTGGTGTAAATAGAAAATTGATAATTTCACATATAATTAATAATTCATACGGTATATTTCTGCAATTATTTCATTTTCGCCCACTAAAACCGCAACCATAACGGAAAAATTCATAGTATTCTGAAATTTCATATCAAGTGTTTCATAATTTACGGCAGCGTCCTGACCAGGCTCGGCATATCCAATGTCTTTGTTGTGATTATGCCGCTCAATAATTTTAAGACCTGCCCCATCTGCTGCCTGGAAAACAGTAGTGGCAAGCTGACACACGCCGCCACCATAATCATATTCTTTTTCTCCGTTTATGATTGTTGCAGCTTTTTCATAACCTTTTTCCTCTGTTCTTGCGCCGACACAGTTGTTAAACGAAAAAACTTCGTATGGTGCGAGGATATAGCCATTAATCTTTTCTGCAGCAAGATTTATATTATTAATTCTGTTTTCGCTTTTATCTAAAAGGGGAGTTGCTGCGCGGGACAAACGTACCCTTTGCGTAGCAGGTTCTTCAAAAGGTGCCTCGGGCGATGCCTCGGGTGATGGAGAGGGCGTAGGTGACGGCGAGGAAACGGAGGGAGATTGTAATATCTCTCTTTTTGTTTGAGGGCGTGCGCAAGACGTAAAAAGTAGAGTTGTTAAAAGTAAAATTATAATTTTCATTTTATTCATCCTTTATAAAGCTATAAAATATATTTATTTTAGTATGTGATTTAATTCAAAAAACACACCACAATTTTTTGTTAAAATCAGCCTATTAAACTGCACAATTTTCGGTAGCGTTTTTGTACAATTCTAACAAACAAGCTTGCGGTTTGTAGCTTTTGTACAAAAAAAACAGGTTTTTTTTAACTTACAAAAAAGAAATTGTCATAGACAATAATTTTGCCGAATGATATAATTAAATAGGTTATTATGAATATTATTTGTGAAAAAATTAACAACCGACGGTGGTTGTTAGCAGAAACTTTATTTTACTTATGTTTGGAGGTATATAAATTGAGTCAGAAAATAGCGGTGGCCTTTAAGGAAACAGCCGAGCAGGCAGAAAAGCTTTGCGAGGTTATAAAAAAGCATAAGGACCAGGACGGAGCACTCATTCCCGTACTGCACGAGGCTCAGGAAATCTACGGATATTTACCGATTGAGGTTCAGCAGAAAATTGCCGAGGGCCTTGGTATTTCTATGGCTGAAATTTATGGAGTTGTAACCTTTTATACTCAGTTTTCAATTAATCCCAAGGGGCAGTATAAAATTGGAGTCTGCCTGGGTACTGCCTGCTATGTAAAGGGTTCGGGCAACATTTTGGATAGAATCAAGGACAAACTTGGTATTGATGTTGATGAATGTACACCTGATGGTAAGTTCTCCATTGATGCAACACGTTGCATAGGTGCTTGCGGTCTTGCGCCCGTGATGACGGTTAACGATGATGTTTATGGACGTTTGGTGCCTGAAGATATTGACGGAATTTTAGAAAAATATATGTAGGCTTTAAAAGCTAAAAAGTGTATGAAAAGAGGTCTTGAGATGAAGAGTTTAGCGGAACTTGATATAATAAGAGATGGTAAGAAAGACTACGTTAATCTTCGTATAGAGGGCAAAACTGAGAAAAATGCTGCTACAGAATCAAAGGTAAGAGCTCATGTTTTGGTCTGCGGAGGTACCGGATGTACTTCGTCCGGAAGTCAGAAAATTATAAACGAATTTGAAACAAGAATTGAAGAAAACGGTCTTAGCGAAGAAGTTAAGGTAATCAAGACCGGTTGTTTTGGTCTTTGTGCACTTGGTCCGGTTGTCGTAGTGTATCCCGAAGGTGCATTCTACAGTATGGTTAAGGTCTCGGATGTAGAGGAAATCGTAAAAGAGCATCTTGTTGGCGGACGCATAGTAACAAGACTTTTGTATGATGAGACTGTACAAAATGACAGCATAAAATCATTAAATGAAGTTAATTTCTATAAAAAACAGCGCCGTATAGCGCTCCGTAACTGTGGTGTTATCAATCCAGAGGATATTGAAGAATATATTGCAATTGACGGCTATCAGGCACTCGGTAAGGTTCTTACCTCAATGACGCCTGAAGACGTTATTAATGAAATCAAAGAATCCGGCTTAAGAGGACGTGGAGGAGCGGGCTTCTCTACCGGTATGAAATGGATGTTTACTGCTAAAGCTGATGGACCTAACGGTAAATATGTATGCTGCAATGCAGACGAGGGTGACCCGGGTGCATTCATGGACAGAAGTATATTAGAGGGCGACCCTCATGCAATAATTGAAGCTATGGCAATTGCCGCATACGCTGTAGGAGCAGACCAGGGATATATTTATATCCGTGCAGAATATCCTATTGCGGTTAAACGTCTACAGATTGCAATTGATCAGGCGAAAGAGTACGGACTTTTAGGTGATAATATTTTCGGCATGGGCTTTAAGTTTAATCTTGAAATTCGTCTTGGTGCCGGAGCTTTTGTTTGCGGTGAGGAAACTGCGCTTATGACCTCGATAGAAGGTCATCGTGGTGAGCCTAGACCCAGACCGCCATTCCCGGCAAACAAAGGTCTGTGGCAGAAACCGACACTTTTAAATAACGTTGAAACTTATGCAAATATTACACAAATTATAAATAACGGTGCAGAGTGGTTTAAAACAATCGGTACTGAAAAGAGCAAGGGTACAAAGGTATTTGCGCTCGGCGGTAAGATTAAAAATACCGGTTTGGTTGAAATTCCAATGGGAACAACTCTGCGCGATATAGTTGAGGAAATCGGCGGGGGCATTCCGGGAGGCAAGAAGTTTAAGGCAGCGCAGACCGGCGGACCATCTGGAGGATGTATTCCAGCATCACTCATTGATATTAAAATTGATTATGATTCATTAATGGAAATAGGCTCTATGATGGGTTCTGGCGGACTTATCGTTATGGATGAAGATACCTGTATGGTGGATATAGCAAAATTCTTCTTAGAGTTTACTGTTGATGAATCTTGTGGAAAATGTACGCCGTGCCGCGTAGGTACAAAGCGTATGCTTGAGATTTTAGAGCGCATAACAAAGGGTCAGGGAACACTTGAGGACTTAGACAAACTTGAAACGCTAGCTGAAAGCATTAAATCTGCTGCTCTTTGCGGTCTTGGGCAGACAGCGCCTAATCCGGTACTGAGTACGCTCAGGTATTTCCGTGATGAATATATTGCCCACGTTGTGGATAAATCCTGTCCGGCGGGAGTATGTAAAGACCTCTTAAGTTATAAGATTGATGATGGCAAATGTAAAGGCTGCGGAATCTGTGCTAAGAACTGTCCTGTAGGGGCAATCAGCGGTCAGATAAAGAGCCCGTATCATATCGACCCTGCCGTATGTGTAAAATGCGGTGTTTGTATGTCGAAATGTCCGTTTAAGGCAATTTCAAACAAATAACGAAGGAGGTAGTAACCCATGGAAATGGTAAATATTAAAATTAACGGGGAGGCACTTAGCGTTCCCGCAGATTATACAATACTTCAGGCAGCAAGACAGGCTGGGATTGACATTCCCACGCTTTGTTATTTAAAAGGCGTTAATGAAATTGCCGCTTGCCGTATGTGTCTCGTTGAGGTTAAGGGCGCAAGAGGTCTGGTTACCGCTTGTGTTTATCCTGTCAACGAGGGTATGGAGGTTCTGACGAACACAGAGCGTGTTCGTAAAGCTCGTAAGACAGTTTTAGAGCTTACCTTGTCAAACCACGAGAAAAAATGCTTGACTTGCGCAAGAAACCAGAACTGCGAATTGCAGAGATTATCTGACGAGCTTAATGTGACAGATATTGCCTTTGAGGGAGATAGCATCAAGCACGAGATTGACAATTTGTCACCGTCTATTGTGCGTGACAATAATAAGTGTATTTTGTGCCGCCGCTGCGTAAATACTTGTAAGAAAATTCAGACTGTTGGTGTAATTGATGCACAGGGACGTGGATTTAATACTAAGATTGGATGCACATTTGAAAAATCATTAAATGAGACAGATTGTGTAATGTGCGGTCAGTGTATTGCGGCTTGTCCTGTAGGTGCCCTTTATGAAAAAGACAGTACAAAAGCAGTGTGGGCAGCTCTTAATGATGATACAAAACACGTTGTTGTTCAGACTGCTCCGGCAGTACGCGTGGCACTTGGCGAAGAGTTCGGTATGCCCATTGGAACTCGTGTTACCGGTAAAATGGTAACAGCACTTAAAAAACTTGGTTTCGATAAGGTGTTTGATACAGATTTTGCGGCTGACCTTACAATTATGGAAGAGGGAACAGAGCTTATCGGCAGAATAAAAGAAGGTGGAAAGTTCCCGATGATAACTTCCTGTAGTCCTGGATGGGTTAAATTCTGTGAGCATAACTTCCCTGATATGCTCGACAACCTTTCAACTGCTAAATCACCGCATGAGATGTACGGTGCAATTATCAAGTCATATTACGCTGAAAAAGAAAATATTGACCCGAAAGACATTTTTGTGGTTTCAATTATGCCGTGTACTGCGAAGAAGTTTGAAAGCCAGAGAAGTGAGCTTCAGGCCACCGGTTATCCGGATGTTGATGCGGTTATTACAACCCGTGAGCTTGCTAGAATGATTAAGGAAGCACGTCTTGACTTTGTTAAGCTTTCTGACAGAGGATTTGACCATCCGTTTGGCGAAAGCGCAACCGGAGCGGGTGTAATTTTCGGCGCTACCGGTGGTGTTATGGAAGCTGCGCTTCGTACAGTTTCCGAAGTTTTAACCGGTAAGTCTTTCGATGAGATTGAGTACAGCGACGTTCGTGGTACAAAGGGCATTAAAGAGGCATCTGTTACTATCGGAGATTTAGAGGTTAAACTTGCAGTTGCACACGGTCTTGGTAATGCAAGAGTTCTGCTTGAAAAAGTGCAAAAAGGTGAGGCAGACTATCATTTCATTGAAATTATGGCTTGCCCGGGCGGTTGCGTAACAGGTGGCGGTCAGCCGATTCAGTCATCTAAGGTACTCAGCGAAATCGACCTTAAGGCAGAACGTGCAAAGGCCATCTATGATGAGGATAGAAGCCTTGGCATTCGTAAATCACACGAGAATCCGTATATTAAGAAATTATATGACGAGTTCCTCGGTGAGCCCTGCGGACACAAGGCCCATAAACTGCTTCATACACATTATAAAGCACGTCCAAAATATTAATATTAAGTATAAAAAGCTGTCGTATGATATTTTACGACAGC
The DNA here is from genome assembly GCA_045578185.1 of Clostridia bacterium. Taxonomy (GTDB): domain Bacteria; phylum Bacillota; class Clostridia; order UBA1381; family UBA9506; genus RGIG1666. The sequence continues at coordinate 23,443 of JAZNJS010000023.1, forward strand.
TTTTTTATATTTTCTGCAAATATCCCTTGCAAGCTGTCACTTTTTTTTGTATAATAGAAGTTAGGTTAATTTTAGGAAGGGGTGCAGCTATGTCTTATATCGGTTTTGATAATGAAAAATATCTGCAGATGCAGTCTGAGCATATCAAAAAGCGTATCGCACAGTTTGGCGGAAAGCTCTATCTGGAATTCGGCGGAAAGTTGTTTGATGACTATCACGCAGCACGTGTTCTGCCCGGATTTGAGCCGGACTCTAAGCTTAAGATGCTTTTGCAGCTTAAGGATAGGGTAGAGATTGTAATCGCTATTAACACCTCAGACATAGAAAAAAATAAACTGCGCGGCGACCTTGGAATTACCTATGATTTAGACGTAATAAGACTTATAGACTGTTTTCGTAAAATTGGACTTTTTGTTGGTAGCGTTGTTATGACTCAGTTTAACGGTCACCCGACTGCTGAGGCGTTCCAAAAGCGTCTTGAGATGCTTGGCGTTAAGGTTTATCGCCACTATACCATTGAAGGCTATCCTTCTGATATACCCAAGATTGTGAGCGATGATGGTTACGGAAAGAATGAATATATTGAAACAAGCCGTGAGCTTGTTGTAGTAACTGCTCCCGGACCGGGAAGCGGAAAAATGGCAACCTGCCTTTCTCAGCTTTATCATGAGCACAAACGTGGCATTAATGCCGGATATGCTAAATTTGAAACTTTTCCTATCTGGAATTTGCCGCTTCAGCACCCTGTAAATCTTGCGTATGAAGCAGCTACGGCTGATTTAAATGATGTTAATATGCTTGACCCGTTCCATCTTGAAGCGTACGGAGAGACAACTGTAAATTATAATCGTGACGTTGAGATTTTTCCTGTTTTAAGAACAATGTTTGAAAGAATAGTGGGAGAGTGTCCATATAAATCGCCGACGGATATGGGCGTAAATATGGCGGGAAATTGCATTATTGATGATGATATAACGAAGAAAGCGTCGCAGCAGGAAATTCTTCGCAGATATTATACTGCTCTGTGCGACCAGAAAAAAGGTCTGCTTGGCGAAGATGTCGTTCTAAAGCTTGAGCTTTTGATGAGTAAAGCTGGAATTACCCAGAGTGAGCGTAGTGTTGTAGCACCTGCTCTTAAAAAAGCAGAAATGACCGGAGCGCCGGCGGCGGCAATGGAGCTTCCTGATGGAACAATCGTAACGGGTAAAACTTCTGACCTTTTAGGAGCTTCTTCGGCACTTCTTCTTAACGCACTTAAAACGCTTGCGGGGATTGACGATGAAGCGCATCTTATTTCTCCTATGATATTAGAACCTATTCAGCATTTAAAAGTTGACCACTTAGGCAACCGTAATCCGCGTCTGCATACAGATGAAGCGCTGATTGCGCTGTCAATTTGCGCAGCAACTGACCCGAGAGCAGAGCAGGCTATGGAGCAACTTGATAAACTTCGTGGCTTAGAGGTTCATTCATCTGTTATTTTATCTTCCGTAGATGAAAAGATTTTTAAAAGGCTTGGTGTTAATATCACTTGCGAGCCGCAATATCAGTAATAAAATTAAAACAGACTGTGAAAAATCACAGTCTGTTTTTTATTGTAAAATAAAGAAAAAATCGCCCGCTAAAAGCGAGCGATTTGTAGTGTTGCTATATTATTTGCCGGCAACGATGTCTTTAAGAGCTTTACCAGCTTTGAATGCCGGAACAGTAGTAGCCGGGATTTTGATAGCCTGTTTTGTCTGCGGGTTTTTACCAGTTCTTGCTGCACGTTTTCTAGCCTCGAAAGTACCGAAGCCTACTAACTGGATTTTGTCACCTTTCTTTAAAGATGCGCCAACGATTTCAACGAAAGAACCCAGAACTTTTTCTGCATCCTTTTTGGTTACACCAGCTTTTTCAGCTAATGCAGCAACTAACTCTGTCTTATTCATCACAATTCCTCCTATGTTTATAATAAAATATTCTATATAGCTTATTCGCTATAACTAGACAAATTCCTCTTTTTGAGCTGTTTTCGCCTTATTTTGTTTTAGCAAGATTCCATAAATCAATCTGTTCGCTAAGGGGTATTCTGGATAATGCCTTGCCTTGATTTTGCGCCAGCTCTTCAACCTTTTCAAAGCGACTGATAAACTTTTCTGTCGCTTTTTTAAGTGCGGTTTCAGCTTTTATGTCTGCAAAACGAGCAACGCTTACAGAAGCAAAAAGCAGATCACCAAGTTCTTCTTCGATTTCAGCGGTGTTGCCATTTTTCACAGCTTCTTTAAGCTCTGTCACTTCTTCGCTGACCTTATCCATAACGCCATCTACATCGTCCCAGTCAAAACCGCTTTTTGCAGCCTTTGATGAAACTTTCTGAGCGCGCATAAGAGCAGGGAGATACGAACATACCTCTTTCATACTCTGTGAGGCAGCTAAAATGCCCTTTTCTTTGAGCTTATTCTTTTCCCAGGTAGCTAAGACCTCTTCAGGAGTATCTGCTTTATCTGTGCCAAAAATATGCGTATGGCGAGATATCATTTTGTTGCATACGTGGTTTAATACATCCGTTATTGTAAAGGTATTTTCCGATTCACCAATTTGTGAATGAAAAACCACCTGCAAAAGGACATCGCCAAGCTCATCGGCAAAAGCATCTTTATCTCCGCTATCTAATGCTTCGATAGCTTCGTATGCTTCCTCGACGAGATTCATTTTTACGGTCTCGTGAGTCTGGACTTTATCCCAAGGGCAACCATTCTCACCACGCAACACTTTTATTATACCAATTAAATCGTCAAATGTATAGTCTTTTTTTCCTTTGTTCATAAATTTTTCACCTATTTCCAAAAAAAATGTAGTTTTTTTAGTAATTTTGACCAAAAAATACGGTTGATTTTGCGTTTTTTTACATATAAATCTATCAATCACGCTTGGTGATTGCACTTATATCATCCTTAGTTATAGCCTTGATTACACATAATAATATAAAATATACTGCTGCTGCGATGGCAATAGCACCAAATAATGCGATTGCAGTCTTTATTAATAAAGCTGATTCAAGCGGAGTTACAGGTACATTTTGCGGTAAGAAAGACAAGCGACCGTTTATCGCAGGAGCACCCATAAAACGACTTATAACGGCAAATGAATACCTGGAAACCGGAATCATAATTAGTGCTGCGACAATTGGCTTTATCAGATTACCCATAAGACTGAATTTGGGTTTTATTATTTTTGCAATAGCAATCAGGTTAAGCATAGAAATAGTAAAATAGCAAATTACTGTCGAAATTGGCGCTCCGCCTATATTTATGCCGGGCGTAGCGAGCAGAAAAAAACCAGAAATAATTTTTACTATTGCTCCGATGCCCATATTTATTACCGGAATCATAACTCGCCCTGATGCTTGCAGAATTGCCGTTGTTACGGAAACAAGGCAGACAAAGACGACTGCCCATCCTAAAATTGCGAGCATACTGTGAGCGCGTGCATTATTATACACAACTATTAGTATAGGCTCGGCTAAAGCGGAAAGTCCGGCGGCGCAGGGAAGCGCAAACAAGGTCGTAAGGCGCACGGAGGTTTCCGTAAGGCTTCGTACTTTATTCATTGCCTTTAGCGCAAAGCTACCTGAAATTGCCGGGACCAAACACATTGAAAGTGCAGTAACTATTGTAAGAGGCAGATTAAACATAGGAACAGCATAGCCTGAATATGCGCCGTATATAACTTCTGCAGCTTTATTACTCAGCTGGGCTCCTATTTTTACTTCCTGCTCTGCAAGAGCAAAATATTCTTTTAAGGTTACTGCAAAATCAGGAGTAACGATAAGCGTTCCAAGACGTTGTCTTATCATAAAAAGGTCGATAAGGTTTGTCAGGGATGAAACTGCAGCACCTAAAGTAATTGGGATTGCAATTACAGCTAGCTCAGCTAATATTTTACGCATGGAACGCACCGGTTGGGGTATGGGCAAAGTTGCGCGGTGTATTCTTTTTTTGTCAATAAAATATATTATAAAAATGGTTATAAATCCTAAAAACGAACCGGCAGTTACGCCGAGTACAGCACCCGCAGCAGAGTTGATGAGTCCTTTGTGCAATAAAAGTGAAGCAAGTAAAAGACCTATTACAAGTTTTCCGAGAGCCTCACTGACTTCGCTGAGCGCGGTAGGTGTCATAGAGGAGCGACCCTGAAAATATCCTCTGAAAGCTGACATAACCGCCACAAAAAATATTGCGGGGGCAATTGCCATAATTCCAAGCGCAGAGTTTTCCGAGCCGACGCTTTTAGCCAAAAGATTAGCACAGAAAAATAAAATACAGGAGCCTATTAGTCCGATAACTGTTAAGAGATAGAGCGCGGCACGAAATATTTTTCGTGCTTCTGGCTCATTTCCCTTTGCGCTACTTTCAGACACCATTTTAGAAACGGCAACCGGAAGACCGGCGGTTGCGATTACAAATAATATTGCATAAAAGTTGTATGCACTTGAAAAAAGCGCCATTCCTTCTTCTTCTAAGATATGAGCAAGTGGTATTTTAAATACGGCACCGATAACTTTCACTAAAAAATTTGCTGCGACCAAAACCGCAGTTCCTTTTAAAAAGGATTGTTTTTTTATTCCTGCCAAACTATTCACCCCTTCGCTTAAAGAAACTATTTGTTGTCCAATTCTATAATATTGTACTACTTCGATTAATATACTGGTTTAGAATATAAATCTATTTTCCAAGACAAAATCTTGAAAAAATTCTGTCTACAATTTCTTCGGATACGGTCTGGCCGGTAATTTCCCCAAGGGCAGAAATTGCGTTTGTTATATCTATACCAATAAGGTCAAAAGGAACTGTGCCGACAGCAGAGATTGCTGCGCCAAGATGCATATTTGCGCTAGAGAGTGCCTGCTTATGACGTAAATTTGTAATGGTCACAGAACCATCCTTTGAAATCTCTCCGAGATTAAACATTTCTTCAATCATTTGTGACAGATTATCAATACCAACCCCCTGTTTCGCTGACATATATACTGCCGGAAAAGTACCTTTAAAGACAGAAACATCAACTTTGTCATTTAGGTCAGATTTATTAATAATAAGTATAGCCTTTTTATCTTCAATAAGTTTAGATATTTTTATATCTTCTTCTGTAACGCCGCTTGATGCATCAATTAAAAATAACACAAGGTCAGCCGTTTTTAAATACTCTGCGGCTTTTGCAATTCCTATAGACTCGACAGGATTATCGGAATCACGTATTCCTGCCGTGTCAAAAATATTTAACGCTATGCCCGAGAGAGTAACGCGCTCCTCGATAACATCACGGGTGGTTCCTGCGATGTCGGTTACAATTGCACGTTCATTATCTGCAAGAGCATTTAAAAGCGATGATTTTCCTACGTTGGGTTTTCCGCATATTACGGTATTTATGCCATCGCGGATTAATGTTCCGCGCTCGGCTGATTCTTCCAGAGTTTTTATGGAAGCTGAAATATTTTTTAATATATCTAAAAGCTGATTTTCGCCCATTTCATCTATTTCTTCTTCGGGGTAATCTGCAGCCGCATCAATCTGCGCCATAACGTCTAAAAGATTATTGCGAAGCAGAGCAATTTCGCGCGATACGCTTCCTTCAAGCTGATGAGTTGCGGTGTCTAAGGCAAGAGATGTTGTAGAATTAATTACATCTATGACAGCCTCGGCTTGCGAAAGGTCCATACGTCCATTTAAAAATGCACGTTTAGTAAACTCTCCTTTAGACGCCAAAACTGCACCGTTTTTAAGTATCGCACCTAAAACGGCATTTGTTACTGTTATGCCGCCGTGACAACTGATTTCAGCAGTATTTTCACCTGTAAATGTATGCGGGGCACGCATAATGGAGACTAAAACCTCATCAATGATTTTCTCGCCGTCTGTGATATGACCGTATAAAATGGTATGGCTTTTAGCATCAGCAAGTTTTTTGCCTTTCGGATTTCTAAAAATGCGGTCACATATTATAAGAGCATCATCTCCGCTTACACGAATAACGGAAATGCCGCCTGTTCCGTGAGGCGTTGCAACAGCTGCAATGGTTTCAGTAATCATAGTTATTTCCCCTTAACATATTGTAATCGTCTAAAATATCAGTAAGAGCTTCTAAAAATTCAGCAATCTCGGGAAATCGGGATAAAACACGAAATGCGTGCCATACCTCTAACTTGAAATTGCGGTCAATGTATGGTTTTGCGATAGAGTGTGTCAGCGGGCAACTGACTGCTCTTGGGTCAGTGATTATCCTGACACCGCTTCCGCTGCGATAATAAGGCACTAACGGGAAAATTCTGCATGATAAAGGTCGGGCAGTACGCTCACACGGTCTTGTACAAGATATTAGCTTTGCGCACTTTCCGCCAGAGTATGTAAAATTTGAATCGCTAATAATAAAGCCGTCATTTCCCTTAAAAAGTGCCTCTTCACTGGGGAAAAGATACATTCCTATATCATCCCCATCATCTGACGGCTGGCAGCATAGCTTGCCACATAATTTTCCGCAATCAAAGGGCAAGGGGGTTAAGTCATCAAGATGACGGTATATGGCACGATAAATTTCTCCTATGTGCATAGCTCCTCCTGAAAATATAAAACGCGGTGCGGCTTTGGGCCGCAAGCCGCGTTTTGCTTTTTAATTATGCATTATCCAAAGCTTCTTTTAAGAGCTTGTTAATAACCTGCGGGTTAGCCTTTCCTTTAGAAACGCGCATAACCTGACCTACTAAGAAGCCCATAGCTCTGTCTTTTCCGGCTTTGTAGTCTTGGACAGACTGCGGATTCTGAGCTAAAACATCGTTAATCATATCAAGGATTGCGCCTTCGTCGGAAACTTGCGCAAGACCAAGTTTTTCAACCAGTGTTTCCGGGTCGGCAGGTTCAGCAAACATTGCATCCAATACCTTTTTAGCCGCACTATTTGAAATAGTTCCCTTGTCAATTAATGTTATCATTTTAGCGAGCTGACTCGGTGTAAACGGAATGTCTGCCGGCTCGAGCTCTTTTTCGTTCAGTATTTTAGAAATATCGCCCATCAGCCAGTTACTTACTGCCTTGGGTTTAGCACCGTCAGCAACGGCAGCGTCAAAGAAATCAGCCATTTTCTTGGAGCTTGTGAGGATAAATGCATCATACTCCGGCAGAGCGTATTCGCCAACATAGCGAGCTTTACGCTGCTCGGGAAGCTCGGGGATAGTTTTTCTGATCTCCTCAACCCACTCATCAGATACAACGATAGGTACTAAGTCCGGCTCAGGGAAGTAGCGGTAATCCTGAGCATCTTCCTTACTACGCATAGGTGTGCTTATTCCGCGAACATCATCCCAACGGCGAGTTTCCTGTTCGATAACGCCGCCTTCGTCTAAAATCTGCGCCTGACGCTTCTGTTCATATTCCATAGCACGAACTGCGCCGCTAAATGAGTTTACATTTTTCATTTCGCAACGTGTACCAAACTCGGTCGTACCAACCGGGCGAAGAGAGAGGTTTACGTCACAACGTAGAGAGCCCTCCTGCATCTTACAGTCGGATACTTCGGTATATTCTAAGATTGATTTTAATGTTTCAAGATAAACGCGGGCCTCTTCTGGTGAACGCAAATCAGGCTCTGATACTATCTCGATAAGCGGAACGCCACAACGATTGTAGTCAGCCATTGATTCGTTGCCGTAATCGTCATGCACGAGTTTACCTGCATCTTCTTCGATGTGGATACGGGTGATACCTATGCGGCGTTTAACACCGTCAACTTCGATATCAATATATCCGTTCTGACAAAGCGGAAGGTCAAACTGTGAAATCTGATATGCTTTTGGAAGGTCAGGATAGAAGTAGTTTTTTCTGTCCTGTTTTCCGTATTTTGTGATAGAGCAGTTTGTAGCAAGACCTGCTTTTATAGCGTAATCAACAACTGCTTTATTAAGAACGGGGAGAGTACCGGGCATACCTGTACAAACCGGGCAGCAACGGGTGTTTGGTTCTCCGCCAAATTCATTTTTACAACCGCAGAAAATTTTAGTCTTAGTTGAAAGTTCTGCATGGACTTCAAGTCCGATGACTGTCTCGTATTTCATTACTTTTGTCCTCCCTTACAGATTCGGTTTAACTTTAGTGATAGTTTTCTCGAGCGCATAAGCTGCATTTAATACCGTAGCTTCGTCAAACGGCTTTCCAATTATCTGGATACCTATCGGCATGCCGCTTGAATCGTATCCGCAGGGGATTACGATTGCAGGCAGACCGCCGATGTTAACGGAAACGGTACAAATATCAGCTAAATACATCTGCATCGGGTCGGAGGTTTTTTCTCCAATGCCAAAAGCTGTCATCGGTGCAGTAGGAGTCACGAGTACATCATATGTTTCGAATGCCTTTGTAAAGTCATTCATAATCATAGTGCGTACCTGCTGTGCTTTTTTATAGTATGCATCATAGTAACCTGAAGAAAGGGCATATGTTCCAATCATTATACGGCGTTTAACCTCTGCACCGAAGCCTTCGCTTCTTGTCTGGCAGTAAAGGTCGATTAAGTCGCCGAATTTCTCTGCGCGGAAGCCGTATTTAACGCCGTCAAAACGTGCGAGGTTAGAGCTTGCTTCAGCAGAAGAAATCATATAGTATGCGGGAAGCGCATACTCGTTAAGGGGCAGGCTCATATCGGTAAAATCAGCGCCCTCAGCTTTCATGTTAGCGAGTGCAGCGTTTATTGCAGCAGTTATCTCAGGATTAATTCCTGCGCCGAAATATTCTTTCGGGCAACCGATTTTAAGACCTTTGATATCACCGGTAAGCGCCTTTTCAAAATCAGGATGCTCGATGTTTACGCTTGTAGAATCTTTCGGGTCGTAACCTGCAATCTGATTTAAAACCATAGCACAGTCTGCTACATCCTTTGTCATAGGACCAATCTGGTCAAGAGAAGATGCAAAGGCGATAAGTCCAAAGCGGGATACAGAGCCGTAGGTCGGTTTCAAACCAACGCATCCGCAAAATGCGGCCGGCTGACGAATAGAACCGCCTGTGTCAGAACCGAGGGTAAAGTATGCTTCATCCGCAGAAACGCTTGCCGCACTACCGCCTGAAGAACCGCCCGGAACCTTTGTAATATCATAAGGGTTCTTGGTCTTTTTAAAATATGAATTCTCGGTAGAAGAACCCATAGCGAATTCGTCCATATTTACTTTACCGAGCAGAACTGTACCGGCATTACTAAGCTTTTCTGCAACAGTAGCATCATAAGGGGGCCTAAAGTTATAAAGCATTTTAGATGAACATGTTGTTAAAATGTCCTTTGTGCACATATTATCTTTAAGTGCCATCGGAACGCCACCAAGAGCGCCAACGTCTTCACCCTTTGCAATTTTAGCATCAATTGCCTCCGCCTGAGCAATAGCTTCTTCCGGCAGAACTGTAACATAGCTTTCTACCTTATCTTCGACCTGATTGATTCTGTCAAGTGCTGACTGGGTAGCCTCTTTTGATGAGATTTTCTTATCTTTAATCATATCACGAATTTCGTGAGCTGTAAGTGTATATAAATCCAATTTTGTCACCTCTTTTAATCGTTAGTTAATTATTCAACAACCTTGGGAATTAAGAAGCCGTCTCCGTCGGAGGAGGGTGCGTTCTTTAAAATATCTTCCCTGTCATATGAGGGTTTAACTTCGTCTTCTCTGAATGCATTCTGCATAGGAATAGCATGTGCTGTGGGAACAACACCCGTGGTATCGAGTTCGTTTAATTTGTTAGCAAAACCAATAATGCTTCCCATATCGTTCATTAAACGTTCGGTTTCTTCTTCGGTAAGGTTTAAACGTGCAAGTTTTGCAACGTGTAAAACCTCTTCTTTGGTTATTTTCATATATGCTTCCTCCTAAAATTTATTCATTACTAAACCGGTAATAAGTTTTGGATAGAAATATGTTGATTTCTGAGGCATCTTCTCGTTTGCGAGGGACACATCCTTGATTTCGTGAACCTTTGTTGCATTAAGCAGGAATGAGCACTGATACTCGCCTTTTTTAACCTCGCTGATTGCTTCATCTGCATAGCGGGTGTAAACAAGGTTTTTCTGGTTTGCCATATTTTCCATATCAATGCCGAAAACATTGCCCAAAATCAAAGTATGAAGTATTGATACATCAAGACCGAGCCAAGCGTCTGATTTGTCGGAAATCTGCTCTTTCATAGCATCTTTATCGGTAAGGGTAAGGAGATAAAAATAATCCTTGCCCGTATAGAAAGCGAAGACTTTCTCACTGTCTTTAAGTGCATCAAGAGCTTTTTCCATCTCTTTTGCAGCATCATCACAAACTGTGATTTTTTCAGCTGCAAACACACCCTCTAATGCAGAAATAACTTCGTTTTCGTCAAAGTGCTCAAGATTTTTTACCATACGGTGTGTCGGGAGAACGACAAGACCGGGGTCATCCATCTCAACGAGCATCATCATGACATAGTTAAATAAATCATCTTCTGAATATCCGGGATTTTCTTCGCGCATCTTGTTGCGGAAGTTAAGAGCAGTCTCGTAGCGGTGGTGGCCATCAGCGATGAAGAGCTGCTTGTCAGCAAAACCACGGGAAACTTCTTCAATGGTATTTTCGTCTGTTACAATCCACAGGTTTTGAATAATACCGTCATTTGCAGTAAAACTTATATCGGCAGGTTTTGCGGAAATCTCACTGATTTTATTTGTAATGGTCTTTAAAGGGTCCATATACAGACAGTATATCTGTGAGAAGTTAGCGTGTGTTGTGCTCATAAGGTTAAAACGGTCTGTCTTTGCCTTTGAAAGAGTTTCCTCATGAGGCAGAACAATTTTTTTGGAGAATTCAGCAAGTTCGACCAATGTGATAAAGCCCTTGAATGATTTTGTTTCTCCGCTGGGCAGAGTAAAGATTTCTTCATAAAGATAGATAGCAGGTTTTTCTTCAAACTTTAAAATCTGCTCATCAATCCATGCTTTAAGGTCAGCTGCAGTACGGGTATAGCGGTTGTTTGTTTCAGTATCGTCAGCATATTCCTTGCCGTATTCCAAACGGATAACGCTATGCTCATCAAGTTTATAAAAAGCGTCCTGCTCCTCCTTTGAAATGATGTCATACGGGGGAGTGGTTACTTTTGACAAATCTTTATTGTCATTATAACGCATTCCGCGAAAAGGTATAATTTTTGCCATGGTTGTCTTCCTTTCTTCAATGAATTTATGTAATTATATTATTTGCATTTATAAGTGCGTATGAAATTTATTATATCATCAGGATTATTCGCAATAAAATCTGCGCCAGCAGAAGACAGCGTTTCTTTGTCTCTGTAGCCCCAACTCACGCCCAGGGCGAACATTTCTGCATTTTTTGCAACCAAAATATCATAAGAAGAATCGCCCACGAAAAGTATTTGAGAGGGCGAAACGCCTAGTTCCTCAGCTAACAAAAGAGCTGTTGTCGGGTCGGGCTTTCTGGGCAAACCATCGCGTTCGCCATATACAAATTTAAATGCATCGCCAAAATAGTGTGAAATGATTTCTTTTGTTAAAAAATCGGCTTTGTTGGATAAAATGCTTGCCGAAATGTGATTTTCTTTTAAAAATGCGAGTAGTTTATCGATTCCGTCATATGGACGGGTTTCGTTTTTGCAGTTATCAAAATAATAGTTTTTCATTTCCGACGTGCAGGCATCGACTAACTCATCGTTATTGCGCACATCTTCGGGCAAACTGTTTTTAACAAGGTTTTTCATTCCGTTGCCTATCGCATTTTTTATTTCGCCTAGCGCACGCTCCATATAGCCGTGCTTGTTAAGCGTATAATTGACAGCATTTTTAAGGTCAGAGAGTGTGTCTAAGACCGTGCCGTCAAGGTCAAATATTACAGCTTTAAAATACATAAAATCTCCTATTCATCCAAAAAAGCTTCAGTTTCTTCGCCCTGTTTTTTGTCTTCAATCTGAGAAATCATATACTTATCCATAAGATGCCAAGCGTAGTAATTCATAGTATATGAAGACCAGGCGATAAGAAATACGGGCATAAGCAAAATCCATACAATTGGGAAATACCAGAGAAGGAAGCCGTGAACTGCACCCAATATTATTAGAATAAAAATATTTTGAGGCAGTTTAGACATTGCAAATATCCAGGCATTTTTAAATATATGAACAAGCTTCATATCAAAAGTTACAATCATCGGATAGATGTAAAAGCTCATTGAGAGGAGCAAAACGGATAAAACAAGGGTCAATCCCAATAAAACTCCGTAGTTAAGTCCCTGAGCGATAAACACCTGACGGTAGAAGAAAAATGCCGATGAAAACAGGTATAAAACCAAAACCTGCAGGATGCTTGTTATTAAGCCCTGTTTAATATTTTTCCACGAGTGTTCGAAGAAATCAGAACAAACAAAGGCGTGCTCCTGACGGGAAAAGTTACGAACAACGTAAGTCAGTCCTGCTGTAAAGGGCCCTGTAAGCATAAACGGAATAAAGGGCAGAGCAGGCAGGAAGAGAAGTTGACCTTTTATAAGCGCATCTAAAATGGAGCGCCAGTCATAAAGTGTTACTAAAAAGATACTTGCACCAAAAAATAAAATGTTTGAAACAACATATATAAGATTAACCTGAATAAGCTTCCAGAATTTTCTTGCTAAAATATCAAAATAATTTCTTTTGGCAGCTTCCTCTTTAGTGATACCGCTGCCGGCATTGGTATATCTGTTGCCAAATAAACCCATGGTATTTCCTCCTTGATACTTATACATTAACTGTCTAAGCGTTTTTTTCTGAGCATTGTGCGCGCAGGATAGCGCTCGGGCAGGTGCATTCTTATTATTTGCTGAGCGTGAGGTGCAGATTCTATATTTTCCCCATCCTCATTTTTCATTTCTTTTACGGTATACGGTATAAAGTCGCCTTTGGGCGGAACAATCTCAAGCTCATCGCCTGTAAAGAAACGGTTGCGCTGAGTAAGAATGGTCTCGCCTGTCTCTTCATCAAAACCCTCAACCATAGCAACGACTTCATAGGTTCTTATATAGCTTGATGAGCCGTAAACCTGAGAATCTTTGTCGGGCTTTCCAAGATAAAATCCTGTTGTATAGTGGCGGTTAGAGACCTTCGCCAGTTCTTCTGCCCATTCGGGCTTGAATTTATAGCCATCGGGATTTTCAAGATATGCATCAATCGCCGCACGATATGTCTTTACTACCGTTGCAACATAATATTCGGTTTTTACACGTCCCTCAAGCTTAAAACTTGTAATTCCGCTGTTTACAAGCTCGGGAATATGCTCTATCATACACAAATCTCTTGAGTTAAATATAAAGGTGCCACGCTCATTTTCAAATACGTCCATATACTCGCCCGGGCGCTGTTGTTCAACCAGAGAATAATTCCAGCGGCAGGGATGTGCGCATTCTCCCTGATTTGCGTCGCGGCCGGTCATATAATTAGACAAAAGACATCTGCCAGAGTATGAGATACACATAGCACCATGAATAAAAGCCTCGAGTTCTAAATCTTCAGGGATTTTGTCACGGATTTCGCGTATTTCTTTAAAGGATAACTCGCGCGCTAAAACGACACGGCTTGCACCTAATTCGTACCATGCGCTGACGGTGCGGTAATTGACGTTGTTTGCCTGTGTGCTGACGTGGATTGGAATGTTTGGAGCAAATTCTTTTGCCATCATAAACGCACCCAGGTCAGAAATTATGAGACCGTCAACATTTAGTGAATTAAGTTCTTCCAAAAACTGGGGGAACTTATCAATATCTTCGTTATGAGGAATGATATTTGCGGTAATATATATTTTTTTGCTGTGTTCGTGTGCAAATTCTACGCCGCGCAAAAGGTCATCGTGAGAGAAATTTTTGGCTGCTGAGCGCAGGGAAAAAGCCTCGCCGCCTGCATAAACAGCGTCTGCGCCGTAGGTTATTGCCATTTTAAGTCGTTCTAAGTTCCCGGCGGGAGCCAAAAGTTCAATTTGATTCATTAAAAAGACCCTTTCAGTTTATTTAAAATGTCGTGGGCAATAGTATTGCTATCGAGTCCACAGTTTTTGTACAAAATTTCAGGCGCACCGTGCGGAACTACTGGATTTTCGTGCGCTTTTATAATAACGGCAGATTTGGCTGAAATATCTGATAAGTATGAACTGACAGCCTCACCAAAACCGCCTCGGCGAACTCCGTCTTCAACTGTGACAATAAGAGAATATTTTAAAGACAACTCTTTTATATAATCCTTATTGAGAGGAAAGAGAGTTCTTGTATTTACCACTGTAGCCGAAATATTATTTTCAAACAGTATTTTGCTTGCAGCAAGTGCCTTGTCAAGCATTGTTCCTGCGCATAAGATACAAACATCATTGCCGTTTGCAACAACATCGGGCTCGTGCAGTTTAAACGGCTCGGCATTTTCATATGTGCACTGAGAGCTTCCGCGGGGATAACGAATTACAACTGGACCATTATGCTCTTTAACTGCATAAGAGAGCATCTGTTCAAGCTCAGTAAAGTTTGCAGGAGCCAGGATAGTCATATTAGGCATCGCAGATAAAAAGCTGATGTCATATACTCCCTGATGAGTTTCTCCGTCTTCGCCAACTATTCCTGCACGGTCAATGCAGAAAACTATATGCAGATTTTGCAGGCATACATCGTGCAGAATCTGGTCATATGCTCTTTGCAGGAAAGAAGAATAAATTGCAACCACGGGGATAAATCCGCCTTTAGCAAGACCGGCGGAGAAGGTGACGGCATGTTGCTCAGCAATGCCGGCGTCAAAAAATCTGTCAGGATATTTAGATGCAAAAGCATCAAGCCCTGTACCAATAGGCATTGCAGCGGTAATAGCGCAAACCTTCGGCTCGGTTTCAGCAATTTTGGTAATTGCTGCGCCGAATGCAGCAGAGTAGTCTTGTTTTTTGCCGCCCTTTTGTGCCTTGCCGGTATCAGTACAGAACTTACTGATGCCATGAAAAGCTTCGGGAAATTCTTCAGCAAATTTATAACCTTTACCCTTTTTGGTTTTGATATGTACCAATACGGGAGAATTGATTCTTTTTGCGCTTTCCAAAACATAACTGACAAGTTTTACATCGTGACCGTCAATGGGACCGAAGTAAGTAAAGCCCAAATCTTCGAAAATGGTACTTCCGGTAAGCAAATGACGGAAACTGTCTTTTAACCTTTTAAGCAATACAACAATCGGCCAGCCGATAAAGGGAATATGTCTCAGGCCGCGCTCGACTGCGGATTTGAAATTAAAATATGCAGGCTTTGAACGGATTTTTGTCAGATATTTTGATATACCTCCAACATTTTTGGAGATAGACATTTCATTATCATTTAAGACAACAATGAAGTTCTTATTTAAAGGCCCAGCATCGTTTAATGCCTCAAAAGCCATACCACCTGTGAGAGCTCCATCGCCGATGACGGCGACAACATAGTTATTTTCGCCGAGTAGATTTCTTGCCTCGGCAAGACCTAATGCTGCGGAAACAGAAGTGCTTGAGTGTCCGGTGTTAAAAGCATCGTAAGGACTTTCCTCAGATTTCGGGAAGCCGGACATTCCGCCAAAAGAACGCAAGGTGTCAAAACGCTCACGTCTGCCTGTTAAGAGCTTGTGAACATAGGTTTGGTGCCCAACATCCCAGAGAATTTTGTCTTCGGGAAGGTCAAAAACTCTGTAGAGCGCCAACGTCAGTTCAACAACACCGAGGTTTGATGCCAGATGTCCGCCTGTTTTGGATACGCTGTCAACCAAAAATGTTCTGATTTCCTCAGCTAATGTTAAAAGCTCAGGCTTATTTAATTTTTTTACATCCTCGGGAGAGTTTATCTTATCTAATATTTGATACATAAAATCACTCTTTTATATTTTTTAATATCATTCGTTCAAAGAATCGTTTTATATAGAAAAACTTGTTTTCAATCTGTTCTATCGGATTCACCAGTACTGTGTAAAATCCCATTCTGTTACCGCCGAAAACATCAGTAAAAATCTGGTCGCCCACTAAAGCAGTTTCGTTTTTTGCCGTATTTAAAAGCTGCATTGCAAGTCGCAGATTTTTCTTAAGCGGCTTTTTTGCATTGCCGACTGCGGGCAGCAGGAGCGAGCGGTTAAAAAGTTCAACACGAGGCAACTTTCCGTTTGATATCAAGCAGACAGAAAAACCAAGCGCTTTTGCCTTTTCAAGCAGATTTTTTATTTCATCGGACGGCACGGGAACACGGTGACTTTCAAGCGTGTTATCAATGTCAAAAATGATTCCGCGGATGCCTAGATTTTTTAGTTTGTCGAAATCAAGAGAAAAGACAGAATCAATTTTTTTGTCGGGCATAAAAAGCTTCAAAAAAGTCCCTCCTCCTTTTGTCAGATAATCTTAAACACAATAAACGGTCATTAATATACCTATTTTATTATTCTATCATATTATCCGGTTTAGGTAAAGGGTAAATCGCTAATTTTTTTGTTTTTGTTTATCTTTTTTGCAAATTTCATATATTCCCATAGCAAACAGGAACGCACCAAAAAGTTTTTTGAGCAAATCGGTGTGTAATTTTAAGGCAAGTATTGAGCCACCAATAGCTCCTGCAATGCCCCAAAGAATTATAGTGAGGGCAATCTTAAAATTCACAGACTTATTTTTTATATGCACAAAAAGAGCGATTGCCGCCGTGGGTATAAAATATAAAAGATTTACTCCCTGTGCGGTTTTCTGAGAAACTGATAAAAAGACAGACAGGGCAGGGATTAATATCGTGCCTCCGCCGATGCCCATACCGCTGATAATACCTGATAAAAGACCTATGGCAACCGGAATTAAAATTGTCATCTGAAAAACACCATCCTTATCGCTGCGAGAATCATAAATGCGCCGAAAATTTTTCGCACGGTAGAGCCTGTTAATTTTTTTAAGAGTTTGGCACCAATAAAACCACCCGCTATGCCACCTATAGAAACTGTTAGAGCAAGGCGAAAATCGAGGGCACTCCCCAGACTGTAGAAAATAAGGCTCACAATTGTAAAACCCGAAATAATTAAAATTGCGGTGGCGTGAGACGTGTGTTCATCGCAGTCTGCAAATTCTTCTAAAAAAGGTACAATGACCGTGCCACCTCCGCTACCGAACAAACCATTTAAAAATCCGGCGCCAAGTCCGCCGATGGCGTATAATAAATGATGGTGTTTTTTTATTTTTTTAATGTTTTCCATAGCTGCTCCTTAAATATTTTTTCTTATCTTTCCACGTTTTGCAAAAAATATGAAAAGCAGCCGTAAACGGCAATATTTACAGCTTGATACACTTCTTTTAACTGTGCTATAATTATATTAAATGTTGCGTTGGGGGTGCTTTTGTGAGGCAAAAACTTTTGGCGCCGTTTGCAGGGCTGCATTGGTCAGCGAAAACGGTGATAAAAATTGGAAGCATTATAGCGGATATTCTGCTATTTATGGCGTTTGGTATATTAGAAAAGGACACTGTACTTGCTAGGCAGATGGTGGAAACGGCGGCATATTTGTTTAGTATAGGAACGATAGGAGGACTTTTGCTTGATATAATTGCAAAAAGGATGGGAATATAAAAAATGAGCTGCTAAAACAGGCAGCTCATTTTTATTATACTGTAGTTAATACCGGTTTTTTAGTGCACAAACTGCATCCGTCACAGTTTAGCATCTTATCGTCAAATACACGAGTAATGGTTGTAAAAAGCTCTTTATTTTTTATTTCTTTATGATTATGGACGACTATATTTTTTGGAGCTAAAGTGATGAGCATACTGATTAAAAGGTCGTCAAAGTTAGCGTTTTCGGGGATGTCGTCTGTATCTACAAAATCGGAAAGACACTTTTTCGTGATGTTTTCTCCCTGCTCGGAGAAAAGCTCGTATCTTCCGTCTGGAAGCACATAAATATGTGTCAGCTTGGGGCGTGGCTCCTGAATATTTACGAAATATTTTAATAAGCTAATAAAGTTTTCATATTCGTGCCTCGTTATACATTCTTCTACCAGTTGTTTTATGGCAGCACCAAGCAGCGTTTCGTATTCTTTTAATCTGAATGCGACAAAGCCATCGAGCAACATAAAGCTGTCCTCTCTTAAATAGTCATATAAGCTCAATAAAACCGCCTGCTTGCGCGGGCGGTAGCCTAACACGGGGTCGTCGCTTATGGTACTTATGCTGCTTATTATCTCACGTTTTTGCTTGGGAGAAAGATAAGTATATTCTTCAGATAAAATTCTGTTTATAAACTGCTGTTCGTAGCGTTCAATGATGTATTCTGAAAGGGTATTTAAAACTTTATCCAAAAGCTTAAGGTCATTATTTAAAACAAATTCAATTACACAAAGTTCGTCTTTGTTTTGCGGGGAATTAAATAAAATTTGATGGCCCGGAACGCTGCACTGGCTAATATGCTTTTTAAAAAGATTTAAGTCGCCGCGTATTCCAAGCGATACTTTATTAAACACTAAAGTCACTCCTTTTACATAGCCTGTTCTATGCGGGATATTGGTCCCAGTCTGGCATATGATTATTATGAGCGGATTTTACCTGTATATACTTAAAATTGTTCCGATATCTGTCAATGGGCGGTTTTTTAAATAACAAAAATCAATATTGTGTTTATATAAAAAATCGCGAATTAACGAAAAGTCAGGATGCAAAGTAATATCACCGAAAAACAGAAGTTTTCCATTCTGGCTAAGACCTGAAGAGCCTCCAATAAATCCGGTGTCATACCCGGGAAGCAGAATGTGGCCAGGAGAAATTTTAAGTACATCAAGGTTCGCATCACAAGCAGAGCGAGCGATTGATGGGTCTTGGGTAATAAGCGCATTTTCCGAGATTATGCAGGAAGAGCATTTACTGTACCCTTGCGCCGTAGAAGAAAAAGACAAGCCTTTTTCTTCAGCTAGCCTAAGTATCAAAGGGTCAACCGAGTCTCTGCGCCCTAAAAGCGTTTTGCCCACTCTTGATACATTATATGCAATATCACCGGGGTAGTTACAACTAAGTTTGGTAGTACCGCACAGCAGTTTAATACCCAATCCGGCAAAAAGTTTGTCGTAATAATCGTAGCTTTCGGGGGCACATATATAAACGCCGTCACCTGCATCAAAAATTGTTATATCAGGATGCGCACAAACGGGTTTGGGCAGACTTTTACACACATATGATGGCAGAACATTATATTCATTTCCCCACGCCAAGCAAATTTCGTCAAAATAGCGTGCATCAACTAAAATTGTTTGCAAAATAACGCCTCCTATCTTGTGCTTTAGCAGTAAAAAGTGTATAATAAAGGTAAATATATAATACACTTATTATTTAAAAAATGCAAGGCTAAGATAAAAATGAGGAGGAATACAAAGTGGTTATTCTTTTATTGGCAGAGGGATTTGAGGAGATTGAAGCATTGGCAACAGTTGATATTTTGCGTAGATGTTCTATAGATGTAAAAACGGCATCAATCGAAAAAAACATTGATGTTGTCGGTGCACACAATATAAGTGTTAAGGCGGACGTGCTTTTAGATGAGGTATTAAGCGAAGAAGTAGAAGCAGTAATTCTTCCGGGCGGGATGCCTGGCACCAACAATTTGCAAGCAAATAAAAGTGTAAATAAATTGTTTATGGATACTTATGAAAAGGAGAAACTTGTTGCTGCAATTTGTGCAGCGCCGAAGGTTTTTGGTGCGGCAGGGATATTAAAAGGCAGAAAGGCGACCTGTTTCCCGGGTTTTGAAGACGAGCTTTTGGGTGCAGAATTTGCAAAAGGCAAAGTTATAGTTGACGGAAATGTTATTACCTCAAAGGGTGCGGGAACAGCACACGACTTCGCTTTTGAAATAGCCAAGTGGCTCGGTAAAAAAGAGGAATCCGAAAAGGTAAGAGCATCTATGCAGTACGAAGCGTAAAACAATTATAAAAGCGGTGCGCAAGGTTAAACTTTACGCGCCGCTTTTTTATGTGTATCGTTAAAAACGGAATAGCTTAAGAATGGGCGCATAGAATAGATAATAGCTTAAAACCTTTTGTGAAAGGAAAGATTTTATGAAAAAATTATCGTTTTTGATCACTCTTTTGATTGTTTGTATGCTGCCTTTACCTGTATTTTCAGAGGCGGTAGAGCTTGAGCTGTCAGCGCCGTCTGCAATTTTAATTGAGGCGTCCACAGGTCAGTGCCTGTATGAAAAAAACATACACGACAAAAGGCCTCCTGCAAGCGTGACAAAGGTTATGACGATGCTTTTGGTTATGGAAGCGGTTGACAGCGGAAAAATAACTATGGATGACATGGTACGCTGCTCGGAAAAAGCGGCGTCTATGGGCGGTTCGCAAATATACCTTGAGCCTAACGAAGAGATGAGTGTGAGAGATATGTTAAAAGCCGTTGCGGTAGCATCAGGAAATGATGCCGCTGCCGCACTCGGTGAATTTATTGCGGGTAGTTTAGAGGGTTTTGTAGGCATGATGAACGAGCGGGCAAAAGAGCTAGGCATGAATGATACAACATTTGTAAACTGTAACGGTCTTGATGCAGAGGGCCATCTTACCTCAGCACATGATATTGCCCTTATGTCAAAAGAGCTTATAAGCCATCCTGCAATTTTTGATTTTACAACTATTTGGATGGACAGCTTGCGTGGAGGAGAATTCGGTTTGGTAAATACGAATAAACTGATTCGTTTTTATGAGGGTGCAACAGGTCTTAAAACAGGCTCTACGGGGGAGGCTAAATACTGTCTTAGCGCATCTGCCAAACGCAATGGAATGGACCTTATAGCTGTGGTGTTAGGAGCACCGAGTTCTAAGGAACGCTTTTCTGACGCGACAAAGCTCTTAGACTATGGTTTTGCAAATTATGCAATAGCAAACAGCCTCATATCTGATGACGAACTCGGCAAAATTAAAGTGTCAAAGGGTGTAAGAAGTGAGCTGCAGCCCAAGATTACAGAGGGTTATAATGTTTTAGTAAAAAAAGCGAAAATCAATGACATTGAAACTAAGATTGAACTTCCGGATGAGATAAATGCACCGACATTGAGCGATGAGAAGATAGGTGAAGTTTCGTTTTACATAGACGGCGAAAAGATAGGCTCGGCAGATATTACGGCAGGTGAGAATGTAAACAAAATAAATCCGTTTGAAATGTTTGCAAGGCTTACAAAGCAACTGTTTTACGGCAAAAGTTAAGGCGTTGGGGGCGGTAGTTTTATGATGAATTATGTTTGGTCGGGAATGATTTTACTTGCCTGTATGTTAGGGATGCTTAACGGCAACCTCCAGACAGTTACAGCCGGCGCACTTGACGGTGCAGAGGCGGCGGTTAAAATGATTCTTGCGCTCCTTGGAATGATGTGTCTGTGGACGGGACTTTTAGAGATTGCAAAGCGTTCGGGTCTTACGAGAGCATTAGCAAAGGCGGCAAAACCTCTTATTCGAATTTTATTCCCAAGGCTTAAGGCAGAAGGAGCAGCGGCGAGTGCAATTATTATGAATATGATTGCAAATTTTCTGGGCCTTTCAAATGCGGCGACACCCCTGGGTTTAAAAGCGATGAAAGAGCTTGATAAGCTAAATGGAGGAAGAAGTCGTGCCTCTGATGAAATGTGTATGTTTATTGTTATAAATACCGCCTCAATTAACCTTATTCCCACTACGCTTATCACACTAAGACACGCAGCTGCAAGCCTAGATCCGTTTGCGATAATGGTGCCGGTGTGGATTTGTTCTGTTCTTTCGGTTACTGCAGGGGTTCTGGCAGTCAAATTCTTTGCAAGACGGGAGGAATCAAAAAGAATATGCAGGCGGTAAAAATACTTTCAGAAGGGATTATGCCGCTTTTGCTCATTATAATTATCGGCTACGGTCTTATAAAAAGGGTAAATGTGTTTGAAGCATTTTTAGACGGAGCAAAAGAGGGACTTAAGACGGCGGCGGATATTTTGCCTGCTCTTGTCGGACTAATTGCGGCAATAACAATGCTTCGCACATCGGGAGCATTAGAGTTCATTTCGCGACTTTTAGCACCCGTTACAAATCTTTTTGGAATCCCGTCAGAGGTGATAGGTCTCGCGCTGCTAAGACCTGTTTCGGGGAGTGGAGCATTAGCTTTAATAAATGATTTATTTAGCGTGCACGGACCGGATTCTTTGGTTGGCAGAATTGCTTCTGTAATGATGGGCTCGACGGAAACCACCTTTTATACGCTTGCGGTATACTGCGGCAGCGTGGGTATAAAAGATTCGCGATTTTCAGTATATGCGGCGCTGATTGCTGATTTTGTAGGTTTTGTTTCAAGCTGCTTTATATGTAGGTGGTTTTTTACATAAAATTTTGCTCAGCTATTGATAAATTTTGCCGATTGCGGTAAAATAAAAACAAAAGAAAAAGAAGGCGGAAAAGCTATGATTTATGGAACCGGAATAGATATTGTAGAGATAAAAAGAATAAAAGAAGCGATGCAAAAGGATGGTTTTTTAGAACGTTTTTTTGCTGAAAGTGAGATTGAATATTTTAAATCTCGAAAATATGCGGCAGAGTCTGTTGCAGCCAATTTTGCGGCAAAAGAGGCATTTTCCAAAGCTCTTGGTACCGGCGTGCGCGGCTTTTTATTGCGTGAGGTGGAAATTTTGCGTGATGAACTAGGCAAACCTCACATTGCTCTTGCGGGTGCGGCTAAGGAGTTAACTGATGAAGCCGGCATAAGCGGACTTTATGTAAGCATTTCTCACTCAGAAGAATATGCTATTGCACAGGTAATCGCAGAAAAATGAGGAGAAACAATCTACAAAGGAGAGAAGCACTATGAAGTTAGTAACTGTTAATGATATGCGCGAGCTTGAGCAAACCGCTTTCAATCAATACGGTGTATCAAGTCTTGTTATGATGGAAAATGCCGCTCAGGGCTTTTGTGAGGAACTAAAGGCAGCTCGTGGCGATTTAAGAGATAAAAAGATAAATATTTTCTGTGGCTCGGGCAATAACGGTGGAGACGGATTTGCAATCGCAAGGCTTCTTTCTGTGCGTGGAGCCAGTCCTAAGGTATTTGTAGGTTTTGATTTAGATAAATTAAAAGGTGATGCACGCACAAATTATGAATTGGCAGTTAAGTTTGGTATTCCTGTCAGTGAGTTTTCAGGTCTAATTGATAAATGTGATATAGCAGTTGATGCACTTTACGGAACAGGTTTGCACGGAGAAATTTCGGGTGAAGAAGCAGAAATGGTGCGCTATATGAATAATTGCGGTGCTTTTGTTGCGGCAGTTGATATGCCGAGTGGGGCTAAAGCAGATAATGGTGAAGTTTCAAAAAACTGCGTAAAAGCTGACATTACCGTGACCTTTGCTGCACCGAAGGTGGGACAGTTTTTATATCCTGCTAAAAAGTATGTGGGAAGACTTTCCGTTGCCCCGATATCAATTCCGGATGAGCTGATTAAAGAGCATAAAAGTAACCTTTATACTTTGGACAAATCCGTATTTTCTCTTATGCCTGAAAGGGCAGAGGATGCGCATAAAGGAAGTTTTGGCAAAGTGCTTGTTTTTGCAGGTTCAAAAGGCATGTGCGGTGCGGCGGTTATGGCATCAGAAGCAGCGCTTAAATCGGGAGCGGGAATGGCAACTTTAGCAACGCCTAAATGTGTGGCAGATATTGCAGCTTCAAAACTGACGGAAGTAATGACTGCAGCTTTGCCGGTTGATGGTGATGCTGTTTCAAAGTCTGCTATTACAATGTTAAGTGAAAAAATCAAGGAACAAGATGTTCTTTTAATGGGCCCGGGTCTTTCGGGCGGTGAAAATGTTAAGAGTATAGTTATGCAGCTTGCGAGTGAATCTAAAAAACCAATGATTATTGACGCAGATGCGCTCAATGCTCTTAAGGGAAGTATTAATATTCTCAAAAAGAAAAAAGCACCTGCGGTGCTTACGCCGCATCTGGTTGAATTTTCAAGAATATCGGGCCATTCTATTGAAGAGATTAGAAGTAACCGCATAGCGCTGGCACATAATTTTGCAAAAGAATTTGACGTAACGCTTGTGCTTAAGGGTGCAGACACTTTTGTTTGTTGTCCTGATGGGCGAGTATTTATAAATACAATCAGCAATTCGGGAATGGCAACGGCAGGCAGTGGGGATGTTTTAGCCGGAATAATTGCAGGCGTTGCAGCGCAAGGGGCGGACCTTTGCGATGCGGCTTGTCTTGGCGTTCATCTTCACACCATAGCTGGCTCTTTAGCATCAGAGAAAAAAGGTGAATACGGCATGACAGCTGTTGATATTTTAAATGAGGTACCATTTGCTATTAGAAAGGCTTTGACAGATTATAAGGAGTGAGGATAGTGGTAAGGTGTAGGCTTATTTTGCTTACACTAATGATAAGTTTATGCTTGTGTGGCTGTGAGGGCAGCGTAAATTTCACAGATGAGGATTTGGGAATTTACGAAAAAATACACCGCTATTACAGCAAAATGGAGTCTTATTCTGCATATGTAAAAATGACTGTTAAAAGTAATAAGACAGAAAATGTGTATGAGATGGAGCAGTTGTCAGCGGGAGATAAAAAAATCACTAAAATCGTAAGCCCTGAGCAGTTATCCAGAATTATGATCATAACAGACGGGGACGATGTTCAGGTCATATACTCCGGTAGCAAGGAATATAAGCTTTCTGTTCCTCTTTCAGAGGATATTGACTATAGTTTTGTTGATAATTTTATGAGCCTTTATTATCGATCGGAGGAAACGGCGGTAACAACAGTGGCACAGGAAGAAAGCGGAACCACGCTTCTTGAAACGGAATTGCCGCTGGAAAGTGCCCGCAGAAGAAAGGCATCGATGCTTATCGACAATAAAACTTTAGCGCCAAAAAATATTACCGTGTATGATATGGGCGGAAATATAGTTTTTATTGCAGATTTTGTAAAATTCGTTTATAATGATAATATAAAGGATGAAATTTTTGAGATTGTGAGTTGATTAGCGTTGCAGGATGTGAAAATGAGCCGTGCCTGGGCGGAGGTTAACCTTGATGCGATTGCACACAACGTTCGCGAGATAAAAAAGCTCTTGTCGAATAAGACTAAATTCTTAGGTGTTGTAAAAGCTGATGGCTACGGTCACGGTTTTCGTGAGGTAGCAAAAACGCTTTTGCAAAACGGCGCAGATGCCCTGGCGGTCGCAACTATCGATGAAGCTATGCAGCTTCGTGCAAGAAACATAGATGCTCCCATTTTGGTTTTGGGTCATACACCTGATATGAGAGCACAGGATTTAGTAGAGCACGATATTACGCCTACGGTATTTAACTATTCACTTGCCAAAGCTGTTTCTGACGAGGCACTTCGTGCGGGAAAACAAGCAAAAATTCATATAAGCATCGATACAGGAATGTCAAGAATTGGCTTTGGAACAACGACTGATGATGTTGAAAAGATAATGTCGATTTATCGTTTGCCTAACATAGAGATTGAGGGAATGTTCACTCATTTTGCAAAGGCTGACGAGACGGACCGCAGTTATACAGATATGCAGTTTGAAAAATTTATGGATATGACAGGACGCTTAGAAGAAAGAGGTCTTAAAATTCCGATTAAGCACGTTTGTAATAGTGCTGGCGTTATGGAGTTTCCTGAGTATCATCTTGATATGGTTCGCCCCGGAATAGTAATATATGGACATTATCCGTCAGAGGAAGTAGATAAAACCAAGCTTGACCTTAAGCCTGCAATGGAGCTTAAGGCAGTAATTACACATCTTTCGGAGAAAGAAAAAGGTACGCGCGTCAGCTATGGTGGAACGTATCAGACACATAAGGAACTAACGAAGATTGCAACCGTGCCGATTGGATATGCAGATGGTTATCTTCGCAGTCTTTCAAACAATGCCGATATGATTGCGGGTGGGAAAAGAGTTCCTGTAATTGGAAGAATTTGTATGGATCAATGTATGATTGACGTAACGAGTGTCAATAATATAGCTGTCGGAGACGAAGTAATTATTTTCGGGAAGCGAGGCGATGAGGAAATTACCGTGACAGAACTGGCAGCCAATATGGGGACCATTAATTATGAAATCCTTTGCGTAATCGGCAGAAGAATACCGAGAGTGTACTTAAAAGATGGAAAAATCGTGAATGTACTTAGCTATCTTAAGTAGTTATTGCCAGTATTTTAGCATTGACTTAAGATAATAAAAAAATATATAATATTATTGTAGCTTTTGTATATACTAAAGCATAGAATGGTTGTAGGCGCAGTCTTTTGTGCTTATGTAAATACAAAATAGTTACGCTTGGTGCGTTTGCTTTTGCAACATGAAACATTTCGCAAAGGAATACCGTCTTAAATAATGTGGACGGAAATTCAACGAATGGGGGCTTGACTATTTTGTCGCAACTCAAGAAGGTACTGATAACAGTTCCCGACACATTGCTTGAGCAGATGGATGCTTTAGCCGGCTCTGAAAAGACGAGCCGCAGCGAGCTTGTCCGTGAGGCTATGAGAAAATATATAGGGGAAAAGAAAAAGGCTGCCACTATCGAGCAGATGGAAAAAGGTTATCAGGAAATGGCGGAGCTCAACTTAAGCATTGCCAAAATGTATTTTGAAGCAGAGGACGAACAGTTTTCTGCCTATGAGGAAAAATTGGCGGAGTGTGAATAGTGTGGTTGTTAAAAGAGGAGATATATTTTACGCAGACTTAAGCCCTGTGGTTGGCTCGGAGCAGGGTGGTGTGCGACCGGTTTTAGTGGTGCAGAACGATGTGGGAAATAAGTTTTCGCCTACTGTTATTATCGCCGCTATAACTTCACAGATAAACAAAGCAAAACTGCCCACTCATATTGAAATCAGCGCAGACGATTACGGTCTGGCAAAGGATTCTGTTATTTTGACAGAGCAAATCAGAACGATTGATAAAAAAAGGCTGAGAGAGCGAATCGGGCGCTTGGATGATGAATTGATAGAAGGCGTAGACGGCGCACTTGCAATTAGTTTGGGGCTTATGGATTTGCAGTGATATATTTTTTGGTTGGCATTTTATTTTTAATTTTTGTACAAACAGATGAAAAGGGGAGTTTAAAATGAAAAAAAGAACAATAATGTGGCTTTTGGCGGCATTGTCAGCGTTGGTTTTGTGTGGTATGGCAGTATCTGCTCAGCCGGGTGACAACAGCGACCCCGTGGTAACAAAAAGCTACATAGATAAGGTTGTCGCTGAGGTTAAAGACTATATTAATGAAAAAATAAGCGGCAATACAGAAAGTGGAGATGACCAGACAGTAGCTACTGCTGCTTCATATGAAGTTGTAAGCATCCCTAAGGGTAAGCAGGTGGTGTTTGGAGCAAGCACCGAGTTTATTCTTCGTGCAGGCAGTGGAACGATTTTTGCAAGTAAACAGGGCGGTATAGCGGACGTAACAGCAGGAGAGGATTTAGACGGAGGAAAAAGAGTGCCAAAGAACCATCTTCTGATTGTTCCCCGAGACGATGGTCGCGGATTTACAACCGAGTCTGAAACAGTAATAATGGTTAAAGGAATCTATTTAATACAGTAAATATAAAAAGAGTTGCCCCGGCAACTCTTTTTATATTAATA
Source organism: Clostridia bacterium (assembly GCA_045578185.1). Classification (GTDB taxonomy): domain Bacteria; phylum Bacillota; class Clostridia; order UBA1381; family UBA9506; genus RGIG1666. The sequence continues at coordinate 51,065 of JAZNJS010000023.1, forward strand.
AAGTGTTAATTTGAAGAACTAATTAGTGGCAATCATTGATTTTTAAGGGTTTTTGTGGTAAACTAAACTCAAATTAAATAAAATCATACGCACGTCTTTTTGCGAATAGAATGTAAATAGCAGAAAAGGCGGTGAGAGTGTGATAGTAATATTTAAAAAGTGGTATTTTTTGCTTGCTTGTGCGGTGGCACTTTCGATTTTCTATGCAGCCGGGCTTGGGGCTCAAACTTTTATAATTTCAAAAAAAGCTTCTTTGCCGTGCAGCGGAAAGACGATAGTGCTTGATGCCGGACACGGCGAGCCTGACGGAGGCGCCGTGGGCAGTAGCGGAGTGCGCGAGCAGGAACTCAATCTTAAAATTTCAAAACTGGTGCAGAATCTTTTGGAGCAGAGCGGAATGGATGTTATCGTGACCCGCGCAGATGAGCAGGGGATTTATGATTCGGGTTCTACGATAAGACAAAAGAAGCGCTCGGATATGTCAAACCGAGAAAAACTTATGAATGAAAGCAAGGCAGATTTATTTGTAAGTATTCATATGAATAAATTTACCGATTCAAAATATAGCGGTCCGCAGGTTTTTTATTCGCCAAACCAAGAAGAGAGCAAAACCTTGGCAGAGTTTTTACAAAAAGAGCTTATAAGCGTGCTTATTCCGTCGTCTGAGCGTGAAATCAAAAAGGCAACAAGTGACATATATCTTCTAAAGAAAGCGAAAGTGCCGGCAGTTTTGATTGAGTGCGGTTTTTTGTCAAACGCTGCCGAGGAGAGAAAACTAATTGATGCTGAATATCAAAAGGAAATTGCCTGGGCGGTTTATTCAGGAATAGTTAAATATTTTGCTGATATAGCACAGTCGTAAGAAATAATGGTTTAAATAGATAATTTAAAGAGCACAAAGGATGAAGGAGGAGATGATATTTTGTTTAAAAGAATTAAAATACCCTACCTTGGAGTGCTGCCGGTAGTTCTCATTTCGGCAGTAATAATTAAACTGATATTTGGCACAAATATTTCCGTTACAGGAATTGTTGCTGTGCTTTATTCATGCATTGCATATTTTGTGTGGGGATTTGTGTATGCGTATTTTTTAAATCCCCTGATGGTGTTTTTTGAAAGACTTATAAGCTCTAAAAAAGACACCGAGCGCACAAAAAAATATAAACGCGCGGGAGTTATTGCATTTTTATATCTGTTTATAGCAGGGCTGATTACCATTTTCATTGTGGCTATTGTTCCTACAATACGTCAGGGAATAAGTGAGATAATTGACAATATCCCAAGATATGCAGCTAATTTTGAAGCGTGGGTTTTAGACCTTACCAATTCACTCGACCCAACTATAACACAGACAATAGAGCAGTACACAAACAGTATTTTTGAAAGCCTTTATAACTGGCTTACAGGCGTGCTTAATCTTTCATCGATTAGTGATGCAGTTTCATCAGCGGTAAGTGTTTCGGCCCAGATGGTTGTAAGAGCCGTGTTTGGAATTGTTGTTTCTGTTTATTATCTTTATAGCAAAGAAGGGCTTATCAAAAACGTAAAAGGCCTTGTTTTGGCCGTATTTACAGAAAAAACGGCTAATAGCATCTTTAGAACAGGACGCAAAATTAACGATATATTTAAAAGTTTTATCTTAAGCAGACTGCTTCAGTCCTTAATTATGTTTGTTATAGGTCTTGTTGTTTTGGTTGCGTTCCGTGTTCCGCTTGCTCCGCTTGTTGCTTTTATTATTGCAGTTGCAAATATGATTCCGTATTTTGGTCCCTGGCTTGGAGCTATTCCATGCGTGCTGCTTGCTCTGTTTATAGGCGGTTGGCTGCCGGCGATTGTTGTTATAGCATTTGCAGTAGGAATTCAGGTTGTTGACAATTTAATTGTTGGACCGAAAATTATGTCTACACAGGTTGGAATCAGTCCGCTTCTTGTAATAGCAGGAGTGACCATCGGTGGAAAATTTGGGGGCGTTATAGGTATGTTTTTGGGCGTTCCGTTAATAGCGATTTTTAAGCTTGTTTTCTATGACAGATTCATATCAAAAAGGCTTGAAGAAAAAAATCTGCAAATTTCTTAAAAAATACTTGCCAAAACAAATTTTGTATGATATAATTGCTCTGTTGCATACT
>JAZNJS010000024.1:0-27236 GCA_045578185.1 Clostridia bacterium
TTTTTTAAACTTTTTCAAACTTTTTTTCGAGGTTCCATCTATCCTCAGCCCCTCGAAAGACAGCTTGTTTATTATATCACCTACTGAACCGTTTGTCAACTATTATTTTTAAGTTTTTTAACTTTTTTATTTCCTTCTTTAATAATATAAAAGCACCGAACAAAAATCCGGTGCTTTTATATTCGAGCAATCCTGTAAGCCGAGTTCTGTATTTGATGGTCATCTATCTAGACCGCATATTACTATACGGTTCAAGCCACCGCCAAGTACGGACACGCCGGGCCGGCTAAGTCCGCACGAGCCAATACGGTGTTGCTTCAGGTGGGGTTTACATGGCCGCTATGTCACCATAGCGCCGGTGAGCTCTTACCTCGCCTTTCCACCATCGCCGAAAAATCGGCAGTCTATTTCTGTTGCACTATCCTTAGAGTCGCCTCCACCGGGAGTTACCCGGCACCCTGCCCTATGAAGCTCGGACTTTCCTCGTTGGCATACGCCCCCGCGACCATCTGGATTACTCGAACTTATTTATTGTAGCATTTTTTTATCAAAATGTCAATTTGGTATTTATATAAAAGAAGAAAAGGTCGAAGTCCTCACTTCAACCTTTTCTTGCGCAAGATGCTATTATGCATTTATCGTAATACCTTTACTCCTAAAAGTTCAACATCATTAGAAAGGTACCCTTCCTGAGATGTTTGAGGTTTAGAATAATCCGTAGAAAGATATTTTTTATTATCGTCAGCAAAAACAGTTACGACTGCAGCGTCTGGGCCCATTTCCTCCTGAGCAAGCAGACAACCAAGGAAGTTTGCCCCCGAGGAAACGCCAACACCTATACCCAGCTCTTCTGAAAGCAGACGCGCCATACGAATAGAATCGCCATCATCTACAGAAACTACACCGTCGGTCTCATCAAGTTTTAAAATGTCAGGAATAAACTCATCTGATATTCCGTATATTCTGTGCTTGCCAACCTTATATCCGGTGGAAAGCGTGGGCGAGTTGAGCGGTTCAAGCGGGTATGTCTTAAGTAAACTGTTTTCAGCCTTAAGTCTTTTAGCTATACCCATAACTGTTCCGCCGGTACCAACGCCGGCAACAACTGCATCTGCTTTTTTGCCGAGTTGTGCGAGCTGATTTACTATCTCTTCGCCGGTATAAAGTTCATGCGCTTCAACATTATCATTATTAGAAAACTGTCTGGGCAGGAAAACGCCACCTTTTTCCGCGAGTTCTTCTGTCATCTTAATCGAGCCTAAAAATCCGCCCTCTTCATGAGATACAAGGTGTACTTTTGCGCCAAAACTTTCCATAAGCGCAATACGCTCACGACTCATCCAGTCGGGCATATAGATTACAACCGGATGACCCAGGTATCTTCCCAGTGCAGAAAATGAAATACCGGTGTTACCGCTGGTCGCCTCAGCAATCAAATCCCCCGAAGCGATTTCTCTATTTTCATACGCCTTGCTTAAAATATGATGCGCAACACGGTCTTTAATGCTTCCGGTCAGATTATAATACTCTGCTTTAGCATAGACCTTGCGCTCTTTGCCGCGAAAGCGTAAAGAAATCTCCAAAAGCGGTGTGTTACCAATCATTGGCTTTATCGCATCAAAGCGCTTTTTAATTTCACTTTGCATATTTAAAACCTCACTGTTAAATGATTCTTATCTAATATTATATGCGACCGATAATCACAAGTTACTCTTTGCATATTTTAACAGTATATCATATTTTTCGCAAAAAACCAATACCTAAAATAACAAAAAGTTATTTATTCCTTAATATATCAAAAAACTTTGAAATGCCTTTGACAATATAGCTTATTTGTAGTATAGTATTATATATAGATATAAATATATCCTATGGACTTGCAAATGGAAATGAGGATGTCTTATGCTGATTAATTTTGACCGGACAATTGCATACCGCTGCCCTGCTTGTGGCGAGTTTGCGTACGGTGATTTTTCGTTATTTGAATTGTCCGGACACAAAGGAATTTCTGTGCGTTGTAGTTGTGAGCACTCCGCAGTTGAAATCCTGCCTGAAAATAAATATAACTATGCGGTAAGAATAAAGTGCCTGGTATGCGATGAGATTCATAAATTTAATCTTCCGTTTTCCTCGATTGCTAAAAAGGAATGCTGTGAATTCACCTGCCCCAACGTAATTGTTGGTTTGGTCTTCGTTGGAAAAGAGGACGCCGTTAAAAAGGCAGTACGGGAAAATGAGTCTTACATTGGTGAAGTGATAAGCGCGTGCGGTCTTGAGCACACTGGCAAAAACGGTGTCATTATGCTCAAAGCGCTTGATAAAATCCAGGAGCTCTCTGACAGAGAACGTCTTTTTTGCGAATGCGGCTCAAATTTAATTGATGTTGAAATTCACGAGGATAATATTATTTTGGAATGCTGCGAGTGCGGTTCTGCAATGATTTTAACCGCTGATGCAATTCGTAACAACGATTTTGCTCACGTGGATAAATTGGTTATTCCCTGCATACACTAAAAGTGATGTTCTTTATTTTATGTTCAGAAATATAAAATGCAGATAATAAATAAGGAGGTAACAAAATGTTAGTTACAGGAAAGGAAATTTTGGACAAGGCGCATAGAGAGAATTATGCTGTAGGTGCCTTTAATATTAACAATATGGAAATTCTTCAGTCGGTTATGGACGCAGCAGAGGAAACACAGTCTCCAGTCATAATTCAGACTTCTGAAGGCGCAATTAAATACGCAGGAATGGATTATCTTGCTCAAATGGTGCACCTTGCCGCTAAAAAAGCAAGCGTTCCGGTTGCTCTGCATTTAGACCACGGCACTACCTATGACACTTTAATCAGTTGTATCCGCAATGGTTGGACCTCCATTATGTTTGACGGTTCACATTTTCCCTTGGCTGAAAATATTGAAAAAACCAAGGAAATAGTTAAAATCTGCCATGCTTGTGGTGTTTCTGTTGAGGCTGAGCTTGGACGTTTGGGCGGCATCGAGGACAATATCAGCGTTGATGAAAGAGAGGCACGTCTCACTTCTCCTAATGAAGCTGTAGAGTTCGTTGAGGGAACAGGCGTTGATTACCTCGCCATCGCTATTGGTACTGCGCACGGAAAATATAAAGGCGAGCCAAAGCTTGACTTTGAAAGACTCCAGACTATAAAAGGTCTTATTGATATCCCGATAGTCCTTCACGGCGCATCAGGCGTCCCTGAAGAATCAATCATCAAGGCTACTAAACTTGGTGTAAACAAGATTAATATTGACACCGATATCCGCGTAGCATTCACGGAGGGTGTAAAATCAGTTGTTACAACATCTGATGTATATGACCCGAGAAAGATTTGCGGACCTGCTAAGAAAAATATGACCGAAGTTGTCAAACAGAAAATGATTATGTTCGGCAGTGCAGGAAAAGCTTAATAAGCTGTTAAAAAAGCTTCAGCCAATGGCTGAAGCTTTTTTGCTATTACATAGTCTTAATTTCTCTAAGAATATCGGTTGTCCCAGCAGTAATTAGTTCATTAGCACCTTTTTAAGACGTGATACCCACCCCCCATATACGACCTAATCGTGCATCGAGCTTGTTGGAAAATATGAGTCTTCACCGTTTGTAGACAACAACGCATGGGTTTTAAATTCTTGAGCACACAAATCGCGGATAGGCCGCATTTATGTACTCTCCACCAATTGCATCAGAACGAACACCGAAATTGACAATGAAAATGTCCTCTTGTCATTTGAAATTTAAGACAATTATATCTTTACCTTTTAAAAACATATATTTATTTAATTTTTATATATATTTATCCTCATTTATTTTTTAAAAAATATCCCGCTAAAATATTGAAATGTCGTGTTATTTGCGCTATAATTATTATGAATTATTATGCTAAAATTTGAAATTATATACAGAAAGGTATGAACAAGATGTCAAACTGGCGATTATACACTCCCGAGGGCACAACAGACCTTCTCCCGAAGCAATGTGCCGAAAAAAGTATGATAGAAAACAGCATCACAGATGTTTTTGCAAGCTACGGATATCAGGTAGTTGAAACGCCTGTTATGCAGTTTTATGATGCATATGACACTCCAAGCAGTAAAATGGAGCAGGAAATTTTATATAAATTCTTCGATAAAGAAGGACGCATTATGGTTTTGCGCCCTGATGTTACTACATCTTTGGCGCGAATGGTTGCGACAAAACTTCCCGATGGCCCCTTCCCGCTCAGAATGCAGTACAGCGGAAAGGTGTTCCGCTATGTTGACAGCTACTCTTCCGTTCAGCGTGAGTTCTGCCAGTCAGGCATAGAACTTTTAGGTGTCAAAAATGATATGGCAGACTGCGAGGTTATCCTCTGTGCCATGGAAGCTCTTTTAAGCGTTGGTCTTGAAACATTCCAGATTGAAATCGGTCAGGTTGAGTTCTTTAAAGGAATTATGGAACAGGCAAACCTCTCTGACGAAGAGGGTGAAAATGTTCGCCGCTATATTGATAAAAAAGACACACTGGCGCTTGATGAATATCTTAAAACACTTAATCTTACAAAACCGATTTACGATATTTTGACCAAGCTCCCCTCTCTTTTTGGTGGCATCGAAATATTAAACGAAATCGACGAAAGCACTTTGAGCGAGAAATCACGCTTATCACTTACAAACCTACGTAATATTTATAAAATTCTTGCAGAGTGCGGATATGAAAAATATATTTCCATTGACCTTTCTTTAGTTAAAGGAATTAACTGCTATACAGGCATGATTTTTAAAGGCATAACGCACGGCGTTGGCTTCCCTATCTGTTCAGGTGGTCGATACGATGGAGTGACAACAGAATTTGGTGCAGATATTCCCGCCGTTGGTATGGCAATCGGCACAGACAGATTGATGGGGGTATTGACCAGACAGAATCTTTTAGAATCTACAATAGGCTCTGATGCATTGGTATTTGGCTCTGATTCTGCCAAGTGCTTTAAACTGCTTACCGCTTTGAGAAACGAAGGCTATGTTGCTGAACAATATTTAAACGACAATAAGTACGAAAACGCAGTATCGCTTGCCAGAAAAACAAACATTCAAGGCATAATCAGTATTACCGATGCCGATAAAGTGTGTGTCCATAACCTTTCTGACGACACTAAAAATTACACAACTTTAGGTGAACTGCTTTCGCACGACGATGAGTGTGAATGTGGCCGCGGACACGAACACGGTCATCACCACTAAAACTGACAAGGAGAGATACAATGAGATATATAACAATTGCGCTTGCAAAAGGGAGACTCGCCGAGCTAACAGTCGACCTGCTCGAAAAGGCAGGACTTGACATTGCTGAGCTTCGCGAAAAATCCCGCAAGCTGATTTTCACCGATGAAAAAAACAAATTTAAGTTTATACTGGTCAAGGCATCAGACGTTCCCACCTATGTTGAATACGGTGCTGCCGACATTGGCGTTGTTGGCAGAGATACTCTCTTAGAAGATGGAAAAGACCTCTACGAAGTCATCGATTTAGGATACGGTGCTTGCAAAATGGCGGTTGCAGGACCTAAAGAGCTTGCTGGAAAGCTTGACGGAATGAACCATATCCGTGTAGCATCAAAATATGTTAACATCGCAAAAAACTATTATCAGTTTGACAAAAAACAGTCTGTGGAAATAATAAAATTACACGGCTCTGTTGAGCTTGCACCGCTTGTTGGCTTGTCAGAGGTTATAGTTGATATCGTAGAAAGCGGAAAAACATTAAAAGAAAACGGACTTGTAGTGTTAGAGGAAATCTGTGACTTATCTGCAAGATTTGTTGTAAACCGCGTTAGTATGAAAATGGAACGCGAGCGTGTTTTGTCTTTGGTAGACAAGATAAAAGCACTTTTGCCTGAAGAATAACGGAGGATTATATGATTACTATTATAGATTACGGAGCAGGAAATCTGCGCAGCGTGGAAAAGGCTTTTTTATATCTTGGTTATGATGTCGAGGTTACACAAAGTGCCGAGAAAATATCCACTGCAGAAAAACTTGTGCTCCCCGGTGTAGGCTCTTTTAAAGATGCGATGAAAAGCTTAGAAAATCTCGGACTCGTTGAGCCTATTAAAAATGCTGTGGCTTCAGGTATTCCTTTCATGGGAATATGCCTCGGAATGCAGATGATGTATGAATACAGCGAAGAAGGAAATGCAAACGGCATAGGAATTTTAAAAGGTACAATCCGCCGTTTCCCTGAAGATATGGGCCTTAAAATTCCGCAGATTGGCTGGAACTCTTTAGAAGTGCTTCGCCCATCTGTGCTTTTAAATGGCTTGGGCGATGAACCATTTGTTTATTTCGTGCATTCATATTATGTTGACTCTGACGAGCCTCAAACCGTTACAGCCACCACTCACTACGGCATCCATCCGCACGTTTTGGTTGAAAAAGGAAATCTGTTCCTTACACAGTTCCATCCCGAAAAGAGCGGAGAGACAGGTCTTTCGATGCTCAAAAACTTTGCTGAATTCATGCCGGAGGCCAAGGTATGATACTCATTGCATTATCAGACAGCCACGGTTCAACATATTCAATAGATGCTGTGCTTGAGCAAGAAAAGAAAATCGATGCTTTAGTCTTTTGCGGAGACGTCGCAAGCGATGCTTACTATATCAGAAGCCGTTATCCAAATATTTTGCTTTATGCCGTTCGTGGCAACAACGACTTTTTCTGCGATGACCCATTTTGTATGCTGCCCGTCATAGACGGTATCCGCCTATATATTACGCATGGACATAAAGAAAGAGTTAAATTTGGGTGCTATGAGCTTCTCACGGCAGCAAAAGCAAAGGATGCCAAACTCGTTTTATTCGGACATACTCACGCAGTCTTCAACGAAGAGATTGACGGCGTACGGCTTATAAATCCGGGCTCAATTCACTCTTCGCGCGGAAGCTATGCACGCATTGAAATTATAAACGGAAAAATTTCATCCGAAATTAAAACTATAGGATAATTTTTATACCAGGAGGGAATATATGCTTTTTACAATAGACGTTGGTAATACTAATATCGTTCTTGGAATATACGATGGTGATGAGCTTAAATTCAGCTACCGCATGGCTACTGACCGCACACGCTCATCTGACGAAATCGGTTTCTTCTTCCTGCAGCTTTTAGCTAACTCAGGTGTTTTGCCCGACGAGATAGAAGATGCGGTTATTTCCTCTGTTGTTCCGCCTATTATGCACTCATTGGAAAATGCCGTAAGGAAATATTTCAAAAAAGAACCTATCATAATAAGCAGTGCTACTCCCCTGCCCATGCAGATAAAAATAGATAATCCGCGTGAGCTTGGTGCCGACAGAATTGTAAACGCCATTGCGGCATACGAACTATATGGCGGTCCTGCGGTTGTAATTGATTTTGGTACCGCGACCACATTTTGCTGCATTGATAAAAATGGTGATTATTTAGGTGGCGCTATTTATCCGGGACTTAAAATTTCTGTTGATGCACTCGTTGAGCGTACCGCAAAGCTGCCGAGAATAGAAATTTCAAAACCCGACAACGTCATCGGAAAGAACACTGTGCAGAGCATGCAGTCGGGTATAGTATACGGCTATGCAGGTATGGTAGATTATATAGTAAATAAAATGGCAAAAGAGTTTGGCGCAGAAAAAATAAATGTAATTGCAACCGGCGGTCTTTCATCTTTAATTGCAAAAGAGTCAAAGACCATCACTCACATAAACCGTGACCTTACACTTTCCGGACTGAAAATTATATATGATAAATATTTAAAGGGATGATAAAAAGCCTTTCGCTTGTGGCGAAAGGCTTTAATTTTTATACTTTAGGAATTAACAATTTCTGTCCTGCAAAAATATTACTTGCATCTTCAATTTTATTAGCAGACATTATCCTTCCATATGTCGTGCGATAGCGTTTGGCAATATCCCACATAGTATCTCCCTGCTGTACAAAATAGATTATAAGACGTGGTGTGCTGCCGTCATCCTCTGCTTCGTCGTACTCTGTCAGTTCTCCCCCGCTTATAACTTCAACTTCATACGGGCGCAAAACTTTAGTATAAAACTCTAAATTGCATCTTATTTCAACTTCCGAAGCCGCATTAAGAGTGAAACTAACAGAATCAACCGCCACACTGCTTCCAAGCATTACTCGACCCTCACACTCACCTACATCAAGCGTCTGCACAAACGGAAATTCACATACAATACTGTTAAGCGGAACGTTGCTTTCCTTTGATACATATAAAAGAAATACTGCCAGATTTCCGTTTATCATAAGTTTACCGTCTTTTATTGTGTTTTCTACGATAACCGGCTTTGCCAAAATATGATAAACTGCATCAATCTGCGGCAGGTCATCTGCTACTTTCATTATATCTTTCACCAGCAGCCAGCTGTTGCCTTCATTAATAAGCTCGCAAAGTTCAACCTTTTCTCTGTCTATGCGCACCGACGAAAACGGACTATAGCAGTCGTCCAGAACAGATATTTCTCTTACGCAAGATGCCATTATCGATGCCTCTAATACTACCTCAAGCGCAATAGCACGCATCTCACCGTTTAAATCCTCCCTGACGGCAAAAAATACATCCTTTACATCGTATTTTACATTGCACATACACTCATCGCTAAGACCCTCTATATCGACAATCTCTGCAAACTGTGCCTCGTGCTCTGCATGTTCTATGGCATAACCATCAACAAGCGATGAGTAAAGCGTTGAAATACCAAGCGTACCCTTTAGCATAATCTTATTATTCATAAGTTTGCATTCGCCTTTTACTGTATGTATGTCCATTTTTAATATTTCATCAATTTCACATTTTGACGCAGGAATTTCAATTACCTCAGAAACAACAAATTCCTTTTGTTCATCCGCTATAATATTATAAATACTTGTGTTTTTATATCTTGCCTCAAGTCCCGATTCCTCTGCCACACCTGTACTGAAAGTCAGCTCTTTCTTGCTGTATGCATTTGCGCTGATTTTTACTGCTACCTTCATGTTAATTTTCCTTGAGTTAATTATCGAAAACTCAACATGCTCCGTCATTGCAGTAGCAGTAACATCCACATCTCCGCTTAAGCAGTCGATACTGTCACGAAAATCAAATTTTGCCGTCATATTTTTTACTTTAGGTAAGTTTTCATCTTCCGTGTCAGGCGCATATAAAATATTAATACGAACCTGACCCGATACATTTAGCTTTCCTCCGGAAACCTCCTTTGAATTTACAGACGCAAAAGCTTCTGCAAGTAAAATCTCCCTGATATCTGGCTTTATATCAGGCACAATCACGTCACCGTCTACCATTATAGTGGAAGATGTGCTCATCTTCAATTCATTTAAATTGACCCTTTCTTTGGATAAATCAATGGTCATAACACCGTTTCCTCCCTTTTTATGCCACATTTTAGGCAAAATTGCACTTTCATTCAAGCATATGCTTTAAAAATAGAAAAAAGAACAAAACATTATCAATAATTTATCAGTTTAAATTGCTTCAAATCGCATAAACTACCTGTATTGATACTAAATTATTGGAGTGTTCTTTTTTGATTACTGTCGGAATTTCAGAATCAGATGCTAAAATCAAACATCTTGCTCTGCGCTTTTTTCAACAACACGGACTTCACTGTGGCTCATCTTTAATTCAGACAGACAAGGATATAGTCTTTTGCACAGCCGATCCCCACAATAATTACGATGTTTTAATTGAAAATAATTCTTCTTTTTCTAAAGCAAACGCAGACTATATATTTTTACTCAACACAGATGAAAATATTTACCCCCTGTCTCAAAAGAAAAACCCCATTATCATCACCTACGGTCTTAACGGACTTGCTACTGCAACCGCTTCTTCAATCACGTCAGACGATCATAGAATTCAATTCTTATTTTGCCTACAACGAAACATCGTAACGCTAAAGGGCAAAATAATAGAATGTCAGGAGTTTCCCGTATCAATTAAGACTACAACTGACATCCATAGTGCTATGGCATTTACTCTTTTAGCTTTAATTCTAGGCATATCTCCAGAGCTAATTTCCAAAATTATATTATAATGAAAACAACCGAATGAAAAACTTCTCATTCGGTCGCTCATTATATAAAAGGGGATAGATTTGTCTTATACAACATTTCTCATTTTAAGACGAATACTGTCTGATATCATCGCAATAAATTCACCATTTGTCGGCTTACCCTTATTCGTATCAATAGTATAGCCAAACAAATCAGTTAATACTTCTTCTCTGCCTCTGCTCCACGCAACTTCAATTGCGTGCCTTATCGCACGTTCAACTCTAGAAGATGTAGTCTGATAGTTTCTTGCAACCGTCGGATACAGCATCTTTGTAATTGAGTTTATAAACTCGCCGTCGTGTATACAAAGACCTATTGCCTCGCGAAGATAATTATACCCTTTAATATGAGCAGGAACGCCTATGTCATGAATCACACTTGTTATAACTGACTGCAGGTTATCCTCATCTATTCCGCTCGGAATTCTGCTTTTGGTTTCAGGCAGTGTCGGTCTTGCAGAAAACGCCGATGCATTTGACTGCTCTTCGTTTACCACCTCGTAAACCTGACGGATTTTCTTAATCAATACATCAGTCTTTTCAAAAGGCTTTACAATATAATAATGCGCTCCAAGTTGCATTGCCTTGCTTGTGATGCTGTCGTTGCCCACGGCAGAAAGCATAATATAAGTAATCTTTTTGTTCAGCTTTGCATCGCCCAGATGTTCTAAAAGCTCTAAACCGTCCATTTTCGGCATGACAATATCCATAAGCGCAACATCAGGCTTTAACTTGCAAATCTTTTCATAGCCCTCCTGGCCGTCATGTGCAATACCTATGACCTCTAGGTCTTCCGTCTTGGAAAAACAGTCCGCTATATATTCACAGAGCGCCTTACTGTCATCTACCATTACTATTGTGATTTTCTTTTTCATAGTCTCCTCCTTGTTGTTGTGTTTACTAATTAATTGCTCAAATGGGTTTTTTTTACATTTTCTATATACAGTATAACATTAATTTCCAAAAAATGCAAGTCTTTTTTACCATTAAATGTAAATTTTTTTGTAATGTAATTCCAAATACATAAAAATGAGTTTAAAATGCGTATTAAAAAAGGTTTAATTGCGATAATAAAACTATTAGTCTTAAAAAGGCGGGATATTATGAAAAAAACAGAGGTTAAAATTTGTGTTTGTACCGGTTGTATAATGTCAGGAGCAATAGACATAATGAACGGAGCAGAAAATCTTAGAAAACTTGCGGGAACTGCAAAAAACTCAGTAAAAATCTACCCTGCCTATCTGATTGGCGACTCGGTGCACGATACTAATTCTCCTGTGGTAATGATAAACGATGAGTTAATCGAAAATGCCAATAGTCAAACTGTTATGGCAAAGATTTTATCATTGCACAACCAAAATGACACAAAGGAGGAAAGAGATTGAGAGGAATATTTACACCGGTAACAAAAATAAGGCGCAAAGTTTTCAGGGAGGTTGCAAGTTTTGCATATGAAGGAAAAGACTTTTCTGAGATAGACGAGCTTCCATATAAAATAATACCCGGCGAAATTGCAAAATACCGCGACAGCGTCTTTAAAGAGCGTGCCATAGTCGGTGAGCGAATAAGGCTTGCAATGGGACTTAATCTCAGGCCGGTAGATGAGCCTGCACCTCTTAAAGATGGCATTGAAAAATGTGCACTCGACGAGACATATTATGAGCCGCCGTTAGTAAATGTTATTCCCTTTGCCTGCGAGGCTTGCCCTGAAGACGCCGTGATGGTGACTAACAACTGCCGGGGATGTCTTGCTCATCCGTGTACTGCCGTATGTCCCACCCAGGCGGTATATATGAAAGACGGACATTCAGTAATCGACAAAGATAAATGCATAAGATGCGGTAAGTGTATTTCTTCGTGTCCTTATGACGCTATTGTCCGTTACCAAAGGCCGTGTGCTCAGGCTTGCGGTGTTAATGCAATAGAGTCAGATGACCTCGGCAGAGCAAAAATTAATTATGATAAGTGCGTTTCCTGCGGAATGTGTCTTGTTAATTGCCCTTTCGCTGCCATCGCTGACAAATCACAGATTTTTCAGTTAATTCATGCCATCAAATCTGACGTAAAGGTTATTGCAGAAATTGCACCGGCGTTTGTAGGTCAGCTAGGTCCTATGGCAACACCTGAAAAAATAAAAGCAGTCCTTAAAAAGCTCGGATTTTATGATGTGTATGAGGTTGCTGCTGGTGCAGATATAGGAGCGTGCGAGGAGGCTGTCCACTTTTTAGAAAGTGTGCCCGATAAACTTCCATTTCTTGCAACATCTTGTTGTCCATCGTGGGCTGAAACGGCAAAGAAATTCTTTCCGGAAATTGCAGATTGCGTATCAGTAGGACTTACCCCTATGGTGCTTACTGCCCGACTTATTAAGCAGGACTACCCTGATTCAAAAGTTGTATTTATAGGCCCGTGCGCCGCAAAAAAACTTGAAGCTATGAGAAAAAGTGTACGAAGTGATGTCGATTTTGTAATAACATTTGAAGAATTGATGGGTATGATGGTAGCAAAAGGTATAAGCCTTGATGAGCATACACCCGATGAGCCATTTACTGACGCGACTGCCGCAGGACGCGGTTATCCGGTTACAGGTGGCGTTGCGGAGGCAATTGTTAATGTAATTCACACTATAAAACCTGATGCTGTCGTGCCTGTTGAAAAAGCAGACTCTCTGTCTGACTGCCGAAAACTTCTTGCTCTTGCAAAAGCAGGAAAGAAAAATGGATATCTTTTGGAGGGTATGGCGTGTCCCGGTGGATGTATAGGCGGCGCAGGTACCATTATACCCACGAACAAAGCCAATGCAGCAATTAAAAAATATAAAGAACAGTCCGAAATGAAAATTGCAGTCGAAAACAAATTTGCAGATTTTGTTATTAACAATGAAGACTCGCAATAAAAAACAAGGAACGGGATTCCCGTTCCTTGTTTTTTATTTTAACTATTTGAATATTACAATCATCTTGATGCTTTGACTTGTCTGATACATAAATATTCTACTGATATTTTCTGGAGCAACATTTGTTGTATTTGCGCCAACCAAATCAGCAAATCCACCTGCTTTAATTCTCTTATCCTTTGCCAATGACGTATCAACTACAAAAACCTTAGCATCTGCTACCTGACCGATAGATGAATCATAAGTTTCAACATTTACATCTGCCAATGTTCCATCCACGCTATTTACATAAGCTTTTGTAACCTGAAGCTGCTTCAATAAGGAATCAACAGCACGTACCGAACCAAGATAGTAACGATACTGAGCGTTTTGCTGGGAGCTATAGTCTCCGTCGCCCGCAATAGCCGCAGCCTGTGTCTGAGAAACAACCTTGTCAGCATCAACAACAATCATTAACTCATCAATAATGGACTCTGAATTTGCCGTTACCTTTACAATATCGCCTACCTCTAATCCGCCCAAATGACCTTCTTCAGTCGGGTAAGATGCTGTCCATGTGTTTGTGGCACCCCTAAGAGCAGTACGACTTGTATCTTCATCTTCATAGTATTCCTTCTCAACACCATTCATATCAACAACTGTTAACTTAACAGCAGATTTACCTTCTCCTAATGATACGTTGGTAATTGATTTAACAAATGCAGGCACAACAGAATTTATGTTTGCTGTTCCCATTGTCGGTGAACCATAAACCAGCGCAACCTTAGGGATGCCCATAGCACTTGCATCTATGAACTGTACTTTATATGCGTTGCCCGGTGTATATCCGCCGCTGTGACCTTTCTGTGCTTTATACTCTCCCGTCATACGATTTGCCGGAACAACCAAAGAATAGGTGTTTCCAGATACTGTATATCCGCCTATAATTCCATTTCCGGTGACAGTCAAGCTATCTGCTTCAAGATTATCTACCATGAGCACAGAACCTTTTCCTCGGTTTAATTCATTAACAGACTCGACTGCATCAAATACAATCATCTGTTTTATTACACCGTTGTTAGACTTATATTTGATGGGCTGTGTATATACTCCCGCACCGGTTGCCGCCTCGCCCTGATTGAAATCATATGCCGATTGCGAAAGCTTAGTCAGTATTCCATCAAGATCATCTGAGTATGTCACACCATTAATCTTTACTTTTTCATCAAGCTTTAATATTTCTTCTTTAAGTTTTCCGGTAGAGCTAATATTATAAAGCTGAACATATAATTCTTCATCCGTTGTGCCTTGCTTTTCTGCCGCAACTAAATATGCATATTTATCATCAGATGCCGCTATTGTACCATATACAATTTGACCAAATGCATCAACATAAACAGTTACCGATGCGTCAACATCAAATAAGTTGGAAGCTTCTGTCTTAAAGATTTCTGCAACAGCGTACTCAACACTTCCGATTTTTACTATACGACCGCTGTCTCTAAGTTCATTTACTGTTCCGCTCTTTTTAGCATTATCTTTAATAATTACGTCAATAATATTTCCATTTTCGCTTCTAGCTATTGAAAGAACCGCTTCGTTTCGAATAGCTGAAAAACTGGAAGCCTTTCCATCTTTGGTAAATGTAATGTCTTTAGAACGGTCTTTTGGATTAAGGATTATATCATTAATTGGGCTACCGCTAAGACCATTATATACCTTGTATTCAGCACTGGTAATTTGATTTACCAAAACAGGTATATAAACTTTTAAGAATACAACACTTGCCGAGTTATTACCGAATGCATCTAAAAGCTCAATTGAACCTGATGCATCGCTACAGCTATCCAAAAGGTCTTTAAGAGAATTAGTATCCGGGTCTACCGGTGCACCATTGTAAATAAGAATTGCATCAGAATCAACATCTACATCTATATAGTTTCCATCTTCTTCTGACCAATATTCAACGGTAGTGTTTTCATAATCAGAAATATCTGAAAGGTTAATCATCTTTGCGTCGTTAGCATTCTTCTGTTTGGAAAGACTTGTAATATACTTCTCGTTATCGTCTTCAGATTTTTCATAGTATGCTACAACTGTTCTACCCAACCAACTTTTAATATTATCTATTTCGTAGTCTTTAATTGAATAAAGCTCATCATCAATCTGAATATAATTCTTACCGCACGGATTCACATACGGACTTCCATCTTCGTCATAGTATAAAAGAGTTGCTCCTGGTACAGAAACGATCTGTCCCTTTACCGACTTGGTTGAATCTTTTTCAGCAATAGAACCGCTTATTTGGCCGGTTAATGGATCAACAACTTCAACAGTCAGTGCGTTGTCAACCAACTTAGCAATCAAACCACGGCTGGCGGGAACGCCCTTTACAGAATCAGTTAATACAACGTTCTTTAACAAGCCGATAGCGCCACCAACAGCAAGATATCCATCCGGATATCCGCCTTTATTCTCTGCCGTTTTGGTATAGCCCAGTGCACAAACCAACATTTTTACAGCCTGCTCATATGTAACTGGGTTTTCAGGTGCAAACGTTCCGTCACCCATACCATTAATAATACCTGCAGCAGCTGCTGCTCTAATATATCCTGAAGACCAACGTTCAGCTGCAACATCTGTAAATCCGGAGCCACCTGACGGCGGAATCTCTCCACTTCCCACTATACCTATACAAACAATTTTTGCAAACTCATCACGCTTAACATTAGCGTCGGGAGCAAACTTACCATCACCAATACCATTAATAATACCTCTTGCCGCAAGGCTCTCTACTGCATTATAATAGCGGTATGTAGCCGGAACATCGCTAAAATTTGTTGCAGCGACCATCGGCACGAACATAGTAAGAGCCATAGCCGCAACAAGTATAAACGATAAAATTTTCTTTGTCTTTCGCATATTTTTCCCTCCGTTAAAAAATAATACTTTACTTTTTATATTATAGCATTATTAATATTGTACGTCAATTACAAATATTTTACTTTTTGATTACAAGCGCATACATTTATATATAAAAGAAAGATTACCTCAATTTATCTTCCGTCTATCTGTTACGTAATAATAATTTGCTACGAAATTGTTAAAAAAGTTTTAAGAAAAGGTTGACAAAATTTAATCGTTACTGTATAATAAAAATGTAACAAATTTGTAATAGTTTTGTTCGACTTCAAAAAACTGCATCAATGATTACGAAATAAAAACGGAGGTCATTTTTAATGCGAAAGTTAATGAAGTCCTGCATGACAATGCTGATTGTACTTATTGTTATTATGCAGGCGGCTGTATTTACTGCTACCGCAGAGACTTTTCCTTGCGTTGGAATCGTAGTAGGAGATACTGTCAATGTCAGAACCGCTCCAAATACCGACTGCGAAGTTATAGCACAGGTTTGGTACGGTGTTACTTTAGACGTTTATGCAAGAGAAGGTAATTGGTATAAAATTGGAACAGGCAACGGAAATACCGCATACATAAGTGCTGATTATGTTAGTGTTCGTCCTGAGGATATTGCAAACAGAGGTAATTTCACAGCTGGCCGTCGCGTTGTTGCAATGGCTGAACGCTATCTTGGTATTCCGTATGTTTACGGTGGTTCAAGCCCAAGCGGCTTTGACTGCTCCGGATTTACATCTTACGTTTATAAGCAGCTCGGTTACAGCATTAACCGTACCGCTCATGCACAGCTTTCAAACGGTGTTCCGGTTTCCAAAAACGAGCTTATGCCTGGCGACCTTGTAATGTTCAAGCGTCCTGGAAATTCTACAGTTCATCATGTTGGAATTTACGTTGGTGATGGAATGATGATTCATTCACCGCAGACCGGCGATGTTGTAAAATACACAAGCATCACAACTGGATATTACGGCAACGTATATTACGCAGCAAGACGTATAGTAAGATAATAAAGATAATCCCCTCTTTTTAGAGGGGGTTTCTTTTTGCAAATTTAATATATTTATGATATTATTATATTAGTATATCCCATACTGCTCGAAGAAAGGAAGTGTAAAATGCTCAGGTACAAAGATAAGCTATACTCTGCTTTCAGATACATTCCTATCCTTGTCTTATTTATTGCATTTGCAGTTTACATTTTCCGCTCAGGTTCTTTAACGGTAGAGCACATCGTCAGCTATACACCACAAAACACCTACCAGGCCGCACTTGTTGTTATAGGCCTTTTTGCAGTAAAATCACTTACGATTTTCGTTCCGCTAACCGTTCTTTATATCGCAACCGGTATTATATTTCCTCTGCCCATAGCTCTGGCAGTAAGCAGTCTGGGATTGATTATTTCCATTATTTTGCCTTACTTTCTGGGAAGACAGCTTGGAAGAAATATTGTAGGTAAGTTTTTAACTAAATATGAAAGAACGAACGAGTTGCGCCGTTTCAGATACGAAAACGAATTGCTTTTTTCTTTTATCTTGCGCACAATTAAAATCATTCCCTCAGACCTCGTCGGCATGGTTTTAGGCGCCGAAAAAATGCCCCTTAAAAAATATATCCCCGGTTCGCTCGTTGGACTGTTACCAACATTAATTTCAACAATAATAATGGGTTCTTCTGCAGAAAAACCATCTTCTGTTTTGTTTATTATTTCTGCAGTTTTTACGGTTTTATTTATCTTTGCACCGCTTATTGCCTACCCGTTTATAATGCGCCATGAACACGCAACGGATGAAGAAACAAATGATATAATTGCTTAAAAATAAAAGGCTGTCAAAACGACAGCCTTTTATTTTATCTCTATTCATTAAATTTGTCTTTAACTTTCTGACTCGTTTTATCAATGAAGCTGGTAAAATAATAGTTCTTAAGCCCTGCATAATATCCTGAAATCCCTCCCAAAACACAAAACAGCGGAGCTATCATAAGCGCTAAAACAGAAACATCTTCCCTCGGGTGAAATCCCAACAAAAACAAAAATACCAGTCTGTATGCCTGAACAAAATAATCATACATAAGTATTTCAACTTTTTGTCTCGGTTGATTATCTTCAATTATATAGCGAACATCAGTTACTATGTCTCTTATTGGGATAATGTTATATTTTACAAGTGCAAATATGGCAATAACTGTTAAAAACACAATTGTTATCGGCGCAATTAGTTTAAGTATGTCGCTTATTTTTTTTGCTTCTTGGTATTTTAAATCAGACCTTGCCTTTTTCCAGCAGCGTGAGTATACAAGTCCGAAAAATACCAGCGACATTACCACAGAGTACAGCAAGGCGCCGAATGGAGAGTTAAGCATCCACGAAAAAACCATAAACCCCAAAACACTAATTAAAATCGCCAGTAAATAGTCAGCAAAAAGCGTCCATCTGCATTTTTTATCACTAATCACGACTTTTACCCCTTTCATCTTGTCAAGCCAATTAAGTTCAATATTTTTTCCTGTTTTGCAAACATTTCCTTTTCCTCTTCTTCACCACGTTCGTGGTCATAGCCAAGCAGATGAAGCACGGAATGTACAGCCAAAAATCCAATTTCGCGCTCTAAACTGTGTCCGTACTCTTCAGATTGCTCTGCCGCACGTTCTAATGAGATTACAATATCGCCAAGCAAAACACGTCCGTCAATAAGATCCTCATCATATATGACCAAGGAACCATCCTCTTCCTCAAGCATTGGGAAAGAAAGCACATCTGTTGCACGGTCAATATTTCTGTGCTCACGATTAATGTCCTTAATTCCATCATTATCTATAAAAAGCAGATTAATCTCAGTATTATATTCAAATTCTTCAAACTCTAACGCCTTAATCAGACATTTCTCTATAAGCAGGATTGTGTCCTCTGTAACATCAAGTTTGTCCTGACAGTTTTCCCATACAAGATTAAGCTTCATTTTGCTTACCTCTACCCTTTGACCTTAAATGGTCATATTTTTCATATGCCTGAATAATCTTCTGTACCAAAGGATGACGAACAACATCTTTATGGCTGAAATAACAAAAAGCTATTCCTTCGATATTACCCAAAATCTTGATAGCCTCTTTAAGACCCGAGCGCTTGCCGTCAGGCAGGTCAATCTGTGTGATGTCACCGGTTATGACTGCTTTAGAGCCAAATCCAATTCTCGTCAGAAACATCTTCATCTGTTCAGGTGTGGTGTTCTGAGCCTCATCTAAAATTATATATGAATTATCAAGTGTTCGCCCGCGCATATACGCAAGCGGTGCGACCTCAATCATACCCTTTTCAACATAATTATTATAGTTTTCCATTCCAACCATATCATAAAGAGCATCGTGTAGAGGTCTTAAATAAGGATCAACTTTATTTTGCAAATCACCAGGCAAAAAGCCAAGCTTTTCGCCCGCTTCAACCGCAGGACGAGTTATTATAATACGGCTGACCTCTTTGTTTCTGAAAGCCGTTACTGCCTTCGCAACCGCAAGATAAGTCTTACCGGTACCGGCAGGACCTATTCCGAAAACTATAGTGTTTTCACGCATAGTATGCACATACTGCTTCTGACCGATAGTCTTACTTTTAATCGGCTTTCCTTTAGCGGTAACACAAACGCAATCAGAGCCAAGTGCACTGATTTTTTCCTCCAAGCCTTCATTTGCCATAGAAATAGTATATAATATGCTCTGTTCGCTAAGAGTCTCACCTCTGTCAACGGAAGACATAAGGCTTGTAACAACTCTTGCTGCAAGTGCTGCCTTCTCCTCGTCACCAACGATTTTAAGACTACCTTCCCGTGAAGATATTGTCACCTTAAGCTCTTTTTCCAATAATTTTAAATTAGCATCAAAATCGCCGAACAATTTGCCTAAGTTTATGTCCGACACATCAAGTAAGCGTTCCGCCATATAAAATATACTCCTTAAAATCAAATATATAAATCAGTATAGCATAGTCTTCTTATTTCTGCAACACGTCTTTTGCGAGCAACAGACCTATAACTGTTTTTCCATCCTGAAGCTTGCCCTTACGAATCATATTAATAAGCTCATCAATATGATACTTCTCAATCTCTAAAAATTCATCTTCATCAGGATGAACAGCGCCTTGTTTAAGACCTGTAGCCATATAAATATGGATGAGTTCCTGACAAAACCCCGGAGATGGACAAAATACACCAAGATAGCGAAAATCTTCACATTCCATACCGGTCTCTTCGCCAAGCTCTCTTATGCCGCACTCTCTGTGGTCCTCTCCATACTCAAGTTTACCTGCGGGAAGCTCTAAACAGAGTCTGCCAAGAGGATAACGGTACTGACTCACCATATATACATATCCATCATTGTCAACCGGCACAATTGCGACTCCGCCCGGATGTTCAACCACTTCTCTTGTGGATATATGACCATTGGGAAGTTTAACCGTATCACGTTTTACTTTTATAACACGACCCTCAAAAATTTTTTCGCTGCCGATTGTTTTTTCTGTCATATCCATTTACTTTACCTCCCCGATTAATTCTTCAGCCCAGCTGCGCTCCTTATCATTAAGCGGTGCATTTTTAATCATATCAGGTCTTTTTAAAGCCGTACGGCGTATTGATTCTTTTCTCTTCCAGTCGGTAATATTTTTATGGTGACCTGAAAGCAAGACCTCCGGCACTGTTCTGCCAAGACACTCCGGCGGTCTTGTGTATTGCCCATGCTCCAAAAGACCATCATAATGCGACTCGTTAGAATATGCATCCTCCGAGCTAAGCACTCCCGGAACAAGCCTTGATACTGCATCAATCAGCGCCATAGCCGGAATTTCTCCGCCGGTGAGCACAAAATCACCCATAGATATTTCTTCGTCGACAATCTCCTCTATTACCCTTTCATCAACACCCTCGTAATGTCCGCAAAGTAATATAAGATGTTCCTCTTGCGCAAGACTTTCCGCTATTTTCTGATTAAATACTTTTCCTTGCGGCGAAAGATAAATCACCTTTGCTTTTTTCTTTCCATCGTCTGTGACGCTTTGCCATGCACGGTATATCGGCATAGCCTGCATTACCATACCTTCTCCTCCGCCATAAGGATAGTCGTCCACACGATTGTGTTTGTTTTCTGCAAAATCACGGATATTAGTGTATCGTACGTCTAAAATTCCCGCTGAAACCGCACGCCCGATAATACTTTCACCAAGGACCGATTTCATCATTTCAGGAAATAATGTCAAACAGTCAAAACGCATATTAAACCACAACCTCCGCATCCAAAAGTCCGTCAGGAAGAGCTACTTCCATCCTTTTTGTTTCAACATCCACAGAAAGAATTACACCGTCAATAACAGGAATGAGAATAGACTTTCCGTCCGGAGTTTTAATGTCATACACATCGTTTGCACCCGTAGCAAAAACATCAACGATTTTACCGAGCAACTTGTCGTTTTCAAACACTTCCATACCCAAAAGGTCCTTAATATAGTATCTGCCCTCGGGCAAAGGTGTTTTTTCAGTAAACAGAACAGTTCCTTTCATGCGTTCTGCCGCATTCATATCAGCGATTTCCGCAAAGCTTATGATAAGGCAGTTTTTATGTATTCTGCATTGTTTAACGTTCAGTTTTTCCCCGTTTTTAAGATAAAACACGTCAAGTTCGAGTAAATCCTCTATATCATCCGTCCAGGCGTTTAACTTGATTTCGCCGCGAATACCGTGTGTATTTACAATTTGACCTACTTCAATCAATTCCATTTCTTTCTCTCCTGTCAAATAAGAGTTATGCTATAATATGCTTTTTGCGGGCGACCAAAAGGCCACCCGCAAAGGCTACATATGATTAGTTTTTATAAATCAGGATACCGATTCTTCCAAAACCTTTTCAACTGATTTTTTCTCACGCATAATCAGCTCGGGACGCATTCCGTCCGTAATGCATTCTTTAGTAATTTTGCATTTTGCAACATTCTTTTCAGAGGGAAGTTCATACATGATATCAAGCATGCATTCTTCCATAATTGAACGAAGTCCACGCGCACCTGTTTTTCTGTCGAGAGCCTTTTGTGCTACCTCGTCGAGTGCATCAGCTGTCATTTCAAGCTTTACTCCATCAAGCTCAAAAAGTTTTGAATACTGCTTTAAGAGCGCATTCTTCGGTTCGGTGAGAATTCGTACCAAAGCGGTTTTATCAAGCATTTCAAGAGTTGAAATAACCGGCAAACGTCCGATAAGCTCAGGAATCAAACCAAATTTAAGCAAATCCTGCGGTTCGAGTTTAGCGAGGATTTCGTCGATTTTATAATCCTGCTTGCTTATTACTTCTGCTCCAAATCCTAGAGTTTTAGAGCCTGTGCGCTCGGAAACTATCTTCTCTATACCCTCAAACGCGCCACCGCAAATAAACAAAATGTTTGTAGTATCAATCTGTATGAATTCCTGATGCGGATGCTTACGTCCTCCCGTCGGCGGAACTGACGCAACCGTACCCTCAAGAATTTTTAAGAGTGCCTGCTGAACACCTTCACCGCTTACATCACGGGTAATAGAAGTGTTTTCAGACTTTCTTGTAATTTTATCAATTTCATCAATATAAATAATTCCGCGCTGAGCATCCTCAACAGAGCCGTCAGCAGCCTGAATAAGTTTTAATAGTATATTTTCAACGTCTTCTCCGACATATCCTGCTTCGGTCAGCGTTGTAGCATCGGCAATTGCAAAAGGAACATTTAATATTTTCGCAAGTGTCTGTGCTAAAAGGGTTTTACCCGAGCCGGTAGGTCCAAGCAGAAGAATATTAGACTTCTGAATGTCTATGTCTCCGAGCTGACGTTTGCTTTCAATCCTTTTATAATGGTTATAAACAGCTACGGACAATGCCTTTTTAGCGTTATCCTGACCGATTACATACTGGTCAAGTACAGCCTTAATCTCTTTAGGTGTCGGCAGTCCCTCCAAGCTGATTTCCATATCTGCTAAATCAAAGTTATCACCCATATAACGATTGCACATCGCTATACACTCATTGCATATGTTTACGTTAGGTCCTTTAAAAAGTTTTAAAACCTGACTTTCATACATACCGCAAAAACTGCAACGCGGCTCACCTTTTTCACCTTTATTCGGCAAATCATACACCTCTTTTTAAGAAACTCATTTCTTATTAAAAATATTATTAGAAAGAGGCTGCCCTTTTGTGACAGCCCCTTTAGTTTTTAAGCTCTATCCGCGCGAGGTAATCACTTCATCGATTAAACCATATTCTTTTGCTTCCTGCGCAGACATAAAATTATCGCGTTCTGTATCCTGTTTAATTGTCTCAAGAGGTTTTCCGGTACGGTCACTTAAAATCTGATTCAATGTATCCTTAATGCGCAAAATGCGGTCTGCATGGATTTTAATATCCGTAGCCTGACCCTGCATTCCGCCAAGAGGCTGATGAATCATAATTTCGCTGTTAGGCAGAGCAAAACGTTTGCCCTTTGCGCCCGCTGCAAGTAAGAATGCTCCCATACTTGCCGCCATACCAATACAAATTGTTGACACGTCGCATTTTATGTATTGCATTGTGTCGTAAATTGCCATACCTGAAGTAATTGAACCGCCGGGACTGTTTATATAGAACTGAATGTCCTTGTCCGGGTCTTCACCCTCTAAAAACAGCATCTGAGCAACTACTAAGCTTGCAGTTACATCATTTACTTCCTCGCTTAAAAATATGATTCTGTCTTTTAACAATCTGGAGTATATGTCATAAGCACGCTCGCCGCGGCTCGTCTGCTCCAGCACTGTAGGCACCAAGCTCATATGATGACCTCCCATCATCCGATAATAAGACAACTTTTAAATCTAGCTTATTTCTCTTCAGCAGCTTTTTCGGTCTTTTTAGTTGTTGTCTTTTTTGTAGTTGTTGTTTTTTTAGTTGCAGCAGTTTTTGTTGCTGCAGATTTTGTTGTAGTAGTCTTTTTGGTTGTTGTTTTCTTCTCTTCGCCGTCAGCTTTTGCTGCAGTCTTTTTAGCAGCAGCTTTTGTCCAGGAAGCATTTTCAACAACGAACTCAGCAGCTTTGGAAATCTTCATATCGCCTTTCATATTCTCGATATCTTCCTCGCGGAGGAATTCCTTCATCTTGTCAAGTTCCATATGGTAAGCTTCAGCCATTTCAGCAAGAGCCTTGTCAACATCTTCCTGTGTAACTTCGATGTTCTCAACCTTTGCAATCTCTTCAAGAGCTAAGGTAGCTTTTACCTGACGCTCAGCAGTTGGTCTCATCTGGGCTTTG
This sequence comes from Clostridia bacterium, assembly GCA_045578185.1. Lineage (GTDB taxonomy): Bacteria > Bacillota > Clostridia > UBA1381 > UBA9506 > RGIG1666. Next base: position 24,172 of record JAZNJS010000024.1, read on the forward strand.
AACTCTTCAACAGTAGTTCCCATATAAGCAAGATACTGCTCGAACGGGATGCCCTGCTGAGACATTCTCATGCTATTGTCGCTTACGATGCTCTCAACACGTTTATCAATCATACACTCCGGCAGGTCAACTTTCATACCATCAACAACCTTCTCGATTGCAGCATTTTCTTTTTCCTGCTTTGTGCGGTTTTCTGCATCTGCTTCCATTTTTGCCTTAATATCAGCTTTTAATTCATCTAAAGTATCAAATTCGCTGATATCTTTTGCAAATTCATCATCAAGCTCAGGAAGCTCTTTATATTGTATGCTGTTTACCTTAACTTTGAACACAGCCGGCTTGCCCTTTAAATCTTCAGCATGATATTCTTCCGGGAAAGTAACATTAACATCAAACTCTTCGCCGATGTTTTTGCCTACAATCTGCTCCTCAAAGCCCGGAATAAATGAACCGGAACCAATTTCCAAGTTGTGGTTCTCACCTTTTCCTCCCGGGAATGCAACATCATCAATAAAGCCTTCGAAATTAATGTTAGCAACATCGCCTTCTTTAACAGCTCTGTCCTCAACGCTTACTAAGCGAGAGTTGCGGTCCTGACGGCGCCCCAGTTCAGCGTCAACATCTGCATCAGATACAGTATGCTCAATTTTCTGGAGTTTAATACCTTTATATTCACCCAAAGTAACCTCAGGTTTAACAGTAACTGTTATACCTAAAACGAGGTCCTTACCTGAGCCGATTTCTTTTACTTCAAGTTTCGGCATATCAACCGGTTCAATACCGAGCTCTTTGATTGCATCTGTGTATGCATCCTGGCATACAAAATCAATTGCATCATCATAAAATACAGCCTCGCCGTATGCCTGCTCGATAAGCTTTCTCGGTGCTTTGCCCTTTCTGAATCCACGAACAGCAATGTGTTTTACGTTCTTGCGATAAGACTTCTCCATAGCCTCATCAAATTTCGCTGCTTCAATTGTAATTGTAATTTCAGCAACATTGTTTTCCTTTTTCTCTAATACGTTAGACATGTTTCTTTTGTCCTCCCTGTTTTTCTATCTCTTTAAAGTCTCAACATTGGGTTATTATACCACAAATACAACCGATATTTCAATACCTATTTTTCATTATTTTCAAATAATTCACGATTATTTTCGGTTTTTGGGGTCAAATCCGTATGCAAATACAATATCAAGGTCATCATCACCTGCAATATCATCCGGCAGGACCAGCCAACCGCTACCGTCTAAGTCCATTCCGGCAGCTTTATAAGCCTGCCAGACAAGGTGCGAACAATGCGTGGTATCAATAACCTTCATATACTGTTTATCTTTGGATAAAATACCTACAAACAGTCCGTAATCCACTCCGAAAAGCTTGTTTTTTGCAAACTCAGCCGCTTTTCTGGCAATTTTCTCATCTTTCGCTCTTAAAATGAGTAATGACGGATATTTTTCCCATTTACTCACATTCTGAAACGACGATTCGCAGCCATACGTTACTGCCTCCAACGTTTCTCCGGTTTTTGCATCTGTAACAATTGCTGCGTGACCATGTCTCCAGCCAAGAGTATGCGTTGCCTTGGTTATTAAAACATCCCCATCTTTAAGAGGCGGAATATTTATGCGTTTGCCGCCTTTTAACGTTTCTTCCTTGGTCGTTGGGAAAATAAACTCGCAGTCAATCTCTACCTCTTCAAAAAACTGCTTTTGAAACGAAAGCACAATTTCCATAAAGCTATCTGTTTTTTTAAAGTCACGAATTGCATCTTTACCAAGTCCGGTCTGCATAAGAAGCGCGTCATAATCCTCTTCCGAAAAATCTTCTTTTACAAGCAAATCACTTATATCTTGCTCCTCTTCCGGCGGGTGTGTCCTTACGTTATTTTCATTAATTATCTGCACCGATACAAGTAGCAAAAATATCACTATTAGCGACATAAATCCTTTTCTTTTTAAAAGCATAAATTCTTTCCTTTTAAAAAATCTTTTTAATATATTGTAACAAAAAAACAAAAAAATGCAAGTGCTACAAATAAGAATAATTTTGCAGAAAAATAAAATACTAAATTTGAAAGAAATTTTATAAACGGAGGAATGTATAATGAAACGCAAACTTTTACGCGGCATATGTGCAGCCTTATCTTTAATAGCTGTTACTGCCGGCATATCATATACCGTTTACCAGGAAAACGAACCATCACAAAAATCAAATGCAGTTCTTGTTATGGCGCAATTTAATTGATTTTTAGGAGGATGTTTATGCAAAATAAAATGACAAATGAAGAATATCAAAAATATGTAGACAAAAAAACGCCCAACTCAACACTTTTGAAAGATGTTGTTTTAGCTTTTTTAGTGGGTGGTCTGATTTGCATTGTAGGTCAGCTTATATTTGACGGTTACTCTCGTCTTGATATGCCTGAAGACATCGCGCGCATGGGTACTTCTGCAACCTTAATATTTTTAGGTGCTTTTTTAACAGGTATCGGTATTTATGACCGCATTGCAAAATTTGCCGGAGCGGGAACTATCGTTCCAATAACAGGATTTTCAAATTCCATTGTCTCTCCGGCTATGGAGTTTAAAAGCGAAGGCATGGTTTTAGGCTTGGCTGCAAAAATGTTTGTAATTGCAGGTCCCGTTTTGGTTTATGGAATCATTGCGTCTGTTTTAGCAGGTGTTGTCTATTTTATTTTATCCGTGATTTAGAACGCTCACGGCTAAAATAAAAGGACAAATTATATTAAAAACGCTGTGGCAAACTTTTTTACCACAGTGTTTTTAATATATATAAAAGATTTTAAAAAATACTTGACAAAATATAAAATTATTGTTATACTATAATACGTTCTGTTGGAGAGGTGTCCGAGCGGTTTAAGGAGCTGGTCTTGAAAACCAGTGATGCGAGAGCACCGTGAGTTCGAATCTCACCCTCTCCGCCATTTTTTATTTTAATACAGTTTTGTAATTCGGAGAAGTACTCAAGTTGGCCGAAGAGGCGCCCCTGCTAAGGGTGTAGGTCGGGAAACCGGCGCGAGGGTTCAAATCCCTCCTTCTCCGCCA
>JAZNJS010000025.1:0-5750 GCA_045578185.1 Clostridia bacterium
GACAGTTTTTATAAAACCTCTAATATTGTTTATAATGTGTGGAACTTTGCCACACAACCAATAATGCATATAAAAATGCTTTTACAATTCAATTTCTCTTTGAGATTTCAACGAAAAGTCCGTTCCACAGAAAATCGAGTTATAGGTTGCAAACTAAGTATAAAATATTTTAAATATATTTGATATTACTGTTTAAAAACACTAATTTGTTTATCAAATAAGTAATATGAATTTAACATTTTAGTTATTGACTTTAAGCTTATTTAGGTGTATTATATACTTATCAAATAAAGGAGGATTTTACATGAAAACATTCAATATTCTTTTGAACTCCATCAACGACGTAAAAAATCTTGTTAATATCGTTAACAAATATGATTTCGACATAGATTTAACCTCTGGCAGATATGTCGTAGATGCAAAATCAATCATGGGTATCTTCAGTCTCGATTTGAGTAAGCCGATTAAAGTTGAGATTCATTCTGACAACGCCGATGCGCTCGAGAATGAACTGGCTCCTTACATTCAGTAAGGACTTAAATATGAAAGTTAAAGGAGTGGCAAATGCCACTCCTTTTTTGTTATAAAATCTTACGCAATATATTTATCGCTGAAGTTATTGGTTAAATTCTAACGCTTTTTCCTGACTGCTGATATCATCAAAATATATCAGCTTATCTTTTTTAACAAGCATTCTTGTCACAAACACATTGTCTAATAGTACAACGTCAAACGACGTAAGGTTTACTTTAAACAACTGATTGCGCTGGTTTGAATCGGAATAATAAAGTTCTCCGTTATGATATGCCAGAGCGCCTACTGGCTGAACAAAAAAGTAATCTTCTTCCATCATTTCGTAATTATACTTTATAATCTCATTATTTTGAGACCAGTCAGCATAATATAAAAAGTTATTTGCTGTATCAATACCGTATCCGCATCTTACATTCTGCAGATATGTATATGTCTGCTGCTTGCTCTTTGGTGCTTCATATTTTCCACCAAGCTCATCAGAACCTAAATGCCAACCGTTAATCTTACCGCCGCCCCAACGAAGTTCGTCATTCATAGCAAAGTATAAAAGCGACTGTCCCTGGCTGATATAGGCTTCTTCTGCCGGGTCAAAATGATAGAAACCATCAGGCATCTTGAGCATAACCCAACTCTGCAACCCGTCATCAGACGTAGCAATATGAGTTTCTGAGCCTACTTGATTAAGCAAGTACTGATACAGCCTGGTAAATCCGGTTTTATTTGCTGATGAGCTTAATACTGCGTCTTTAGTGTTATCAGCGCCATCTTCTTTGTAGATGATGTTTCGGGTAATATATTCATAAAGGCCCAATGCATTTTCAAACACTGAGTTTTGTGTATCGGTAGCATATACCAGTATCTCGTCAATTTTTGAAGCAAACTCTTTCTCTGCTTCCGGATAAAAATCACCGTTCGGATTCTGCTTTCCTGCATCAAATTTATATTCAGACGACGGTATATGTGTCGCTACTGAAACCGGAGCATCCGTAGGAGTAGTTTCAGTCTTTGCACCGCATCCTGCAAATGACATTAAAAGAGCTAAAATTAATGCCATAACAACTATTTTTTTCATATGTAACCACCTTAAATAACATTTCTTTTTTTCATTCTACGCTCTGGGGTGTGCTTTAGCATAAACATCCTTAAGTTTATTATTCATAAGCTGAGCATAGACTTGAGTTGATGAAATATCTGCATGTCCGAGCATACTCTGTATAGACTGCAAATCAGCTCCATTTTCTAAAAGATGTGCGGCAAAAGAATGCCTGAGTGTATGAGGCGTGATTTCCTTTGTAATGTTTGCCTGCTTAGCATATTGCTTAATGAGCTTCCAGAATCCCTGTCTTGAAATTCTCGCACCCGACATATTCACAAACAGAGCTTCTTCAGCGTCTGCTCGTATTATCAGCTTTCTTACATTGTTTATGTAATCAGACAATGCCGAGGCGCACAATTTACCAATAGGAATAATTCTCTCCGTTTTAGCATTTTTACAGCGTATAAATTCCATATTAAGATTTACATCTTTAAGATTAAGCGAAATAAGCTCTGAAACTCGTATTCCGGTAGCATATAAAAGCTCAAGCATCGCTTTGTCTCTATACCCTTTTAAGTCAACCAACTTCGGCTGTTCCAGAAGTAGTTCAACCTCTTCCGCACTGAGAATACTGGGCATTTTCTTCTCTACCTTTGGCGGACGAATATCAGCCAGAGGGTCATCATTTACAATTCTGCATTTTAATAAATACTGATAAAAAGCCTTTAGTGATACAATACATCTTGATATTGTTGATGTCGCTCTTCCCAGTTTTTCAAGATGAAGAATGTATGCTACTATAATTGCTTTTGTAGCTTTTTCTGCACTTTTATATTGGTTGTCTTCTAAAAACATTGTAAACTGCTCTGTATCATGCCGGTATGATTGCAATGTGTTTTTGGAAAGCTTTTTGTCTCTTTCCAAATAACGAACGAATTGATTAACTAATTCCGTCATTATCTTCCCTTCCCGACTAATTAACATATATTTAATATTGTAAACCAAACCGCATAAAAAGTAAAGATAAATCGCCTGTTTATCCAATAAAATATTTTGCAAAGCATCCTAAAAGCAAAGGCTCAATGTATGCCTGCATTAAAAGCCCCGCCAAAGCAATCAAAAAAAGAAGTGCTAAAGTGAGCAAAAAGCCGATAAATCGGTTTTTTAGCTCTGCCTTGCCGACTGTTAACATTCCGCTGAACTTTACGCATATTGCAAAAAGCACAACATAACACGGGAGGGTTATAAGCATATGCGGCAAAACAGCAGAAATAAAAAACAACAACGCTCTTACTCCATACGCTTTAAACATAAACAAAAGCGTAAAGGAAGATGCAAAACTTTTCATTGCAGCAGTAAGTACAATTAGCGGTAACCCTATTACACTTGTTGACATAAACAAAAGCGCCAAAAACAAAATTAAATTTGTCTTAAGCCCACCAAGCATTATAATTTTAGCATCTGTTCCCGATTCTATCAGATTTACATAAAAATCATCAAAGAATAATATAAGTTCTTTTTGGCTTAATTCTGACAAGGAAAAAGCGCACACAGCAGCAACAAAAGCGCCAACGATGAGCGCTGTTGCACTAAAGCCGTAGTACGCAAAATTTTCCTTAATATGCAGTATGGTTCTGTTTAAAATCATTTTCATAATATTTTTCCTCTCTTTTAGTATGCGGGAGTTGTCCCTATAAAAGAATATGAGAAAAAATACTGTTAAATGACTTTTTATTTTTATTATCCGCGAACTATATTCTGTTCACGGCCGGGGCCTACACCAACCATGGTGACACGGCAACCGCAAAGCTCCTCAACGCGTTCAACATAGTTCTTTACGTTTGTCGGTAATTCATCATAATTTCTGATTCCGGTTATATCTTCATCCCAGCCAGGAATTTCCTCATAAACAGGCTCACATTTTGCAAGCTCTGTGAGACTTGCCGGGAAATCATTAATAATCTCTCCGTCTTTTAAATAACCTGTGCAGATTTTAAGCACAGGAATACCTGTTAATGTATCAAGCTTGTTAAGCGCTATTCCGGTAAGACCGCTTGTTCTTACACCAAATCTACCGATAACCGCATCAAACCAACCGCAACGGCGCGGACGTCCTGTAACAGTACCAAACTCGTGACCTACATTTCTGATTGTATCACCAATTTCATCAAACAACTCTGTTGGGAAAGGACCTTTACCAACACGAGTTGTATATGCTTTCATAACACCGATACACTCATCAATAAGTGTAGGACCAACACCTGTTCCAATACATACGCCACCAGAAACAGGATGTGATGATGTAACATATGGGTATGTACCCAAATCCAAATCCAAAAGTGTACCCTGAGCGCCCTCAAACAAAACTTTCTTGTTTGCTTTGATTGCATCATAAACCATTACTGTAGTATCAGCGGCGTATTTACGCAATCTGTCAGCATATTCTAAATACTTATCAATAAAATCATCGGGATTTATAGCTTCTCCGCCATAAACTTTAGTGATAAATTTATTTTTAATCTCAGTATTTGCTTTTGCACGCTCAATAAAGAGTTCACGGTCAAGCAAATCGCAAAGACGGATACCGATACGCTCTGCTTTATCCATATAGCACGGACCAATACCTTTTCTTGTTGTTCCAATATCACCCTTACCGCGAGCCTCTTCCATAAGTCCATCAAGCAAAATGTGGTACGGCATAATAATGTGAGTACGGTAATCTATTTTAAGATTGTCGGTGCTTACACCTTTTTCCGCAAGCATATCAAGCTCTTTTAAAAGAGCACCAGGGTCAACTACCACACCGTTACCGATAACGCAAAGTGTGTCTTTGCCCAAAATTCCTGACGGGATAAGCTGCAGTTTATAAACTACGCCATCAGCCTCAACGGTATGACCTGCATTATTTCCACCTTGCGAACGGACAACAACCTCAGATTGCTGTGCTAAAATATCAATAATTTTTCCTTTACCTTCGTCGCCCCACTGAGCGCCGATTACTACTCTGGCTGACATTTGTTTCACCCTTTCTTGTTATAACAAACAATCGTACCGATTAATAATATCAAATTTGAGCGAAAAATGCAATATATATTATAAAAAAATACGGAAATTATTGCTTATTTTTTATTTTGCGCCAGTAAAAAAGGAGCGCATATGCGCTCCTTTTTGTTTATCTTCCTGCTTTTGGTTTAAATGTTTTGCACTGAACTGAGCACTGCTGAATCGGGTCGCAAGTGCACACCTCGATTGCGGAAGCCTCACATTCGTTGCTTTCGCCGTGGTATTCACAGTTTGTTACTGTGCACATAACGCCACTAAGCGCTTTGTCTGTTTTTCTTGCATTAGTCATTTCTACTCCTCCTAAACTTTTTTATAAGTTTGCCCTTTATTTTAAAAAATATACTCATATCACCATCACTAAGGTCGGTTTCAAATACATCCGGGTACATGCTTGACCACTCCTGCCATTTAGCTTCTATTACGTTTCCGCTGTCTGTAATGGTAACTCTGCCCCAAAAGTACCGGTTCCAATTCTTACCGAATACTTCTCCCGCTTTTTCTTTTTGTTCTGCCGTTAAGGATATCCTTGACTCTCTAATGCTTTTCAAAATCTGCTTGTAGTATTCGTCAACCTGCTTTATAGCCTTAGTCTCTGCAAGCATATCATCTGCAATGCGATAGCATTTAGCAAAGACTTCTTCCCATGTGAGATTAGGAGATTGTGCAATGAATGAATACACTTTTTTAAGACTCGCCATCAGCTTACCCTTGTCCATGTTGCTTCTTGAAATGTTGCGTAGATGTCCGGCAACTGCACCTAACTGATTCTCATTGAAGTAGTTTCCGTTTGTGACTTTTCTCTCAATCTTAAGCCTTTCATTCAATCGTTCAAGGTCAGCCTTAAGCTTCTCGTTCTCCTTCTTGATGCGCTCTTTCTCGCCCATAACGTCATATACATCTGTGTCTTCACGTTCAGAGAAGAGCGCACTTTCTCCCAATTCGCCATCAGGTCTCGCATCGTAGCCATAATGTCTCAAAACACTTTCGGGCAAGATGTCAGGAAAATACTTATTGACATAATCCAACAATTCTGCTATACTAATAGTGGAATCGGTAACGGAGGGTAGAAGCTCCGGGCGCATTGAGCGCAGCCGATTCTCTTTTTTTGTATTTATAG
>JAZNJS010000026.1:0-2484 GCA_045578185.1 Clostridia bacterium
AAGCTCTCGCTTCGGTCATTGCTTCGCAATCTTTCGCATTTTATGTCCCTTTTGCTAACGCAAAAGACGGACTATGCGGTTTCGATTGCCGCCCGAATAAAAATAATCCGATAACCTCTGCAAACACAGATAGTTTCGGATTATTCTTCGTTTGGTGGAGACGGCGGTAAACCGAAGCTCTCGCTTCGGTCATTGCTTCGCAATCTTTCGCATTTTATGTCCCTTTTGCTAACGCAAAAGACGGACTATGCGGTTTCGATTGCCGCCCGAATAAAAATAATCCGATAACCTCTGCACACACAGATAGTTTCGGATTATTCTTCGTTTGGTGGAGACGGCGGTAATCGAAACCGCGTCCGAAAACTCGTCCACACAACTTTCTCCGGGTGCAGTCAGTCTTTTGACATTCCCTCGCAGATACGCCGAATGACAGGCTTATCTGCTCAGTATCCTCTGATGCGTGACGGCATACGAGGATGCTCTGCCGTACACGTTCACTGCTGGTCGACGCCTGAATCTGAGCCGCAGTACTCTCAGGTCAGACGGGCGCGTTTACGCAGCCTTTAAAACTGTATTATTGTCAGTTAATTTTAAATGTGTGACCTTTTAAAGCGATTGCCACAGCGCTACCCGCTTATCATGCTTCAAAATCCCCGTCGAAATCCTTTCGTCCCCGGGTATAACTATATTATATGCCTTTTGATCGTAAAATCAACAGGTATATTTAACTATTTTAATAGCGCTCTTTTATGCTGCGCTCGATGTTTCGTTTTGCATCCTTTTCAGCCGCAACCTCGCGCTTGTCGTAATTCTTTTTACCTTTGCAAAGACCTATCTCGAGCTTAGCTCTGCCCTTGAGAAAGTAGATGCTCAGGGGTACCAATGTGAGGCCCTGCTGTTTGATAGTGCCGTAAAGTCGGTTGATTTCACGCTTATGCATAAGAAGTCGCTTGACTCTCATAGGGTCACGGTTGAAAATGTTACCCTGCTCATAAGGTGAGACGTGCATACCCTTGACGAAAATCTCGCCGTCATCGATACTGCACCAGCTATCTTTCAGGTTGACTCTGCCTTTTCTTATTGATTTTACTTCCGTACCGAAAAGCTCGATACCGGCTTCATAGGTTTCAAGAACAAAGTAGTCGTGCCTTGCTTTTTTATTCTGGGCGACTATTTGTTTTTCGTCTTGTGGTGAAACTGCCATAGTAAGGCACTCCTTTCATTATTTTATGTACGCGTTTTAGTTGCGTCGATAGGCAGTTTTTATCCCGCAGAGTGAGTATTATCTATTCACAATGGGAGAAATAACAGGCTTGCCGTCTCTGTCTAAAAGGGGAGTCAGACCGCCTGCATTACCGCTCTGACAGAAAATATAGTTGACACCTGTTTCCTTGTCAACTAATATTTCGATTGTGCTTAATACTCCTTGGGAATATACTTTTTCAAATCTGTCGTTTTTAGCCATTGTTATCAGCTCCTTGAGTTATCACCGTTTTTCTTTATAAGCATATCCGAAATCAATCGGAGGAGAAGTTACAGATATATAGATAAATTCGACTTTTCCATCATTATAAAGTCCGTGAACATCTCCGTCCTCAAATCTGACAACATCGCCTGCTTCGAAAACTTTTTCAGCGTCATCAGCGAGCAATAGTTTTCCTCTACCTTGCACAGCATACCATATTTGTTCTGACACCTCGTGAGTATGTCTTGATTGAACTGCTCCAACTTCAAGATGCACCTCAGTAATTGTCACTCGTTTACTTGAAGAGTTTTCAGGGTTGAGAATTTGTCTTGATATAACTCCTGGATTTATCAAAGATATTATCTTCTCTTTATCAATAAGTTCCATTTGATTCCCTTTCTTTTGTCCTGCTGAGGAGGTTATTTGACCAATGAGTATAAGAATAACCCTAACATATCAAGTGCTATACCAATAGTCATAGCAATCAAAGTTACAAAATGGCCAAGATACTGTTTTATGATAGCCATAAATATATTTGCAAAGCCTATGCCTATTGCAAGAGAACCTATAAAACCAAGGGTAAACCCTAAAAAGCTTAATAAGTCTCCTAATTCTGTTGTTGATTCAAATGCACTTGTTGGTATCAAAAATATAAATACGAAAAATGGCAATAAAAGAATCGCAATGGAAAGAACAGTATGTAGAGTGTATAGCTTTCCATACTTTTCTTTTAGCTGTCGTTCTCTTTTTGGTGAAAAGTATTCTTTGACATCTTTAGGGATTTTCCAATAATCGTTAAACTTCATTGTTGTAATCCTTGAATTAAATTACGCTCGCCGCAGGGCATTACTTTTTCCTATCGTGGAAAAAGTAATCAAAAACACGGAGTTATTTGTTTTTTCAACTCCTAACTCCTCACTTCTAACTCCTGACTTTTACAGCGTTCTTCTTCCCTCAAGTGCCTTCGTCAATGTCACCTCATCAGCATACTCAAGGTCAGCACCAACCGGTACACCGTA
>JAZNJS010000027.1:0-4182 GCA_045578185.1 Clostridia bacterium
CGAACGGATATCGCAATACGCGGGAAAAACACCGGAATCACCACTGCCAATATATTGAAGCAAGGCAGTGCGGCACCGATACCGACGACTGCGATCAGCATCAGAAAACGATATGTCTGCGACAGCTTCATTATATTTTTGGCTTCTTTTTCTTCTTTAGTCAGTGCCTTCTGAACCGTCAGCCCAAGCAGAAAGAAATTCAGCACCGAAACCGCGCCGCTGAGCAGATTGCCGAGCAGCACCGTGTAGTCCCATTTGCCGACGATCAGAAACACCGCCTGCATCAGCACACTTAATATGACGACACAGAATGCGATGTATTTTGTTTCTTTTTTGACCGTTGCGTCAATTTTCATCAATATTTACTCCATATAAGCATAAAGACCCAGCTTCCTCTACAGACAGCTGGATCCATTAAATGTTATTATAGCTATTTAGTTTTTTGTATTATAGCACGCTTTTCTTATTTCGTCAAGTCTTTAGAAGGATAAGTCCATAAAAAAATCAACTTTGTAAATTCCACAGTGCAAATTGAAGTGGAATTCAGTGCGGGAATTCATCCACATATATCTGCTTAAAAAGCAAGTTTAAATAAACGGATAAGTCTATAGCTCATCCGGTTTTGTAACGCTACGAATATTTGGTTTTAGCCAAAATCAGCAGATTTTCACTGGAATTTATGCAAATCTGAACCCAACAAAATCAGCAAAAACCCTAGTGTTTATGCGGTTTTTTCGACTTTTGTCCTATTATACCACATTCCTCAATTCTTCTCACAACACCTGTTGCTTTCATATATAAATTCTCCTTTAAATTCAAATCGTGATACTATTATTTGTTATTAAAAGAAATTTATACTGCAATAATTTACTTTTTGAGTTGTCTGTGTTATAATATAAAAATCGCAAAGGAGATGAAATAATGCGGCGCACTATCATTTTGGATTTCATAGATAAATGTATTACCGAGAAGATTTATAAAAAGGCGCGAGAGCGAGAAAAAGAACTTTTGCCAGATAATTTTACAGCATATTATTTACGCAGTTCCGTTATGTATTGGTTTGTGATTTTTTTGCTTTTTGTAATCTTCACCTTTTCTTTTGGCTTTCTTGATAGAGTTTTTTTATATATATTAAGCGCTGCTTCCATCGGTAGTTTTTTAATTGTTCTTTATCATATTTCATATCATTGCAGTGTAGATGATACGGGTATGAAAGTGAGAAAATTTTGGCTTTTTGAAAAGCAAGTTTTGTGGAAAGATGTTAAGAAAGTGGAAGTTCAAAAATTTGAGCCCTATGGCAAACCCTTAGAAAAACAAGCCATAATCAGAAACAAACAAAACAAAGTTATATTTACTTGTTCTTATGATTTAGTTGGATTCGATTTAATTGTTAAAAAAGCAAAAAAAGAACGTAAGAAAAAGCATTAAAAGCGAGGTGAAAGTCACCTCGCTTTTGCTATGTAAAATATTTGGTGTTATTATACCTCATTCCTCTATTCTTCTCATAATTCCTGTTGCTTTCATATATAAAAACTCCTTTAAATTCAAATCGTGATACTGTTATTTGTGATCAAAGGGAATTTATACTGCTTCATATTACACTTTTTCACTTGACATTTATATTTATTCTTCATAAAATTATAGTAAATAAAGTGATTCGAATTACTATAGAAAGGGGAAATTGTAATGAAATATGCTTCTGATTTTCGGAGGATCGCCCGTGATGCCCTGCGCGGCAATTGGAGAGTAGCTATTTTAACCGGCTTTGTTGCATCACTAATAGGCGCGAACCTTGCCACGAGTGGTGGTGGTTCCGGTAGTAATAATTCCTCGGACAGCGCCACGAATAATTTTCTTTCTTCAGAGATTTTAGAGAAATTTCTCCCTATTCTTCTTATTATTCTTGCTATGCTCGTAATCTGGCTCATAGTCACCATTATTATAGGCGGTGCAGGCAAACTTGGCTACGCAAAATTTAATCTTAATCTAATAGACCAAAAGCCGGCTGCCTTTTCGGATTTATTCTCTCAATTTAATCGTTTAGGTACAGGCTTTTGTATGAATTTTCTTGTTGGGCTTTATACATTTCTTTGGACATTGCTGTTTATAATTCCCGGTATTGTTAAGGTATATAGCTATTCTATGACGCCTTACATATTGGCAGAGCATCCTGAAATGACAGTAAACGAAGCAATTACCGAGTCGCGCCACATTATGCAAGGCAATAAAGGTAGACTGTTTTGCTTGCAACTCAGCTTTATCGGTTGGGCGCTTTTATGCTTGCTCCCTATGTTGATTTTAATTCCGCTTATTTTTCTCGGCATTGGTGGCGGAATTTTATGGGCGATACTATCTCTTGGTTCGGCATTTGCCGGCAACCTTTTCTTAATACCCTATAATGAAGCTGCACACGCAGCCTTCTACCGCGAGGTTTCAAACACAAGTTTATCGGCTTGAACTTCTCTTGATTAAGAATATTGAAAACCATTTTACAGCGGAGTGAGATTCACTCCGCTGTTGTTCTGTAAACCCTTTTTATCGAACTTTACTTTTTGTGGTACAGATGATATACTAAATTAAAGGCGGTGATTTTGTGAAAAAGCGAGCAGCTCACATCAGCAAGACAATCTATATTTTTTCGTTACTCACTTGGCTGATACACATTGCTTTTATCGCTGTATCCGTTTTCTTGGAAATTCCTGCAGTTTGGGTGGTTACCCTTTTCTTTTCAGTTTTCATTCAAGGAATAGTTTCGGGGGCTTTGAGCGGAGATACGGCGATCCCCCACACAAACACAAAACGCACTTTCCTCGATTTTTGCTTAAACATATCCTTCCTTGTTTCTGCTGTTTTTGCAGTCTTGGGTGGAATATCACTCTTGATCGCGGGCGGCGGCCCCGAAATCATAGACGGCTCCTACTTCATAGTCAACAACGGCGAGATCGTACGAGAAGTTTCGTCGGCCTCTTTATTTACATACTTTTGCATCTGTGATTTTTTAATTTTTAATTGCGGTATGCTGATCTTCACCTCTCTTATGGCATTACGCATTCGCAAATTATATTTATTTCAAACATCCGTCGGGCGTATTCACAGCAAACGATGAACCAAAATCACCAACCGAATCTGTTTACTTTTTGGTATAGTTATGGTATACTGTGAAAAACAACCGCTTTTGCCACCCTATGCGGGATGAAGAGAAAGGTAGCGATCAACCGTGCGACCCCATCAGGAAGATAAAAACACTCCCCCCTCTGCCCGATTTTGCAGAAAGTGCGGTAGCAAGCTTTTGCCCGACAGCGTGTTTTGTGAAATATGCGGCACAAAAGTTTCTACTCCCGCGGATAATCCTGTAACGGGCAACCCCTCGCCTGCTCAACCAACAGTGGCAAAAAAGAAAAAGTGGCCGCTAATCGTTTCACTGATTATTGTGGTAATACTGCTTGCCGCCGCAATCGTGACAGCGATATTCTTCACAAACCGATTGAATTCAGGCAAGCAAAGTGTCGAAAGTACGACCACTTCCAAACGAGAAACAATTCAGGATTTTACGGTCGATTTGGATAAAATATTAGACTCCAAGACATCATCCTCTACATACACCTGTGTGGACTTTTTTTGTAAGAATAAAGTATCCGCGCGTTTGGAATACTGTTCCGAGCACAAGTGCAAAAAGAGTGGATGCCACGATGGTAAACAACTCCATTCCTCGTACTGTTCAGCACACGAGTGCGCCGATTACGATTGCAAAAACGGCGCGATTCAGGCCTACGGTTATTGTAAAGCGCACACGTGTAACCATGTTGACTGCACTTTACAAAAGGCATATAACTCGAACTATTGTTACACACACGGTTGTCTTACATCCGGCTGTAAAAACGGGCGAGGTGATCACCCATACTATTGCAAAGACCACGCCTGCGCTGATAAAACTTGTTCTTTCGAAAAAGAGGGCGATTCGAACTACTGTTCCATACACCAATGCCGTTATGATGAAGCTTGTCCTAACGGGCGCGACGGAAGCAGTTACTATTGTTCCGAACACACATGCGCATACTTCAGTTGCGATTATCGCAGGAGCGACGATTCCGATTATTGCTTTTTGCACGAAATTCGGTAAACCTAGACAACTTGCATTAACTGCAATTAACCACAAAAGCGAGGTGAAATTCACCTCGCTTT
>JAZNJS010000028.1:0-20614 GCA_045578185.1 Clostridia bacterium
CAACCTGAAAGGTTGCAGGCGAGTTGCAAACTCGCAGGAGTTTTGCAAAGCAAAATTCTGTATATGTCAATTATACCACATTCGCTTTTCACAAACAATATCTTAATCGACAAAAAAGCTATGACAAAGTAAAACTTTGCCATAGCTTTTATCAGTTATTATAAAATGCAAGGTATGCCTTATACGCCATATAAATATCGAGTTTTGATGCGATTTCAAACGGTGCGTGCATTGATAAGAGCGCCACGCCGCAGTCAATTACCTCCATATCAAGGTTTGCAACATACTGTGCAATTGTTCCTCCGCCACCTGCGTCAACCTTACCAAGCTCGCTGCTCTGCCAAACAATATTATTATCGTTAAAGAGCTTGCGCACTTTATATACAAACTCTGCATTTGCATCAGAAGTTCCCGATTTTCCTCTTGAGCCGGTATATTTTGTCATAACAATACCGCGACCTAAAAATGATGCATTTTTCTTTTCATTTACATCAGGATAGTTCGGGTCAACTGCCGCATTAACGTCAGATGAAAGACACTCGGAATTTCTGAATACTGTCTTAAGCATCAGTTCGTCATATGTTCCCTTAGACTTCTTTATGATATTTGCAGTTGCAAACTCAAAGAAAGCCGAGCGCATACCGGTATTACCCATACTGCCTATTTCCTCTTTGTCAACCAGAACGCAAGCAGACGTTTTCTTGCAGGTCTCAACTTTTAAAATAGCCTCAAGTGAAGTAAATGCGCACACTCTATCATCCTGACCGTATCCGCCGACCATACTGCGGTCAAAACCAACGTCTGTAGCAGGTGCTGCAGGATATGCCTCAAGTTCTGCGCTTATAAAGTCTTCTTCGCAGATGCCATATTTTTCATTTAAAAGCTTAAGCATAGCTCTCTTAAAAGCATCCTTTTCACTTTCAGCATCAGGAATAGAGCCTATCAAAATATTAAGGTTTTCACCCTCTATAATCTGCGTTGCCTTTTTCTGCATCTGTCCGTCAGCCAAATGCGGCAGAAGGTCAGTTACGCAAAAAACAGGGTCTTCTGCTCTGTCGCCGATTCTGATATCCACCTTTTTACCGTCTTTTGTATAAACCACACCGGCAAGCGCAAGCGGAGTTGCAGTCCACTGATATTTCTTAATCCCACCGTAATAATGAGTTTTTAAAAGCGTCATATCGCTGTCTTCATAAAGCGGATTCTGTTTTAAATCCATTCTCGGCGAATCAATGTGGGCAATTACAAAGTTAATGCCCTCTTGTATGTCCTCTTCACCAATTACCGCAAGGTACACGCTCTTATCACGGTTAACCATATATACCTTATCGCCGGGTTTTAAGCTATCTTTTGAAGATAAGTCACAAAAGCCTGCTACTTTTGCACGGCGAACCGCTTCAGCACATGCTAAACGCTCTGTGCGTCCTTCGTTAAGATAGTTTTTATAGTCATCACACAAGTCGAAAATCTCTTTTTTAGCGGTTTCGTCTGCGCTCAGCCAACCGTTTTTTGTCTCATATGCCAAATCACACATTTAAGTCACTCTCCTTACGTCTATTATGTGCTTTTAAGGTATCCTTTAGTCGTCTTTCTTTAGGTCACGTATTTTTTCAAAAAAACTCTTCTGTTTTGAGTGATTAGAGCCTTTATCCATATCTTCAAACTCACGCAAAATATCTTTCTGTTTTGAAGAAAGATTCTTTGGAATTTCAACATTAACCTTTACATACTGGTCTCCTCGTCCGCTTCTTTGAAGTATCGGAATACCTTTGTTTTTAAGGCGAAATACCGTTCCTGTCTGTGTTCCCTCAGGAATCTTATATTTAACCATTCCGTCAAGTGTAGGCACTTCAAGTTCCGCACCTAGCGTCGCCTGAACAAATGTAATGGGAACTTCGCATTGAACATCAAATCTTGAGCGCTGGAAAATCTCGTGCGGACGGACTCTAACGGTTACATATAAATCGCCGTTGGGCATCCCCTTATCGCCGACGTCACCCTGGCCGTGAAGTGAAATGCTCTGTCCGTTATCAATACCCGCAGGGATTTTAACCTTTATCTTACGCGCTTTTTTTACCTTACCCTTGCCCGCACATTTCGGACACGGTTCCTTTATTATCTTACCCTTACCCGAACAGGTCGGACAAGTAGTAACTGTCTGCATACTTCCTAAAATGGTCCTCTGCACACTGCGTACCTGACCGCTTCCGCCGCACTGCGGACAGGTCGTGACCTCGCTACCGGCTTTAGCACCGCTTCCGTCACAATCAGGACAATATTCCGTACGGTAAAGGCTTATCTCTCTTTCGCAGCCAAAAGCTGCCTCTTCAAAAGTGATAGTAACGTCTTCGCTGATATCACGTCCGGGTCTTGCGCTGTTTCTTCTTGACTGCGAACGTCCGCCGCCAAAACCGCCGAAGATATCACCAAAAATATCACCAAAATCGAAACCGCCATCAAAGCCGCCAAAGCCGCCGCCTGCACCTGTTCCAAAGTTCGGGTCGACACCAGCATGACCAAACTGGTCATATCTTTGCCTTTTTTCTTTATCGGAAAGTATCTGAAAAGCCTCATTTACCTCTTTAAATTTGGCTTCAGCTTCTTTATTATCAGGATTTAAGTCCGGATGATATTTTTTTGCAAGCTTTCTGTACGCCTTTTTGATTTCATCGTCAGTTGAAGCCTTGCTGACCCCCAGGACCTCATAGTAATCTCTTTTTTCAGCCATTATACCTCACCCTTATAAACGAATGCTAACCCACAGCAAATAATCTTGCTGTGGGTTTTCATTATTATATACCCCTTATATTAGTCAACAACCTCATAATCTGTGTCAACAACATTATCGTCTGCTGCACCTGCTGCATCTGCGCCCGGTGCTGCTGCACCAGGGTCCTGCTGCGGAGTTGCCTGCTGATAGATTTTAGCACTTACCTCATAGAACTTTTTAGAAAGCTCTTCGGTAGCAGCCTTAATCTTATCATTATCTGTGCCTTTTAATGCTTCTTTTACCTTTTCAATTTCAGCTTCGATTGCAGACTTATCAGCTGCATCAATCTTATCGCCCAACTCGTTTAATGACTTCTCGCTCTGGTATACTAAGGTGTCTGCGCCGTTACGGATTTCAACTTCTTCTTTCTTTTTCTTGTCTTCTTCCGCAAACTTCTCTGCCTCTTTTACAGCCTTATCGATTTCCTCATCAGACAGGTTGGTGTTAGCAGTAATAGTGATGTTCTGCTCATTACCTGTTCCCATATCTTTAGCAGAAACGTGAACGATACCGTTTGCGTCAATATCAAATGTTACCTCAATCTGCGGTACGCCACGCGGTGCTGACGGGATGCCGTCTAGGTGGAATCTTCCTAATGTTTTATTATATGCAGCCATCTCACGCTCACCCTGCAGAACGTGAATTTCAACACTGGTCTGACCGTCTGCTGCAGTTGAGAACACCTGAGATTTCTTAGCCGGAATAGTTGTATTTCTTTCGATAAGCTTTGTAAATACGCCACCTAAAGTCTCAAGGCCAAGTGAAAGCGGAGTTACGTCCAAAAGTACAATACCGCTTACATCACCGGTTAATACGCCTGCCTGAATTGCTGCACCCGATGCAACGCACTCGTCAGGGTTAATGCCTTTATGGGGCTCTTTTCCTGTAATTTTCTTAACAGCTTCCTGAACTGCAGGAATTCTTGAAGAACCGCCAACCAAGAGAACCTTATCGATGTCGCTCGGTGAAAGACCTGCATCAGAAAGTGCCTTTTTAGTCGGCTCCATAGTAGCTTCAACCAGGTCACAGGTAAGCTCATCAAACTTAGCACGGGTAAGTGTCATATCAAGGTGTTTAGGACCTGTAGCATCTGCTGTGATAAACGGCAGATTGATGTTACTGGTTGTTACGCCAGAAAGCTCGATTTTAGCTTTCTCAGCAGCCTCTTTAAGACGCTGAAGCGCCATTTTATCAGCTTTTAAGTCGATTCCGTTTTCCTTTTTAAACTCATCAGCGAGGTAATTGATAATTCTTTCGTCAAAGTCATCGCCGCCCAGACGGTTGTTACCGCAGGTTGCCAAAACTTCGAAAATACCGTCGCCGAGCTCTAAGATAGATACGTCGAACGTACCGCCGCCGAGGTCATAAACCATAATCTTCTGGTCGCCCTCTTTGTCCATACCATATGCCAAAGATGCAGCCGTCGGCTCGTTGATAATTCTCTGTACTTCAAGGCCTGCAATTTTACCTGCGTCCTTTGTTGCCTGACGCTGTGAATCGTTAAAATATGCAGGAACTGTGATAACTGCGTGAGTTACAGGCTCGCCAAGGTAAGCCTCTGCATCCATTTTGAGTTTCTGCAGAATCATTGCAGAAATTTCCTGCGGAGAAAATTCTTTTCCGCCTGCTTTAACCTTAGTGTCAGAACCCATAAGACGTTTGATTGAAATGATGGTATTGTCAGGGTTAGTAATAGCCTGACGCTTAGCAACCTGACCTACCAGACGCTCACCATCTTTTGTAAATGCAACAACAGAAGGAGTTGTTCTTCCGCCTTCAGCGTTAGGGATAACGGTCGCTTCTCCGCCTTCCATAACTGCTACGCATGAATTTGTTGTACCTAAGTCAATACCAATCGTTTTTGCCATGATTTTTTCCTCCTAAATATATAAAGCTTGTTTTTATTAAAAATGTTTTGGCGGTCAGTTTGCCACCTTTACCATTGAGTGTCTTATTACTCTTTCTTTATGTTTATATCCCCTCTGGAACTCTTCAACAACGATGTTTGCTCCTACGCTTTCATCTTCTACGTGCATCACCGCATTGTGAATGTTGGGATTAAATTCTTTACCTACAGCTTCAATTGGTGTTACATCCATTTTTAAAAGTGTCTCGCCAAACTGCTTAAGCACCATTTTTACGCCGTCTGCAAGCGGTGTATTTTCCTCTTGCGCTGCAGCGTCCGCCGCACGCCCAAGATTGTCAAGCACCGGGAGCAGTTTTTCCAAAGTTTCAGCCACCGCAAAGGAATAAAGCTCATCTTTTTCCTTAAGTGTTCTTTTTTTATAGTTATCGTATTCAGCAAGCATTCTTAAGTATTTATCATAAAGCTCATCGTACTTTTTCTGCGCCTCGCTAGCTTCATCAACCTCGATTGTTTCTTCTTTAGTTTCCTGCTCGTTTACGATTTCTTCTTCATTATTTATTTCTGCTGTCTGTTTTTCTTTGCTCACAGCCATTTTCACTCCTTATTGTCGTCATAGTAAAGTTCGCTTAAAATCCTGTTTAAATAATTTGAGATGCGCTCAATTTTTGCTACTGCTTTAGAATAATCCATACGTTTTGGACCTATGATACCGACTTTACCCATCACACGGTCTCCCACATAATAATTAGCAGTTACAACGCTTGATGACTGCATTACATTTAAACCGTTTTCTTTACCTATTGTTATGCGAACCTTGCCTTTTGAATCTTTGTCTGCCTCGTTGCCTTGAAGATTCATTTCTGAAAGCGCCTTAGTGACAGACTGTTTATCATCTAAAAATTCTAAGAACTCCCTCGCCTTTCCGATATCGGAATATTCGGGATAATTAAAAATGTTAGTCGTTCCGCTGACGTAAACGTCACACTCTTTTCTGACATCATCAATAATTTCCGAAATAAAATCGAGGACAGGAAACAACATATCAAAATGACTCTGCATCGCTTCCTTGATTTCCTGAATTTTGACTACATTTATTTCTTCTAAAGTATAACCGGCAAGTTTCTCTTTTAAAAGATTTGAAAACCGATGGACAAATTCTGGTGTAACACCAGTTGGAATCATAACCCTCTTGTTTCTCATAACGCCCTCATTTGTTACCAAAATGATAAGCATAGACGATGAGTCAAGCGGGACAAGCTCAATAGTCTTAATCGCACCTTGCTTCATTTCGGGCGAAGTCATAAACGCCGTATAATGCGTGAACTGCGACAGAAAGTCTGCAGCGGTTTTCATAACCTTATCAAGCTGACCAATCTGAAACTGCATCATGGTCTTCATCATATTCATTTCTTTTAAACTGAGCTGATAGTCACTCATCAGTTCATTAACATAAAACCGATATCCTTTATCAGACGGCACACGTCCGGCAGAAGTATGCGGCTGCTCTAAGTAGCCCATCTCCTCCAAATCCGCCATTTCGTTTCGAATGGTTGCGCTGGACAGTCCCAAATCCAGATTTTTGGCTATATGTCTTGAGCCAACAGGCTCAGCGCTTGCAATATACTCATTGATGACCGAATGGAGGATTTGTCTTTTTCTTTCTCCCATATCCATTTTGCTCACCTCATTGTTAGCACTCTATTCTCTTGAGTGCTAACACTATAATAATACCTTTTCTAAAAAATGTCAAGTGATAAATTATGAACTTTTTATTAAATAAAAATTTATCCTTAAAACTGACTATATACTTTCAAAAATCAAAAGCTCAAGAAGAGTATTGTTATCCATAGAATATGATTTTATGTACGAATCCGTTTTTGTGCATTTTGATAGCAAATCCGAAAGCTCTGCCAACTTATATTTACCGCAATCGCGGATGTATTTTCCTGCCTGGAAAGGAGCAATCTTAAGTTTTGATATTATTTCGTTTTTATCCGCGCCATTCTCTAGCAAAAGTTTTGTATTAATAAGTTTATCTACATTATATATAATTGCACCCAGAATTTTATTCGCATCTTCTTTGAGTAAAAATAAATCATTTAGTTTTAAAAGCGCCACATCTGCATTTTTCGCTATGAGCGCATCTATCATTTCAAACACCTTGTTTTCAATTGACGGCGAGACAAGTTCGTTTATTTCTTTTTTAGTGATAGGAGCACCCTCACCAACGTATGCCGCAAGTTTTTCTGCTTCACGTTTGACTGCCATCATACCGCTGTCTGTTATTTCCACAAGGTATTTTGCGTCGGAAGCACTTATTTGTCTGCCTAACTTCTTAAACAAGCTGACAGTCCAGCTTACCATCTCATTTTCACTTAAATATAAAAACTCGACTGCCATTTGGTTTTTATTTACATATTTATATAATGCGCTTCGTTTGTCAATTTCATTCTCATAAAATATTATATAAACATTTTCCGGAATATCTTTAAATCTCTTTTCCCAATAAGTAATATACTCTGCGCCCGCACCCGTTCTTCCGTCCGGCTTAAACGTCAGTGAGTCCGTGAAAACGAGCAGTTTATTTTCGGCAAAAACCGGCAGGGACTCTATAGCCTCATCAACAGCCTTAAGGTCATATCCCTTTCCTGAAAAGCTGAAAATATTAAGTTCTTCCATAGCGTCGGGTTTTAAAAATTCTTTAAGTTTTCCGAAATAAAACTCTTTTAATAAAACTTCTTCACCGAAAAGTAAAAATATATTATGAACCTTTTCGCAATCTTTAAGCATTTTCTTTAGTAACTCAAGTGACATTTTCTTACCCCTTTCACCATTAATCGCTGATAGAAACTATTCCGGTCGGTTTCATTTTAAATATAACATCTTTATCTTCATCTGCCCGATAAACCTTTACTCGCATTTTAGCAAGCCGTGCTAAGACTTCTTTTCCCGGATGGCCATAATTATTTTTGCCTACCGGAACAAACGCATACTCCGGCTTTACTCTCTCGAGGAGTTCCCCGGATGTAGAATTATCCGACCCGTGATGTGCAACTTTAATTATATCCGCTTGTAAATTGCCATCTGTATGCTCAAGAAGATGCTTTTCGTAATCAGATTCCAAATCACCTGTATATAAAACTGAATTTTCTCCGTAATTAAAACGCATAACTAAAGACCGGTTATTCTCTTCGTCTTCTGTCAGTTCATCTGCCAACTCATCCGTCGGCATAAATATTTCTATATAGGCGTCTTCCGTTATAAAAATCTTGTCCCCGGCACTGACTTTTAAAACATCCACACACGCAGACTCTGCTTTTTCAAGTAATTTTTTCGCCACCTCTGTCGTGCCAAACCCCGCCGGAACAATAAGTTTTTCAACCTCTGTCTCGTCAAGTATTGTAACTAGTCCCATTATGTGGTCTTCGTGTCCGTGCGAGGCTATCATATATTCAATTTTATTTACTCCGTTCTTTAAAAGATACGGCCTCACCTTTTTAAGTCCCACATCATAATACGTCTGATGAGGCGCCGTGCCTCCGGCATCTATTAAAATATCAATACCTTTTGGCAAGCTGATGCACGAGCAGTCTCCCTGTCCCACATTAATAAACATAACCCTTGCCATTTGAGTATTTAAGGCATAAAGCATCAAAATTACGCAAAGTAAAATTAATGATACGCCCGGGATTACAGACATTATTCTGCGCCTTTTGTCAAGTAAAAGATAAATAAGCGCTAAAGCAAGCAGGTAAATGAACACGAAAAACGGTGTTACATATCCAAAAGTAATATAACCAAAATTAAGGCTACCGAAAAATTTCACAACCGCTAATACAAGAAGTAAAAACGGGTAACAAAATCCGCCTGCTAAAAGAGCCAATGTGTGTGATACACTTCCCAAGATGCAAAAAAGTATTCCGCCTGCCATAATAAATGGCAAAACAGGCAAAATTATTAAGTTTGTTACAAAACCCCATAGTGTTATCTCATTAAAGAAATATAAAATTACGGGTACTATTATCAGTTGTGCTCCAAATGTAGTCGAAAGCATAGATATAATTTTTATAACCAGCAATTTTAGGAAGCCATCGTCCTGTGTACGTTTTACATGCACGAGATTTAATATAAACTCTTCAATTTTTCTGCTAAATAATACTATTCCGAATACAGCACCGAAAGAAAGAATAAATCCCGCATCAAATGCGGCAAAAGGCCATGCAATAACAATTATCATAACCGCTGTTGCCATCGATGTATATGTATCGTTTTTTCTGTATGTAAACTCTGCACCTATCACCATAATTGACATAATGCCCGCCCGCACACACGACAAAGACGCACCGCTTATGCATACAAACATTATAATGGCAACTATAGCAAATAAGCCTGCTAATCTTTTTCTTACTCTTATTACTTTAAATAAAGCATAAATAATCATCACAAGCGTTGCAACGTGCATACCCGATACCGCTGTGATATGCGACAGACCGCTGCGAGAGAACTGCTGTTTTAGCCCTTCATCCATCTCGCCTTTGTTTCCTAAAAGAATACCTTTTAGTACTGTCCCCGTATCTTCTGTGAAAGCAGCATCTATCAAATCGCAATAATTATAATGAAGCTTTTTAATCCTGTACGAAATGCCTTTTCTGTTTTCACCTGTTACTTTTAATGTATTGCCATCCACATATCCCGTAAAGAAAATACGCTTGGTTTTAAGATACATCTTGTAATCAAAATCACCTTCATTCGATGCATCTCGTGGCGGATATATTCTTATTCTGGCAGTAAATACATCTCCGAAATCTACCTTCTCATTCTCTTGACCTGCCGAAAGGCGCAGCATTTCATCAGGATAGGTTATTTCACCTAAAAATTCTACTTCTTTAACTCTGCAAATAAATGTAGTCTCGCCGTCTTTGGTTTGAGGCCTTTCACTCACCTCGCAGACGGCATTAATATACTCATCAGAATAAGGATGAAGTGCCTTTAAAGTTATGTCGCCACGGTAAATACTGTACCCTTGTGAAAGCGTGAAAATAATTGCAAGCAAGAGGAAAATAATATTCTTCCCGCTTTTAGATGCTATAAGTTTTATGGTAGTAGTTAAAATCAGAATCAAAGAGATAAATACGCAGACTGAAAGATCGGCAAAAGTGCTTATATAAACACCCAAAATCACCGAAAGTGCCGACAGACAAACTACCCTTTTCACGCTTCCTTCTCCCCTGTGTCTTAAAACTCAAATAAGCTGACCTGGCTTGTATCCGGGAGGTCTTTTAATACCTCATATTCTTTAAGCTTCTCAATCATAGACTTTCCAAGCTTTGCTCTTTTCATCAGGTCTTCAACAGAAATAAACTCTCCGTCAGCGCGCGCATTAATTATTCCCTCTGCAACCGCATCAGAAAGTCCCATTATCGCATTTAGCGGTGGACGTATCGCTCCGTCTTCTTCCATAAATTTATTCGCGTGCGATTTATAAAGGTCAATAGGCAAAAAGTTTATTCCGCGGGCATACATTTCATTACATACCTCTAAAATTGTGACAACGTTTTTGTCTTTTTGCGTTGCGTCAGGCTTTGCGGCTATTTCTTTCATTGCCGCCATAACCTTTTCCTTGCCGTGAATCATAAGTTGCGCATCAAAATCGCCGCCGCGCACGGTAAAGTATGTGATATAAAACGCAATCGGATAATGCACCTTAAAATATGCAATTCTAAATGCCATCGTAACATACGCCGCTGCGTGTGCTTTCGGGAACATATATTTAATCGTCTTACACGATTTTATATACCACTCAGGCACGCCGTTTTCACGCATTAACTCCTCATCCTCAGGAGCAAGACCCTTACCCTTTCTTACCTTTTCCATTATCTTAAATGAATTAAGCGGCGGCAAGTTGTGATTTAAAAGATATAGCATAATATCATCACGGGTACAAATAACCTCCGGAAGCGTCGCTACACCGTTTCTAACTAAGTCCTGTGCATTATTCGTCCATACGTCTGTTCCGTGTGAAAGACCGGATATTCGCATAAGCTCACCAAATGTGGTCGGTTTAGTATCTAAAAGCATCTGGCGCACGAATTTTGTTCCAAATTCGGGAACTGCATAAGTTCCAACTTCACTTCCTATTTCCTCAGGTGTTGCACCGAGTGCCTCCGTGCCTGTAAACAGGCTCATAGTGTCTTTATCATCAATCGGAATCTTTCTGGCATCAAGTCCGGTCAAATCCTCAAGCATACGGATTACTGTCGGGTCATCGTGACCTAATATATCAAGTTTTAAAAGTTTACCGCTTATTGAGTGGTAATCAAAATGCGTAGTAATAATTCCGGATGATGCATCATTTGCAGGATGCTGAATCGGCGAGAATTGATAAATTTCATTAGCCTGCGGAACAATCATAACTCCTCCAGGATGCTGACCGGTTGTACGTTTAATTCCTTCCATACCCTTGACTAAATACATTGTCTCGGCTTTGTTAAATACCTTTCCTATTTTTTCACCATATTTCTTTACAAAACCGATGGCCGTATTTTCAGCAAACGTGCCTATTGTACCTGCTCTGAATACATGGCCCTTGCCGAAGAGTTCTTCCGTATATTTATGAGCAACCGGCTGATAATCGCCCGAGAAGTTAAGGTCAATATCAGGCTCTTTATCGCCATCAAAGCCCAAAAATGTCTCAAACGGAATATCATAGCCATCTTTTTTATATTTTGTTCCGCAAACAGGACAATTCTTATCTTCCATATCCGCACCACAGCTTAAATTTGTGCCTAATACAAACTCGGAGTTTTTGCACTTAGGACAAACATAGTGCGGAGGAAGCGAATTTATCTCAGTAATACCGGACAAAAAGGCAACAAATGACGAGCCAACCGAGCCTCGCGAGCCAACAAGATATCCGTCTGAAAGTGATTTTGTAACCAGCTTCTGCGCAATCATATACATAACGGCAAAGCCGTATTTTATGATTGGGACAAGCTCTTTTTCCATTCTTTCTCTTACTATATCCGGCAGCACTTCACCATAGATTTCGTGCGCTTTTTTGTTTGAAAGCTCCTGAAGTTCTTCTACCGCACCAGGCATTTCAGGAGTGTACGTCTCCTCTGGAATAGGACGAATTTCCTCAATTTCATCTGCAATTTTATTGGTGTTTGTCACTACAACCTCATACGCTTTGTCCTTGCCTAAATACTCAAATTCAGAGAGCATCTCATCGGTTGTACGCAAATAAAGCGGCGGCTGGAAATCTGCATCCTCAAAATCCTGCCCCGACATTAAAATTCGTCTGTATATTTCATCCTCAGCGTCTAAAAAGTGCACATCGCACGTAGCGACAACAGGCTTATTCATACTGTCTGCCAGTTCTACAATTTCTCTGTTTAGCTGCATCAAGTCTTCTTTTGAGCTTACAGAGTTGTTCCTGAGCATAAAGTCGTTATTGCCAAGTGGCTGAATCTCAAGATAATCATAGTAAGAAGCAATCTCAGCTATCTTATCTTCGGTTGCTCCACCAAAAATCGCCTGGTAAAGCTCTCCCGCTTCGCATGCGCTTCCTAAAATAAGACCATCTCTGTACTTTTCAAGCATCGCTTTTGAAATTCTCGGTCTGCGGTAAAAATTATCTATATGTGATTCAGACACAAGTCTATAAAGATTTTCAAGACCGGTCATATTCTTGACCAGCAAAATAGCGTGATATGTGTCTGTATGCTTTGTAACATTTTCATCTGTCAGCTTTTCATTAAGTTCTGACACGTTAGTTATACCCATACGAGCCAAAAGCTCATTAAAATGCATAAATATTTTAGCAGTAACCTCAGCGTCATTTACCGCACGATGATGCCCCTCAAAATTAAAGCCAAGATGCTTGGCAACCTTATCAAGTTTATGCCTTTTTATCTTTGTAATTAATCTGCGTGAAAGCGCAAGGGTGTCAACATAGCAAAAATCAGCTCTAAGTCCAGCATCTTCTGCCTTTTTCTTAATAAATCCCACGTCAAAGGTTGCATTGTGCGCAACCAAAACACAACCTTTGCAAAAGTCTAAAAACTCAGGTAATGCCTCATCTATAGAGCGTGCACCCTCTACCATATCATTTGTTATGGACGTCAGTTCCGTAATATGATAAGGTATTGAATTTTTCGGCTTAATAAATTCCGAAAATCTGTCAACAATACCATTTTTAGAAATTTTGACTGCGCCTATCTCTATAATTTCAGCAAACTTACCGGAAAAACCGGTTGTTTCAATATCAAATACAACAAAGTCGCCGTCAAGCGGCATATCTGTCGGGTCATAAGCAAGTTTTGCCTCATCGCCCATAAGATAGCACTCTACGCCGTAAATTATCTTTATGCCGTATTTTTTGCCCGCATCAAAAGCCTCCGGGTATGCCTGCACAACACCGTGGTCAGTGATTGCGATTGCACTGTGTCCCCACTTTGCAGCACGGCCTATAAGCTCGGCAGGCTTACAGATTGCATCAAGTGCTGACATCGATGTATGCGCATGAAGCTCTACTCTTTTAACTTCCGCATTATCAGGACGCAGTTTTATTTCGCTCTTCATAATATCACGAGCCATAACAACTACTTCTTTTGCATATGAATCATACTGCGCAGTTCCGCGTACGCAAACAGCAGACAGCTTTTTAAGTGTGCCCTTTATCTCCTTAAAATCCGCTGTATCCAAAAACAGTTTACAGCTAATAGAGCCAGTGCTGTCTGTTACAAACATTTCTAAAATTGTTTTATTGTTTTTTATCTCTCTGTCTTCAAAACCGACAAGTCTACCCTGGACGATAACCTTGCCGCTATATTCATTAATATCACCTATCGGCGTAATATCACCCGTAAACGCTTTTCCTGATAAAACGCCGTCATCTTCCCCTTCTTCACCGTTTTTTTCGGGCAAAGCGACTTTTTTTGGCTTTTGTGCCTTCGCCTCCGCCATTGCCGCTATATCGGAAGTGTCTTTTATTAATGACTCTTTCTCTTCTTTTACTTTTTTATATATTTCTTTTGCATCAGTTTTATCTTCGATGAATTCGACTGCTGTTTTAATCCCATATATCTCCTCAAGCATTTCTGCGATTAGAGCATCGACCTGTCTGTTTTCGAGCGCTGTCGCTCCGCCGTACTTTAAATGCACACAAAAAACGCCGTCTTTAAGGCTCGCAACAGAATGTAGCAGCAAGCTCATAGAAGAAGGTATTTTCTCTATTATGTACGGCTTTAAATTTTCAAATATTTCTTCCTTGGTATCTTCGTTTAATTCGAGTTTATCATATTCAGACTCAAGTGTAATATTTGAAATTCCAAAGCGTTCCGCTATTTTCCCTTTAAGTCGGTCAAATAATTCTTTGGGTGGAAGCGCAGGGCATTTAATCCCTAACAAAATCTGTTTCTTCTCTCGAAAAACCTTAAATTTTGTTATATCATAGCCTTCCAGCTCTAAAGCAAGCTCTTCTCCGACCAGTTCCGTTAGCAGCGAAGACATTAACCCAAACCTCTCTTTGCGATATTTTAAAAACTATATTTTTTCGATTTCTTCAAAAAGTACATCCACGATTTCATTTTCCGGCGCACGTCTTATTACTTTTCCATCTTTAAAAACAAGACCCTCGCCTTTAGCTCCGGTAATACCGATGTCAGCATCTCTTGCTTCTCCGGGTCCGTTTACAACGCATCCCATAACAGCTACCTTTATTTCCCGATTAAGACTTTTTAATCTGTCAGAAACCTCGTTTGCAATCGAAATCAAATCTATGCTGCATCTTGCGCAAGTCGGACATGAAACAAGCGTTGCACCAAAGCATCTTAGTTCAAGAGCTGACAAAATTTCCTTTGCCGCAGTGATTTCTTCAACCGGATCTGCCGTAAGTGAAACACGGATTGTATCGCCTATTCCTTCTGCCAAAAGAGTGCCTATACCAACCGCAGATTTAACTGTACCGGAATAAGCCGTACCAGCTTCTGTTACGCCTAAATGCAAAGGATATTCCACCATATCAGCTATCATACGGTAGCTCTCAATCATCATAGGTACGCTTGATGCCTTAAGTGAAATGATTATATCTTTAAAGTTATTTTCTTCTAAAATTCTGACATGGCGCATAGCTTCTTCAACTAACCCACGAGCACTTCTTCCGCCGAATTTATCTATAATGTTCTGCGAGATAGAACCAGTATTCACTCCTATTCGAATAGGAATATTCTTTTCTCCCGCTTTTTCAACGACCGCACGAACCTTGTCGTCACTACCGATATTTCCGGGATTGATTCTTATTTTGTCTATGCCGGCATCTATAGCTTTGAGTGCCAGGCGGTAATCAAACTGAATATCTGCTACAAGCGGAATATCGACTGCCTGTTTAAGTTTTCTTACTACTTCAACACTTGCGTCATCAGTAACCGCAAGACGAACTATATCACAACCGGCAGCTTTTAGCGCCTCGGTTTGAGACTTTGCTGCTTCGAAATCTCCGTTTTTTGTATTAAGCATCGACTGTATGGAAACGGGAAAATCACTTCCTACACCCACATTTCCAACCATTACTTGTCTTGTCTGCCTCTTTACCATTAAAAAGCCCCCTTAAGCGCTTATAAAATTTTCCAGGATTTTTTTAATTTCTGAGCAACAGCTGCGTGATAAATGGTTTCCACGCTGCTTGCGCCTACGCCCTGTGTTAAACTGTCGCCAAGAAAATTTATTGTACGTCCTTATAATTTATTGTTTTCCATCTTCCTGTTTCAGTTGTTTTGTCGTTCAAATATAAAAAATCAGCCATAATAAATTATAACACAACGCCACTACAAAATCAATTCTTACATAACAAAAAACCACCCGTTTTTCGGGTGGTTTTTTGTTATCTCATTGCTGAAGCATTGTTTAAAAGTGTCGTACTGTAAAGAAACAAAACGTCCTGATTGTCAAACTCTATAAAATTACCTATAAAATTACTTTGAATATAGCGGATGTCTACAAGAGTTACTTTTTTGTAGCCAGGAACCATAAGCGGAGCAAGGCTGCTTGCATATGAGTCTCTGAATATTATAAGCTCCTTATCTGTTTTCGCATTCGGGTTTATAATTTCAACAAGCGCCTCCGTTCCCGATAAAAACATTTCATACGGGTCTTTTCCGTTTGCCTTTACCATATTGTACATTTCTCCCGCTAACTGTTTTCCCGTGCCCAAATAATTCACAGTGCAAGATGAAAGAATATCATTTGTGAGATACTTTATTGTATCCGGTTCAAAGGCAAGAGATGACTGACCAAGATACACTCCTCTAAACGGGTTATCTAAAGTATTAACCTCATAATCAGACTTAACCAAAGCGCCCATACTGCTACCTAAATGCTCTGCAATATCACAAATACTTTCCTGCTTCCAGTGCGAATCTGTACGATAGTAATCGTCAAGGGATAAAAACGCAGTTATATCTATATAACTCATATAGTCAAGACTTCCCTTAAAATCATCAATAAATGCGTCATAGTCTATTTTGAGATAGCCTTTGTCATTTGAAAGAAAATAGTTTTTATCCGGTACTATCGACAGATACGTCTTAACATCCGTTTTCTCAAGATAGGTTTTATAAATATAATCAAACCTTTCTTTCGCATGGCTTACCATATTCGGATTTACCGGATATTCAGTTTTAAAAATGTGTCCCTCTTCAGTAAAAAGTCCGTTATTATCCTTTTGGTTGAAAATATATGTTGCAAAAAATGCTTTTAATCTTCTGAAATATTCTCTTAAAGGAAACTGGTCAACGCTGTATTCAGAGAATTCATTCATAAAATCTCCGCTTATGGCGCTTTCGATGCTCATCTCCGGTTTCTGAGCAAGCGGTCTTCTCTCCGCTTCAGAAAATGCAGTCTGCGGCTTTAGCCACGAACCAAGCGACATAACGGATAGCAGAGCAATAAAAACAATGACTGTTATTATATTTTTATTCTTCATCGCGCACCTCCTAAAAACGGAAATATAAAAACGGGTTGAATGAGCCGTCTACCAGATATGACGTTGCTATAATAACAAGCAACAAAAGTGCAATAATCTCTGCCGCATCAAGACACTTGCTGCCGTTTGTTTTCTGCCTGGCATACTCTAAGATTTTCTTTGGCAGCGGTGTTGCACTGATGGCTGCTATAATAAGCACTAAGCTGTAACTTTTAAGATAATAAAGCGCTTCCGTGGAAATCAGGGGCATCTTGCCAAACCCAAACAATCCAGCGACAAAACTAAATGCCTGACTAAGATTACCTCCTGCAAAAATCATAAAACTTACAGTAACAAAAAACAAGGTATATATGTGTCCAAAAGCTTTATGCTCATCAAGGAACTTTTTAAAGAAAAACTTCTCCAGTGTCAGCATAATACCAAAATAAAGTCCCCATACAACAAAATTCCACTCTGCTCCGTGCCAGAAGCCCGTTAAAAACCAAACTACAAAAATATTTAAGAGCATTCTCCCTCTTTTTACACGGTTACCGCCAAGCGGGATATAGACGTAATCACGAAACCATGAACCGAGCGAAATGTGCCATCTGCGCCAGAATTCAGAAATACTTCGGGATATAAACGGATAATTAAAGTTTTCCAAAAATTCAAATCCAAAAAGTTTTCCAAGGCCGATTGCCATATCACTGTAACCCGAAAAATCAAAGTAAATCTGTAGCATATATGAAAACGCAAAAAGCCAGTAGTATAAAACCGAAAGCTCTGTAGAGGCTAAAAATGCTTCGCCTATCTGTCCTAAGGTATTCGCAATAAGTATTTTCTTTGCTAGACCGATTACAAAACGTGTTATGCCGTCAGACGCTTTTTGTATGCTATGCCGTCTCCCTGTCAGGTCCCGTGCAACATCTGAATATCTTACAATAGGGCCTGCAATAAGCTGTGGGAACAGGGCTACATAGGTCGCAAGGTGCAAAGGATTTTTCTGTGC
The DNA here is from genome assembly GCA_045578185.1 of Clostridia bacterium. GTDB lineage: Bacteria > Bacillota > Clostridia > UBA1381 > UBA9506 > RGIG1666. The sequence continues at coordinate 17,609 of JAZNJS010000028.1, forward strand.
GGCTACCTCGCCACGATAAACATCTACGCTATAGCTTAAAATCTGGAAAGTATAAAAACTGATACCAATCGGCAAAGCAAGTCTTAAAAACGGAATAGAAAGACCGGTTACAGCGTTTACGTTGCCGATGAAAAAGTCTGCATATTTAAAATACAGAAGACCTGCCAAGCTCGATAAAACCGATAAAATCAAAAATACTTTTGAAGCCGCCCGTCCCCTGAACTTTTCAATCAAAATACCAAAACCATAGCCTAACATAACTGTTGTAAGCATTAAAAATACATACTTTGGTTCTCCCCAGCCGTAAAAGATAAGGCTGGCTAATAAAAGCACCGCATTTTTCAGTATTTTAGGTGCCGCAAAATACAAAATCAGTACAATCGGCAAAAAATAATACAGAAACGGAATGCTAGAAAAAATCATACTTTCCTCTCCTTACATCTATAAAGCAAAACGGACACTTTAAGTGTCCGTTTTATCAATAAAACTTATTCTTCTAAAGATTTCGGGCACATTACAAAGAACACCTTGTTTCCTGCGCTACCGGTAACCATTTCTTCAGCTTCAACGCAAATATTCCATCTTAAGTTTGCGCTGCCTTCCAAAAGTTTAATAAACGCCGGTGCATCAGCTGCATTTTCAAGTTCAAACACATATCCTACAAAAGCAATTGAACCAATCATCGGCATAAAGGTTGCACCGCTCTTAAAGCCTTTGATTTCCGTGTTATCAAAACCTGAAAGGAGTCCCTCTTCTACAGGCATTGCTCCACCCATAAACTTGATTGCCGGGTTTTCTAAAAGCGCATTAGCAATACCCTCCGCGCTCATTCCGGATGCCGCCTTTGCTTTAAAATCTGCGAGCAAGGCTGTGCCAAGTGTGCTTGCAGCAGGTGCCTGCGGCGTGGGCGAAGGATCCTTTGTCGGGTCAGGCTTTTTAGTAGGTGCTGGTGTAGCTACATTTTCCTGCGGCTTTTCAGAAGGAGCTACAGTCGGTTTTTTGTCCGGCTCTTGACTCTCTTTTGCTTCTTCTTTTTCTCCGTCGTCAGCTACAATTTCTTCTTTTTCATCATTTACGTTTTCTTCAACCTGACCGGCATTAACGGATGTATCAATATCCCCGTTTGTGTCAGTCTTTTTAGCGCATGCCGCAAATGACAAAACCATAATAAGTGTTAAAATAATTGCAATAATTTTTTTCATAATCTTATCTCCTTTTATGTATTTCACTATTTAAACGTCAAAAAATTAAATTTGTTCCGTCATTTTTTTAATAATTTTATATTTTATTTCCGTATACTCTTGTCCGCAAAATCTGCACACATACCTAATCTCATATATTTTTCTTTGTCCCTTTACAAAACCCTCTCCGACTTTTAAAATTTCACCTTTTAAATGGGGTTGTGTAAATACCGTGGGAATTTTAATTTCTTCTGTGCCAATAAGATTTTTCTCACCTTTTTTCAGCGCAAAAAACTTGTGACAGTAAGGGCATCTTTTAAATGTTTTCATAAACTCACTTCCTTAAATGTTTTACTCAGCTACATATTTTGTAAGCCAGGTTCCTCTTATATAGCGAACTGCAAATATACTCGCTCTGAAAATCCAGTCGCAAATCATCGCAAGCCAGACGCTAAACACGCCCATATCGAAATATATACTGAACACATAACTAAGTCCTACCCTAAATACCCACATTGAAATTGCAGATAAAATCATAGGATATTTAATATCACTCGCCGCTCTGAATGCGTTCGTAAGTGTAAAGGCGACAGGCCAGATGGTGCACACCGCCACACTGTGTAACAATAATAAATGGTATGCAATTTCAGAAGATTCCGGTGAAAGATTATAAAATCCTGTAAGTGGCTTTGCAAACACGCATAAAACTGCAGAAAGTCCAAGTAAAATCGCATAGTTTACACCGACAAGTCGGGCAGTATACTTTTTCGCCTCTTCTTTTCTTCCTGCACCAACACATCTGCCCACCACCGTAACAATGGTAAAACCTATAGCCGTCCCCGGAATATATTGAAGGCTTGCAAGCGTGTTGCCCACCGCATTTGCAGCAATCTGAACAGTACCAAAGGTTGCAATAAGACTCTGTGTCAAAAGTTTACCGAAGTGGAACATACCATTTTCCAGGCTATTCGGCACACCGATTCTTAAAATTCGTTTTATTATATCAAAATCAGGTTTATATCTAAAGACGTTATCCACATATATCAAATTTTTCTTTTGTTGTACCAGAGCCATTATCAAAATTGCGCCGGCAATCCTTGAAAACAGAGTCGCAATTGCGGCACCTGCTGCGCCCATACGAAAACCAAAAATTAAAATAGCATTACCAACAACATTAATCAGGTTCATTATAGCGGAGGCAATCATAGAAATCCTTGAATTGCCCATAGCCCGAAACATCGCCGCCCCGGCATTATATATTCCCAAAAACGGATATGACATCGCAGTAAACAAAAAGTAAATCTGCGCATTTTTCATAACCGCAGGTTCAATGCTTCCAAAAATCAATCCCAAAATCTGATTTCTGAATATAAGAGAGACGAGCATTATAAAAAATGATGCAAAAAATACTGTCCACACCAACTGTTTAGATGATGAATTTGCCTTGTTATAATCCTTAGCACCCAGGTATTGTGATATGACAACAGCCCCACCACCCGCAAGCGCAGAAAAGACATAAATAAGCAAAATATTTACAGTATCCACTAAAGATACTCCAGAAACCGCCGCCTCGCCCGCGCTGGAGACCATAATGGAATCAACCATTCCGATAGTAACAGCAAGCGCCTGCTCTATGATGAGTGGCACCATAATACTAGTTATTTCTTTTTTTGTAAACAGCATCGCATCATCTTCTTTTAAGATTTATAGATATATAATCAAATCATATAATTAGCTGATAGAAAAGATACAAATCATTCTACCAGAAGTAAAAATGCTTGCTTGCAAGGGCATTTTTACGACTTGATTCAATTATGCAGCCGCA
>JAZNJS010000029.1:0-31476 GCA_045578185.1 Clostridia bacterium
CCTGAATGCGATGGTGAAGAAGAGGTCGAGGATACTCTCCGTGTTGCAATAGTCGGAAGACCGAATGCGGGTAAATCTTCGCTCATTAACAGAATACTGGGCGAGGAGCGTGTTATTGTCAGCGACATTGCAGGAACAACACGCGATGCGATTGATACCGGCTTTGAAAAGGACGGCATAAAATACACCTTGATTGATACTGCAGGAATGCGAAAGCGCGGCAAAATTGACGATATGATTGAGCGCTACAGCGTTATCCGTTCGCTTGCAGCAGTAGACAGAGCGGATGTTTGCATAATAGTAATAGATGCTACCCAAGGAGTAACCGAGCAGGATTCAAAGATTGCAGGTTACGCTCATGACCAGGGCAAAGCCTCTATCATAGTGGTCAACAAATGGGATTTAGTAGAAAAAGAAACAAATACAATGAAAAATTTCAGAGACAGCGTTATGGAAGCACTGCCATTTATGATGTATGCCCCCGTGCACTTTATCTCTGCTCTTACGGGACAGAGAGTAAGCAAAATGTTTGAGCTTGTAAAATATGTGCGCGAGCAGAATTCAATGCGCATCAAGACCGGTATGTTAAATGACGTGCTTAATGAGGCGGTAAGTAAGGTTCAGCCGCCGTCTGATAAGGGTAAACGCCTTAAGATTTATTATATGACGCAACCGGCTACATGCCCGCCGACTTTCGTTGTGTTTGTAAACAATAAAGAACTTATGCATTTCTCATACTTAAGATATTTAGAAAATCAGATCAGAGGCGTGTTCGGTTTAGAGGGTACACCGATTAAGTTTATCGTGCGTGAGCGCGGTGACAACGGTAAAGAATAGTCAGGAGGACAATGATGTTAATTCTCTTTTTAGCAGTAAGTCTTATAGCGGGCTACCTTTTAGGAAGCATTAACAGCTCGGTTTTGGTAGGTAGATTTTTCGGCGTTGATATCCGTAAAAAAGGAAGCGGAAATGCAGGCGCAACAAATACATTAAGAACACTTGGCAAAAAGGCCGCTGTTATAGTTTTTGTTGGCGACGCGTTAAAGGCTGTTGTCGCAATTTTGCTGGCAAGACTGTTTGCTTTTCTTTTATTCCCTGAAGATGCTAACACTTCGCTTTATGCGCAGTATCTTGCTAGCTTTGGTGCTGTTTTGGGGCACAATTTTCCAGTTTATTTCGGTTTTCGAGGTGGAAAGGGTATTGTCACCTCGATAGCCTGCATCACTACGCTTGAATGGAGAATAGGCTTAATTCTTATCGTTATCGGCGTTGGACTTATAATCATAACACGTTTTGTTTCATTGGGCTCTATTGCGGGAGCAGTAGCATATCCGGTGTGCGTTATTACTTTTAATGTAAATAATCCGGCGGAAAATGTTCCGTATTATATTGCATTATCAGTTGCTTTTGCAATACTTGCAGTTTATAGACACAGAGCAAATATAGTAAGATTAATAAAAGGCACAGAGTCTAAACTGGGAGCAAAAAAATAGGCAAAATTGGAGGACACAAATATGAAGAAGACAGTTGCAGTCATCGGCTCCGGTGGTTGGGGCACAGCAATCAGTACACTTTTGGTACGTTGCGGCTACAAGGTTAATTTGTGGTCTTATTTTAAAGAAGAGGCAGATAGGCTTAGTAAAGACAGAGAAAATAAAGCATTTTTGCCCGGCGTGATGTTGGATGAAGATATTTCCTTTACAAGCGATATGGAAGAAGCGGTAAAGGACGTAGAATTTATTGTTATGGTTCCGCCGTCAAAGGCTGTCAGAAGCGTAGCAGAGACGCTTCGTCCGTTTGTGCCGAAGGGAATGGTCATTGTAAATGCATCTAAAGGTCTTGACCAGGACACACTTAAAAGACTTTCTGTAACGATTAAAGAGATAATTCCTCAGGCAGAGGTAGCTGTTATGTCGGGACCATCTCACGCAGAGGAGGTTGCGCGCGGCATTCCTACAACGAATGTCGTTGCGGCACGCACTCTTGAAGTCGCAGAATTTGTTCAGGATGCGATGATGTGTGACAGTTTCCGTATATATACAAGCCTTGATATGGCGGGAGTTGAGCTCGGTGGAGCACTTAAAAACTGTATCGCGCTTTGCGCCGGAATGCTTGACGGCTTAGGGCTCGGCGACAACACAAAGGCGGCACTTATGACTCGCGGAATGTCAGAGATAGCACGTTTGGGAGTGGCTTGCGGTGCAGATGTTGCAACGTTTAGCGGACTTTCAGGAATGGGCGATTTGATTGTTACCTGTACGAGTATGCACTCAAGAAACCGCCGTGCCGGCATCTTAATCGGTCAGGGAGTTTCACCTGAGGAGGCAATGAAGCAGGTAAATATGGTTGTTGAGGGTGTGCATACAACAAAGGCGGCATATCAGCTCGCTAAAAGAATGAATGTTGAAATGCCCATTGTAGAAAGAGCGTATGCCGTACTTTTTGAGGGAGAAAGCCCGAAAACAGCTGTTGAACTTTTAATGGGACGTAATAAAAAACACGAAACGGAGCAAGTAGTAAGCTTTATTAAGTAGGGGGTGTTTTTGGTGCTTAAAGGCTTTTTTGGTAAGAGAAAGAACCGTGATGAAGAAAAAAATGTTTCAGAAGCGGTAGAAAATATAGAAGCGTGCGAAAAAGAAGAAGAGGCTCCTGACCAGCCGGAACAGGGAACAGAGGAAGAAAGTGTAGGAACTGAGTCTGTTTGTGAATCAGAACCGGCAGAGGAGAGCATAATAGAAGAAGAGCCATCTGTTATAGAGGGCGAGTCTGAAGAGACCAGCTCAGATGAAGAGAGCAGAGGCTTTTTTGCACGACTGAAAAAAGGACTTGATAAAACCCGCAGTGCAATATCCGGAACGATTGATACTGTTTTGTCATCGTTTCAGGGCGTTGATGACGAGCTTTATGAAGAACTTGAAGAGGCCTTGATTATGGCGGATATCGGTGTTGATACATCGCTTTATATAATTGATGAGCTTAAAAAAAATGTAAAAGAGCAGGGTATAAAAGAGGCACATGAGCTTAAAAATGTTTTGAAGATTATAATTACTGAAATCTTAGAAAATCAGAATTCAAGTATTGATACAAGCAAAAAACCGACGGTTATTATGGTTATTGGTGTTAACGGAGTGGGAAAGACTACTTCGATAGGAAAGCTTGCTGCACGTTATGTTCGTGATGGCAAGAAGGTAGTTTTGGCAGCGGCAGACACATTCAGAGCAGCTGCAATCGACCAGCTTGAAATATGGGCAGAACGTGCAGGAGCGGACATTGTAAAGCATCAGGAGGGCTCAGACCCGTCCGCTGTTGTGTTTGATGCTATCCGTGCGGCAAAATCAAGAGGAGCAGATATTGTTATTTGCGATACGGCAGGAAGACTTCATAACAAAAAGAATCTTATGGAAGAGCTCAAGAAAACTGCCCGTGTTATAGAACGAGAGACCGAAAGCAGCGATTTTGAGGTTTTGTTGGTATTAGATGGCTCAACAGGACAGAATGCACTTATCCAGGCGCGTGAGTTTGCATCGGTTGCAAATATTACAGGAGTTATACTTACTAAACTCGACGGAACTGCAAAGGGTGGTGTCGTAATAGCGCTCTCTAAGGAGCAGAACATAGGAGTTAAACTCATTGGTGTTGGAGAGGGAATAGACGACTTGCAGGAATTTGATGCGCAGGAGTTTGCCCGCGCCCTGTTCCCCGAAGAGCAGACACAGTAATTGGAGGAAAAGCATATGAGCGACTTTTTTAATAATTTTAATCATGGAAAAAATGACGGTTTCGCGTCAGATTACCATAAAATGCGCAGACCAAAGCATACCATGCTTTGGTCTGTTGTTATACTTTTGGCTGTTATACTTTTTATGGTGCTTCGCACAGGCTATGAGTTTTTAATGGAGTATTGGCAGATAAAAGAAATAGGACCGAATTTTACAGGTGTATACTGGACAAATCTTATTGCAAAATCAGCGACCTGGACAGTAAGTTTCATTTTGTTTCTTATTGTGCTTTTAATAAATATTTTTCTTGTGAAAAAGCTTGCAATAAACAAACTGTTTGAAAATACTTTTTTAAACAAAAAATGGCCGTATGTACTGATTGCGGCAGTTCTTGCTTTTATAGGAAGCACAACTCTCGGCAATGACTTATACATTAAGCTTTTGATGGCGGCAAACGGTGGAGAGTTTGGTGCGAAAGACCCGCTGTTTATGCAGGATATAGGTTATTATATTTTTACAAGACCCTTTTTGATTACGCTTGTAAACGGAGTAAAAGGCGCGCTGCTTTTGCAGATTTTTATAATTGCGGCTGCCTATTTTGCGATGCTTTATAAGCACGGCGTAAAAACGCTTAAAGAAATCGCGGCAAATTACCGTGGAGCGCTTATTCATACGGTTGTAAACATACTTGTTTATTTCGGCCTTTCGACCTTGAGCTACAAATTCTCTGCGGAAAATGTTATGTATGGTACTTTTGGTAAGCAAAATGACATTTTTGGTGCTGGATATATAGAGGCAAACATCTGGATGAATTTCTACAGATTTATGCCTGCGCTGATTATCTTGGTTATTATTTTTGCGGCGATATTTATTTATCGCAAAAAATATCTCAAAACACTTATAAGTATAGCGGTTATTCCTACGGCATATATTCTGGTGTTTGTGGTTTCTCTGGCGGTTGATGCTTTAGCAGTAAGCCCGAATGAGAGAAATGTCCAGAACAAGTATATAGCATACAATATGGAAGCAACAAAAGCGGCATATAATCTCAATGATGTTGATGAGCGTGAGTTTTTTATTAACAATAATCTGACGGAAACTGACCTTAAAGAGAACAAAAACCAAATTGATAACATCAGGATTACTGATTTTCAGGCAACGCTTACGGCATATAATCAGCTTCAGTATTTAAAACGTTATTATACGTTTAATGATATTGATATCGCACCGTATACGATTGACGGAAAAACGCAGGCAGTCTTTCTGGCTGCTCGTGAGATGAATAAGAACAATATGGAGGCTTCTGCCCGGTCATATGCAAATCAGACGTTCAGATACACTCATGGTTTCGGCGTTGTAGCTAGTCCGATTAACCGTGTAACGAGCGAAGGTCAGCCTGAATTTTATATCAAAGATATTCCGCCCGAGTCAACAGGCGGTATGCCAGAGATAAAGCAGCCGAGAATATACTACGGTGAGTTGACCAACGACTATGTAATTGTAGGTCCTGACAACAAAGAACTCGATTATTCTGAGGGAACTACAGACTACGAAAACAGTTTTGACGGTAATACGGGAGTTAAGCTCAGTCCGTTTAAGAGACTGATGTTCTCGATCTATTATAAAGATTACAGAATGCTTATCTCAAACAATGTAAGCAGTGAAAGCCGAATCTTAATAAACAGAAATATTATAGACAGAGTTAATCTTGTTGCACCGTTTTTCACCTACGACCAGGACCCGTATATCATAGTGGACGATAACGGTAATCTTAAATGGGTGATTGATGCATATACAACATCTGCATATTATCCATATGCTCAGCCATACGACAGGATTAACTATATCAGAAATTCCGTTAAAGTCATAGTTGACGCATACACAGGTGATATGAAGTTTTATGTGACGGATGAAACAGACCCGATTGCATCGGCATACCGTAAAATTTATCCGACTCTCTTTGCGGATGAACAGATAGATGCGGCTATACGCTCGCATATTCGAGTGCCTGAGTATATGTTTAAAGTTCAGGCGCAGATTTACCAGAGATATCATATTTTGGATGCAGGTCAGTTCTATGACCGTGCAGACGTGTGGCGTGTTGCAACCGAAAAATATGAAGATGAAGAAGTTATGATGGAGCCGTATTTTAATGTAATGCAGTTAGATGAGGGCGAGAGTGAGGAGCTTGTACTCGTTTTGCCGTACGTTTTAGGTGATAAATATAATATGGTTGGCTTGCTCGCAATGCGCACAAAAGAGGGACATTACGGCGAGCTTGTGCTATACAGATTTCCTAAGGGCGAGACGGTTTACGGACCGATGCAGATTGAAAACAAGATTGATAATGACCCGAATATTTCAAGAGAAATGACTCTTTGGGGACAGGGCGGCTCAAGTGTAATAAGAGGAAATCTTCTTGTTATACCATTTAAGAACTCTCTGCTTTATGTCGAACCGATTTATATAACATCTAAAAACAATGCATCGCTTCCTGAAGTTAAGCGTGTTGTTGCGGCGTATAAGGATTCTATCTCTATGGAGTCAACGGCATATGATGCAATCAGCGCAGTACTTTCTGAAGCGCGCTGGGAGCCTGATGAAGAGATACAGGAAAATATGACCGATAATTCGTCTTTAGTGCAGGATAATACCGTGAGCACAGAAGATATTATTCGTCAGGTAGTAGAAAGCTATGATAAGTTTAAATCTGCAAGCTCTGCAAACGACTGGCAAGCTATGGGCGACAGACTGGCAGAACTTGATAAGGCGATTGATGAACTGAAAAAGCAGAAATAGAAAAATAATAAAAGTGCGGCAGACCAAACGGTCTGCCGCTTTAAATTTAAAATCAATAGCGGTAATCGCAACCGCAATCTACTTCTCTTTCGCAGCCATAATCGTGATGATTGTGACCGCAATCATCTGCGCAGCCGTTTCCGTTTGAAGAACGGTTAAACTGCTCGAGCATATAGCAGATGCGCTCTTTTGCAGCTTCTGCAGCAGCGGCGCACTGGCAGGCGTTTTTTGCAGCAGCTTCAGCTGCACATACTGCGCTGTCTGCATTTTTTACAATTTCATTTGCACGGCAAGCAGTAGCTTCTGCTTCTTTTGCCGCACGAGCTGCAGCCTGGGCAGCAGCTTCGGCAGTGCGCACTGCTTCGCGCACTTCGTTGGCACTTAAAGCACTGCAGCCATTCTGACGGCCACAGCTAAAACAATTACACATAGGTAAAACCTCCATTAAAGTTAATTTTTTGTTGCAATAACAGTATATGTCGAAGTATGTCACAGGTGACTGTAAAAATAAGAATAAATTTTAATAAAAATACTTACAAATTTATAAAAGTGTGATATACTGTAACTGTAAGGAGGCGTTTTATATGGATAAAATTTTTGCGGATATTAAAAATTCAGTCGGCAGTGCCGTAAAAAAATCAGGTGAACTTGTTGAGATTACTAAGTTAAAACTTGCAATTGCAGACACAAAGAACGAAATCAAGTCAAAACTCACTATCTTGGGCGAAGAGGTTTATTTCGCGCAGAAAAATGATTTGTCTCCCGAAAATGTATCAGAGTTAATAGGGGAGCTTGACGAGTTATATGCGATTTTAGAGGCTCAGGAAGCAAAACTTGTTACGCTTAAAAAACAAAAGGTGTGCCCGAATTGCGATGCGCCGTCTGATTCAGACGCTGCTTTTTGCAGTCGCTGTGGAAATAAATTTTCCGACGATGGCGAGGAAAATGACGACGATTATGTTACTGCAAATATGACGGATGAATGAGGATTTTTTATAAAAACAAGGAGTTTGCGCCAAACGCTCAAACTCCTTATTTTTATGCGCCTATTCCTTGACAAATTTTTAAAAATTGATATAATTATATGTATGAATGTTATAGAAGGCGAAATATGTCTTTTTTCGCTTTCGGAAGGGGAAAAAAATGGGACTTAATTTAGCACAAAAGATTATTAAAGAGCATCTTGTGAGTGGAGAAATGGTGCCGGGGAAAGAAATTTCCATAAGAATTGACCAGACTCTTACTCAGGACTCAACGGGAACAATGGCATATCTTCAGTTCGAAGCTATGGGTATCCCCCGTGCAAAAACAAAGAAATCTGTGGCATATATTGACCATAATATGCTGCAGTCAGGCTTCGAAAATGCGGATGACCATAAATATATTCAGACCGTTACAAACAAGCACGGAATTTACTTCTCTCGCCCCGGTAACGGTATCTGTCATCAGGTGCAGCTTGAGCGTTTCGGCGTTCCGGGTATGACACTTTTAGGCTCTGACAGCCATACACCTACAGGTGGCGGTCTTGGTATGCTTGCTATCGGTGCAGGCGGTCTTGATGTTGCTGTTGCAATGGGTGGCGGCGCATATTATCTTATGATGCCGAAAGTTTGCAAAGTTAATCTTACTGGAAAACTTCGTCCATGGGTTACAGCAAAGGACGTTATTTTAGAAGTGCTTCGCATTCTGTCCGTTAAGGGCGGCGTGGGCAAGGTAATCGAGTATGCAGGCGAAGGAGTAAAAACCCTGAGCGTTCCTGAGCGTGCAACCATTACAAATATGGGAGCTGAACTTGGTGCTACTACATCTATCTTCCCAAGCGATGAGATTACCCGTGAGTTCTTAAAGGCTCAGGGCAGAGAAGATGATTTCGTTTCCTTAGCGCCTGACGCTGATTGTACATACGAAGAAGAAATTACAGTTGATTTATCAAGCCTCGAGCCGCTTGCGGCAAAACCGCACAGCCCTGATAATGTTGAGGAAGTTAAATCTATTGGCAAAATCAAGGTTGACCAGGTTGCAATTGGAAGTTGCACAAACTCTTCTTATGTTGATATGATGAAAGTGGCAAAAATATTAAAGGGTAAGACTGTACATCCTGATGTAAGCTTGGTTATTGCTCCGGGTTCAAAGCAGGTTTTGACTATGCTTGCACAGAACGGAGCTTTGGCTGATATGGTTGCGGCAGGCGCAAGAATACTTGAGTCTTCTTGCGGACCGTGTATCGGTATGGGACAGTCCCCAAAAACTGATGCAGTATCACTGCGTACATTTAACCGTAACTTCGAAGGTAGAAGCGGTACAGTTTCTGCTCAGGTTTATCTTGTCAGTCCTGAGACTGCTGCAGCAAGTGCAGTAACCGGCGTTCTGACAGACCCACGTGAACTTGGTGAGGCACCGATTATCGAGATGCCGACAGAGTTTTTGGCTAACGATAATATGGTTGCAGAGCCTGCACCGGAGGGTAATAACGTAGAGGTAGTTCGTGGTCCGAACATTAAACCGTTCCCGCTTAATACCGAGCTTCCGGAAACTGTTAAGGGCAAGGCACTCATTAAGGTTGGTGACAATATCACAACTGACCATATTATGCCGTCGAACGCTAAACTGTTGCCATTCCGTTCAAATGTACCGTACTTATCAGAGTTCTGCCTTACACCATGCGACCCTGATTTCCCGAAACGTGCACAGGAAAACAAAGGCGGATTTATTGTTGGCGGTTCTAACTACGGACAGGGCTCAAGTCGTGAGCATGCAGCACTCGCACCGCTTTATCTTGGCATAAAGGCAGTTCTGGCAAAATCTTTTGCTCGTATCCATATGGCAAACCTCATTAACTCAGGTATCCTGCCACTCGTTTTCGAGAGTGAAGCTGATTATGATACCATCGATTTAATGGACGAGCTTACAATTGAAAATGCTGCTTGCCAGATTGAAAAAGGCGATAAAATCGTTGTTAAGAATTTAACTAAGAATAAAGAATATGTAACCATCTTAACTGTTTCTGACAGACAGAAAGAAATGCTTTATGCAGGCGGACTTATTAACTTTATCAAAAAGCAGAACGCATAAGAGAAGATTTATTGTTAGAAAGGATTGACATAAATGAACGAAGTAATTCAAAATGCAACCGAAAAATTTGCCGAGCTTTTAAAGAAGCAGCTCGCAAGAGTTGAGGCTATGAAAGCTGAAAAAGAATTTTTGGATTATTCTAAACTTGATACAATTATTATCGGTGTTTGCGGCGGTGACGGAATCGGCCCTGCTATAACACGTTCAGCACACAAAATTCTTGAGTTTTTACTGGCTGATGAAGTTAAAGCCGGTAAGGTTGAGTTCCGTGTGATTGACGGTCTCACTATTGAAAACAGAGTAAAGGCTAACAAGCCTATTCCTGACGATGTGCTTGCTGAAATAAAGGCTTGTCATGTAATCTTAAAAGGCCCCACAACCACACCGCGTGCCGGTGACCCGTGGCCGAATATCGAGAGCGCAAACGTAGCTATGAGAAAAGAGCTTGATTTGTTTGCAAATGTTCGTCCTGTTAAGGTTCCCGAACAGGGCATCGACTGGACATTCTTCCGTGAGAATACAGAGGGTGCATATGCAGTAGGAAGCCAGGGCGTTCATGTAAATGATGACCTTGCTATCGACTTTACTGTAACCACCGAGGAAGGCACAGAAAGAATTGCTCGTGCTGCATTTGAGTATGCTAAAAACAACGGCAAGACTCGTGTAACTGCAGTAACTAAGGCTAACGTTATCAAGACAACAGACGGTAAGTTTTTAGACATCTGCAAAAAGGTTGCTAAAGAATATCCAGAGATCGACTTTGATGACTGGTATATCGATATTATGACTGCTAAACTTGTTGACGAAAAGCGTCGTACGGGTTTCCAGGTTGTTGTTCTTCCGAACCTTTACGGTGATATCATCACTGACGAGGCTGCTGAATTCCAGGGTGGCGTAGGTACAGCAGGAAGCTCAAATCTTGGTAAGAGATACGCAATGTTTGAGGCTATTCACGGCAGCGCACCGCGTATGGTAGCAGAGGGCAGAGATAAGTATGCAGACCCCTGTAGCATCATCCGCGCTGCTGTTATGCTCCTTTCTCACATCGGTTATATTGAGCAGGCTAACAAACTTGAAAGAGCGCTTGATATTTGTATGTATGAGGAGAAAAAACTGGTTATTACAGGTCGTGACAATGGTGCCACAGGCGATGAGTTTGCAGAGTATGTGATGGATACAATTAAAAATCTGTAATTACAAGTTACTCCTTGAATGCATTATAATTATGTAAGAAAAAAAGAGGAATTACGGATGAAAACCGAAAATAAAAAAAATGTTCCTTTGGTAGTAATTAAACGTCTCCCCAGATATTACCGATATCTGGGGGAATTATTAAAACAAGGCGTTACAAGAATTTCTTCAAGACGTCTCAGCGAGAAGATGGGCGTCACCGCATCTCAGATTCGACAGGATTTAAACTGCTTTGGTGGATTCGGACAACAGGGATATGGCTACAAAATAGAGAACCTTTATCACGAGATAGGCGATATTTTAGGACTTTCAAAAGGATATAAAACGATTATTGTCGGCGCGGGTAATCTTGGACACGCACTTGCCAATCACGCGAATTTTGAAAAACGCGGCTTTAAATTGGTTGGAATTTTCGATTCTAACAATGACGTGGTAGGAAGCACGATTAATAACATTACCGTGCAGCATGTTGACAGTCTTGACGAGTTTTTCAAAAAAGAAGGTGCTGATATTGCTATTTTAGCACTTCCTAAAGCAAGTGTAAAAGATGTTGCCGACCGCCTTATGAAGCTCGGAATAAAGGGACTTTGGAATTTTTCATACACAGACCTTGATGTTTCTGAAGGTGTTGCTGTAGAAAATGTACACTTAAGCGACAGCCTGATGACCCTGTCATATAAATTGACGCAGATGAGTAAAAAATCCGACCCGGGCGCATAATGCGTCTGGGCGGATTTGGTTTTTATATGCGCCTGTAGCTCAGTTGGATAGAGTGTCAGACTCCGACTCTGAAGGTCGTGCGTTCGAATCGCATCAGGCGTACCACGTCGCGGCAAGCCTTTTAGCTTGCCGCTCCTTTATCCCGAAAAGCCTTTCTGGCTTTCCGGGAACCCTGTAGCTATGTTAGAAAAGAAAAACATTCGCACGCTACCTTGATTCTCCTTTTTCGATAGCGCGCCCTGACTTTTTGGGAGCCCTATGTTGTATTTTCAAAATATGTTTATATATTTATCTTGAAATTAATATGTGTATCTGATATAATAACGTTAAAATAAATAACAGACAGTTCGAAAACCTCCTGTCTCAAAACAAAACTAGGCTATGTTGGCACGCTTATGGCGGTGCTTTTTATCCTATTGTCCGGAGGTTTCGACGGAGATAGGATTTTTATTTTTAAGGAGAGATAAAATGTCAAATGAAATAATATTAATAGTATCACTTTTAGTCATATACTCAATGGTAATACTGTGGTATAAACTGTTTGGTAAGCGGGGACTTATGTGCTTTTCGGTGCTTGCTACAGTTTTGGCAAATATTGAGGTTATAATTGTAGTGCGTGCCTTTGGACTTGAGCAGACACTTGGAAATGTATTGTTTGCATCAACCTTTTTAGTGACGGACATTTTGAGTGAAACAGAGGGCAAAAAAGTTTCCGAGCAGGCTGTAAACATCGGCATTTTGGCATCGGTAAGTTTTGTTTTGATTTCACAGTCGTGGCTATTATATACCCCTGCAGACTCTGATATAATATTTGCGTCCATCAAGTCAGTTTTTTCGGGCATACCCAGAGTTATAATATCAAGCGTTGCGGTGTATGCGATTTGCCAACGCTTTGATGTGTGGGCATATCATAAGTGGTGGGAGTTTACCACTAAAAGATTTGGCGACAAGCGAAAACACTTATGGCTCAGGAACAACGGCTCTACGCTGATTTCGCAGTTTTTAAATATAGTGCTATTTAATATTCTGGCATTTGGTGGTACATATGATGTTAAAACGGTTGTGTCCATAATTTTGTCGGGATATGTAATTTATATTGCTACATCGCTTTTAGATACACCGTTTGTATATTGGGCAAGGCGCATATATAAAAAGAAACAAGTAAGCAAATAGCTTACTTGTTTCTTTCTTTTATAGCTCTGTCCATATTTCTTTGCGCTTCACGTTTTGCCAAGTCGTCGCGCTTATCATAGTTTTTCTTGCCTCGCGCAACTGCAATTTCGATTTTTACAAGGCTGCCTTTAAAGTATAAAGAAAGAGGAATAATTGATACTCCTTGTTGCTTTACGATGCCGATTAAACGGTTTATTTCGCGCTTGTGAAGCAGAAGCTTTCTGTCACGAAGTGGGTCTTTATTAAAGATATTTCCCTGCTCGTACGGACTGATGTGCATACCTTTTACAAAGGCTTCGCCTGTTTTTAAAGATACATAGCTGTCCTTTAAATTTACGGCGCCGTTTCTGAGGGATTTTACCTCTGTACCCGAAAGCTCGATGCCTGCTTCTATAACTTCGTCTATAAAATAATCGTGGCGGGCTTTTTTATTAACCGTAATATTTTTAATTGATTTCTTTTCCAATGCGTTCACAACCTTTCGCACTGCTTATTATATATAAAACAAAAGTGTTTGTCAAATTATATTAAAACAAAAAAATAACGGGCTGCTCATGCAGCCCGTCTGCAAGACTATTCAAGCTCAATCAAACCGTATGCACCTTGTTTTCTCTTATAAACTACATTTGTATCGCCTGTTTCAGCGTTTGTAAATACGAAGAACTGATGACCCAAAAGCTCCATCTGAAGAATTGCCTCTTCGGTACTCATCGGTTTTACGGTAAAGCGTTTGGTGCGGGCAATTTTAAATTCTGCTTCTTCCTCAACAACTTCGTTAAATGGAATAGCCGCCAAAGCTGCTGCTTCAAATGTATCTTTTTTAAGTTTTTTCTCAATTCTTGTTTTATGTTTTCTGAGCTGGCGCTCTAAAACATCAACCGCGGTATCGATTGATACATACATATCATCGGTCGCTTCTTCAACTCTGACCATTAACCCACCTGAGTGGATAGTTGCCTCGATAACCTGTTTTTCGCGCTGAACGCTAAGTGTAACAAATGCCTCTGTTTCTTTATGAAAATATCGGTCAAGCTTTGAAAACCTATCCTCAATCCGTGCCTTAAGCGCGGGGGTAAGTTCAATTTGTTTTCCGCTCATTGTAATTTTCATAGCTACCACTCCTCGTGTATGTATTTAAAAGCGAGAGAAATCTCCCTTGTTATATTTATACCCTCGCCTGATGGCGTTTAAACACAAAAATATCAATTTTTAAATAATTTAATTTTTTTATACATATAATAAACTGTATAAAAGCGGCTATGGAGGCGCGTTGAATGAAAAAATTGAGTATTTTTTGTATAGTTTTAATTATGTGTACTGTTATACCAAAGAATGCAGAGGCGCTTGGTGTATCTGCATCATACGCTTGCGTAATGGATAGCCTGACGGGACGGGTGCTTTATGAAAAGAATGCTTACAGCAGGCACTCGATGGCGAGCACAACTAAAATAATGACTGCGCTCGTTGCGCTTGAAAACGGCAAGGTGGATGATATAGTAACAGTCAGCTCAAATGCAGCAGGTACAGAGGGCTCTAGTATCTATCTTAAAACGGGCGAAAAAATAAAACTTTCAGATCTCCTGTATGGACTTATGCTAGAATCGGGAAATGATGCGGCGATTGCTATTGCGGAGCATATTGGCGGAAGCGTCGAGGACTTTAGCAATATGATGAATGAAAAAGCAAAGAGCATAGGCGCTAAAAACACACAGTTTAAAAACCCGAACGGACTTGATGAAGATGGACATTTTACAACGGCATATGACCTCGCACTTATTACGCGCGAAGCGCTCAGAAATCCTGATTTTGCGGAAATTGTTAAAACAAAAAGAAAAACAATCTCAAATGGTGATGAAAGTTATGGCAGAGCATTGTCAAACCATAATAAACTTTTAAATATTTATAGTGGATGTGACGGCGTCAAAACAGGCTACACAAAAAAGACAGGCAGATGCTTGGTTTCTGCGGCGACGCGAAATAATTTTCAGGTTATCGCAGTTACGCTAAATGCACCTAATGACTGGAACGACCACACAAATATGCTTGACTATGCCTTTAACAATTACAGCGCAAGACCTCTTGTGCTTGAGGGCATGGTTATAAAGACTGTTCCGCTTAAGAATTCGGATAAACAGGAATTGGAACTTTTGGCAAACGATGTTTTTTATCTTACAATGGAGGACAGAGAGGGTCTTAACAGAGTAAAACTTGAATATGATGTTCCAAAGGAAATTTCGGCGCCCGTTATGGCAGGCACAGAGTTTGGAAAACTTAAGATATTTTATGACGGGAATCTGGTTAAGGTGATACCACTTTGTGCAGGCAATGATGCCTTATACGTTGAGCCTGTAAAAACAGGATGGTTTTCAAGAATTAAAAGTTTTATAAGTGATATATTTTCAGACGAAGAGTAAAATTTACCCGATGCGCTTGTGCGTATCGGGTGTTTTTATATAATTTTTTCTTAAGTGGTTGCGGTTTCTGCAAAAAAGATATATAATTATCAAAAGGATATTAAAGTAGAAATGGAGAATTTTATGCCAGAACTTATGAGATTGCAGAAATATATAGCTAGCTGTGGCGTGGCGTCAAGACGTGCGGCAGAGGAAATGATAGAGGCGGGGCGTGTGCGCATAAACGGCAGAACCGTAACAGAACTTGGCACGAAAGTTAACCCGGTTAAAGATAAGGTGTCGGTTGATGGCAAGCTGATTGTGCCCGAGGCGAAGAAATATTATATTATGCTTAATAAACCGGTAGGATATATCACTACTGCCAAAGACCAGTTTGAGCGCAAGACGGTTTTGGATTTAGTCAGCGATTTAGATGCGCGTCTTTATCCCGTCGGCAGGCTTGATTATGACAGTGAGGGTCTTATATTTTTGACAAATGACGGTGATTTTACTTATAAGCTGACGCATCCGGCGCACGAAATCAAGAAGAAATATCAGGTTGTTGTTGCAGGCGCGGTTGATATGGAAAACGTGTGGAAACTGCGCAAGGGTGTTGAGATTGACGGGAAAATGACGGCTCCGGCTCGTGTGGAGATAACGAAGCAACTTGAAAATTCGACTGAACTGACCTTTGTAATAAGTGAGGGCAGAAACCGTCAGATAAGAAAAATGTGTGAGGCTGTGGGGCATAATGTGCTTAAACTGCGCAGAGTTGCGATTGGAAACGTAGTTTTGGGTAATCTGCCAAAGGGTAAATGGAGACATTTAACCCCTGGCGAGCTTCAGCTTCTTACAGGTGGTGAAAAAAGTGCTGGAAATAAGAGAAAGTAAAGATAAGACAAGGGCGCAGGAATTTGTTAAAGCCCAAGGCTCTAATTACAACCTTTTAGAAGATATTGTTATGGTATGCACTGATGCGGATGAGATTTTAGGTGTGAGCACGCTATGCCTTAAGGGCACTAAAGTTTATCTTGATTTGCTTTTAACTATAGAGGATATGGGTGATTTGGCATTCAAGGCTGGTCTTGCCCGTGCCGTTATGAACCTTGCAGATTTGCGGGGAATTAAGGAAATTTATGGGTCATCGCCTGAACTTTTTGAGCTTTATGAGATGCTCAGGTTTAAAAAAGAAGAGGGAGAATACCGCCTGAATTTAGAAGGATATTTCACAGCAGGCCACTAAACATAAGGGGAGATAAAAATGCAAAAGAGCAGAGTGGGAATCACTTTAGAAAAACACAATCAGGGATATAACTGCTGTCAGGCGGTTGTTTGCACATATTGTGATTTGCTGGGCGTTAAAGAAGAGGATGCATTTAAAATGACGGAGGCACTTGGTCTTGGTCTTTCAGGACTCATGGAGACCTGCGGTGCGGTCAGCGCGATGATGATTTTAGCAGGACTTAAAAACAGTGACGGTAATATGGAAAAACCGACCACCAAAAAGAGCAGTTATGCGCTCGGCAGGCAGCTTGCCGATACATTTAAAGATAGGAATACAACGATTGTGTGCCGTAAACTCAAAAACGGTCCTGTTCGCAGTTGTTCTGGATGCATAGCGGATGCGGCAAAAATAGTGGAAGAGACACTCTTTAGCGGTGAGTTTGAGCCGTATGAGGAAGAGGTTTTATAATTTGATATTTATATTAAAAAGACGGCCAAAGCAATTTGTTTTGCCGTCTTTTTTTAGTTGTGGAGCGAGGTGGTGAATTTTTAGAAAAATAATTTGTGGTTTTTTACTGGTTTGATGCTAAAAGTTAATAAAAAATCTTTTATAAATACCGTTTTTACTATGTAAAAACGGTATTTGTTGTGGGAGTTTTTTTCGGGAGACACAATATATGGTATGTTACATTTTGGTTGCAAAAAAATTAAATTTTTTTTGCAAAAAGTGTTGCAAAAATCGCTGAAATAAGGTAAAATAAAATAAAAGTGGTGGATTGTGGTGCAAAAGGGTAATTAAGTGGTGAATTTTATGAAAAGGTGGTGAGGTCATGTTCATAGGTGAATATCAGCATACGCTGGATGCCAAAGGCAGAATGTTTATGCCGTCCAAGTTTCGTGATGAGTTGGGCGAATCATTTATTGTAACACTCGGCCTCGATAACTGCTTATTCGTGTTTTCCGCAGAAGAGTTTGACAGACTTAAACTTAAACTTGACTCATTACCCATTTCGAATAAGGATGCAAGACAGTTCGCAAGATTCTTCTTCGCAGGTGCGTGCGAGTGTGAGACTGACAAGCAGGGCAGAATTATGATTCCTGCAAAACTCCGTAGCTATGCAGGACTTGAAAAGGATGTCACAGTAGTCGGTGTTTCTACTCGTTTAGAGCTCTGGAATACTCAGAAATGGGAAGATGAGCACAGCTTTGACAGCTTCAGTCCTGATGAGCTTTCCGAAAAGATGGAAGGTTTGCTCTAAGATAACGCCCGGGAGGTAAGACTGTAATGGAATTTTATCACGTTCCTGTTTTGCGGGATGAGGTTATAGAGTCTTTGAATATAAATCCGAGCGGCGTGTATATTGATGCAACAATGGGCGGTGCAGGGCACAGCTTTGAAATTGCAAAAAGGCTGACGGGCGGAAAGTTGATTGGTTTCGACCAGGACATTGCGGCGATTAATGCAAGCCGAAAAAGACTTAGCGAATTTGGTGATAAAGTCACTTTTGTAAATCAGAATTTTAAAACGATAAAAACAGCCTTGGCTGAACTTAGTATAGATGGAATTTCGGGTGCGCTGATGGATTTGGGCGTATCATCACATCAGCTTGATGAAGGAGAACGAGGTTTTTCCTATCAAATTGACGCACCGCTTGATATGCGTATGGACAGAAGAAATTCGTTCTCTGCATACGATGTAGTAAATTCATATAGCGCAAAACAACTTGAAAATATCATTTTTAAATATGGAGAAGATCGTTGGGCGCGGCGTATTGCTGAATTTATTGTCACTGAGCGCACGGATGGTGAAATTAAGACAACTGCACAGCTTGTATCAGTAATAAAGAAGGCAGTACCAAAGGGGGCGCGCATAGACGGTCCGCATCCTGCGAAACGCACATTCCAGGCGATTCGCATCGAAGTTAATGGTGAACTTGCAATTTTAGAGCAGGCAGTAAGGGATTTCGCAGATTGTCTCCTGCCGGGCGGAAGGTTGGCAATCATCACCTTTCATTCATTAGAGGACAGAATAGTAAAAAACGTGTTTGCGTCTTTGGCAGACGGTTGCACCTGTCCAAAAGAGTTTCCAGTGTGTGTTTGCGGCGGCCGGCCAAAAGGACGGATTGTAAACCGCAAACCCATTATTGCTGGAGAAAAAGAACTTGAAGAAAATCCGCGTTCAAGAAGTGCAAAACTCAGAGTGTTTGAAAAAAGCAATTAAAATTTGAAAACAAGGAGTGAGGAAAATGTCCGGTCGCGAAAATGCAGCCACTAACTATGGAAAAACATATTTTGGCACATACTATGACGGAAATGCCGTAAGAAAGACCGAGATTCCTTCCAATAATCCCAATGTAAGAATTAAAACCGGTACTAATGTTAAAAAAGGACCGAGCAAAGAGCAGATAATGAGACAGAAAAAGGCGTGCCTGCGTGCAAAGCTTTCTGTTTTTGGCGCAGTTATGCTGGTTGTTTTAGCAGCGTTTTTGGTGCTTTATCGCGGAGTACTGATCACAGAGACTACGAATAGAATTGAAATGAAAGAAAAAGAATTAACGGATATAATTGCCACAAACAAACGTGTGGAGATGGAAATAGAGCACGCACTTGACTTAAAAACAGTGGAGAGTGCAGCGGTGGAACGTCTGGGGATGAGCAGACCGGAAAAGTACCAGACCGTTTATGTCGATTTAAATCAGGTCGACCATGTTGAAAAAATTAGTGGAGGCGACCATTTCGGAGCAGGTAAGCTCTTCGCATTTTTTGACAAAGCAAAGGAATATTTGGATTAAACAGGCACTATATTATTATAGTGAGAATGCCTGAAAGATTAGTGTGGGGGAGTAGAGACTCTTCCGCACTAAATTTGGTTTATAAGAAGTTATATTTTTAGTCCTTTTATGCGAAAAATTAATAAAAGTAAAAGAGGAAACTGCTATGGCAAGTGAAAAACCTAAAAGAAAACTGCAAATAAGAATATTGATGGTATTCGTATCGTTTGCCGTTATTTTAGGCGCACTGGGAGTGCGTCTTGTTTTTCTGCAGGTAATTGACGGAGAAGAGCTTCAGCGTGAGGCGATGGAGCAGCAGACCAGAGATTATGAGGTGGCATCGCGTCGCGGTACAATTTATGATCGTAACAGAAAGGTTCTCGCGCAAAGTGCGACTGTTGAGACGGTTACTGCCAATCCGAACGAGATAAGAAAGGGCAAAAAGGACCCGGCAAAAATTGCCGCAGAGCTTAGTATTGTTTTAGAAATGGAAGCAGCAGACATTCAGAAATTGCTTGAAAAAGAGACAAATCACGTTACGATAAAAAGAAAAATTGATGTCGAGGTAGCGGCAAAAGTAAGAGAGCTTAATTTAGCAGGAATTTATCTGCAGGAAGATTCAAAAAGATATTATCCTTACGGCAACTTTGCATCTCATGTAATTGGCTTTACAGGTACAGATAATAACGGACTTGCCGGAATAGAGATGGTATATGATGAAGAATTAAAAGGTGTACCGGGCAGAGTAATTGCGCTTAAAAATGCGCTGGATAATGATATGCCATTCCAACAGGAAAAGCACATAGATGCGCAAAACGGAACTAACGTTGTGCTGACGATAGATGAGGTGGTTCAGCATTTTGCTGAAAAACATCTTGAAACAGCGTTTTTGGAAGAAAAGGTTCAGCAGGGTGCGGCGGCGATTGTAATGGATGTTAAGACCGGCGAAGTTCTCGCTATGACCACCAAGCCTGATTTTGACCTTAATAACCCATTTGAGCTTATTGATGAAGCGGAAAAAGAGAGAATTGCGCAGATTCCGGACAGCGAAGCAAGACAGCAGGAAACAACCAATTCTCTTTATAAAATGTGGAGAAACAAAGCAGTTGTTGACTCTTACGAGCCGGGTTCTTGCTTTAAGATAATGACGGCATCTATGGCACTTGAAGAAGGTCTTGTTACAATCGACACGCCGTTCTTCTGCCCGGGTTATAAGGTTGTAGCGGACAGACAGATTGCGTGTGCAAACCGAAACGGACACGGAGCACAGACCTTCAAACAAGGCGTACAGAACTCATGTAACCCTGTCTTTATTGAAGTTGGACAGTTGGTTGGAGCAGATTTATTTAAAAAGTATTATGGAGCATTTGGATTTTTGGATACAACGGGCTTTGACCTTCCCGGAGAAGCAAAGGGTGTATTCTATCCAGAGGGCGGTTTTGGTTTGATGGAGCTTTCTACAACTGCATTCGGTCAGGGACCGAAGGTAACACCGCTGCAGATGATTTCTGCAGTGTGTGCAGTTGCCAATGGTGGCAATCTGATGAAACCATATCTGGTAAAAGAGCTTGTTGACAACGACGGAAACATAATAAAAAGCACAGAGCCTACAGTTGTGCGTCAGGTTATTTCAAAGGAAACATCTGAAATGATGCGTATGTTGCTTGAAAATGTAGTAACCAACGGTTCGGGTCAGAATGCATATATTAAGGGATTTAGATTAGCGGGTAAGACCGGAACATCAGAAAAAATTCCGCGTGGAAATGGGAAATATGTATCTTCATTCATTGGCTTTGCACCAGCAAATGACCCGAAAGTTGCTTGCCTTGTAATGATGGACGAAGCATCTAACGGCGAGTATTACGGCGGTCGTATTGCTGCACCTGTTGTGGGCAAGATAATGGAAGATGTTTTAAGATACATGAAGATTGAGCCTCAGTACACAGAGGAAGAAAAACAAAATCTGGATGTATATGTGCCGGATGTAAAAGGCAAGAGCACATCTGCAGCTATCAAGGATATTACTGCGCAGAACCTTACCTATACAATCGTAGGCAGCGGTGAAACTGTAAAAGACCAGATGCCCAAAGCGGGTTCGAATATGACGGCAAAATCAACGGTCATTGTATATACCGAAGAGGATGCTACGAATATGGTTTATGTACCTGATGTGTTGAATTTATCGCTTCCTGAGGTTCAGGCGAGACTCGGCGAGAATAAACTCAATCTGAATGTAAGCAGTGCGGGGGCTACGGGCAGTACATCTCAAAGAACTATTGCAATCAGGCAAGACCCTGCGCCGGGAACACAGATGGAAGCAGGAAGTATAGTAAGAGTAGAGTTCAGATTCTTAGATGTTGATTAGAAAGGGTGAAAATTGTGCTGTTATCACAAGTGCTTGCAGGTATAAATGCAACGTGGGATAAGAAAATGGATACGGAGATTAAAGGCGTTGCATATAATTCGCAAAAAGTGAAAGAGGGCAGCTTGTTTGTGTGCATAAAAGGCTTTGCAACAGACGGACACCGTTATATAGCTGATGCACTCAGCCGTGGCGCTGTTGCAGTTGTGGTAGAAGATGATGTTGATACTGCCCAAGCAGTAAAAATTAAAGTTGATGACAGCAGAAAAGCACTTGCCCAGATTGGTGCAAATTGGTTTTCACATCCTGCAGATAAACTTAAAATTATAGGAGTTACCGGTACAAACGGCAAAACCACGGTAACCTCATTAATAAAACAGATACTTGAATTTACCGGCAAAAAGGTTGGCTTAATTGGCACAAACGGCAATATGATAGGTGACCGTCTACTCCCGTCAGAGCGCACGACACCTGAATCATTTGAACTTCAGGAACTGTTTTTCGATATGAAAGAGAGTGGAGTGGAATATGTCGTCATGGAGGTATCTTCCCATTCGCTCGTTTTATCAAGAGTTTTTGGCATAGAGTTTGAAGTGGGCATTTTCACTAACCTCACACAGGACCATCTTGATTTTCATGCCACTATGGATAACTATTTCGAAGCGAAAAATATGCTGTTTTCTATGTGCAAGAATGCAGTTATAAATGTTGATGACAGTTATGGTGCAAAAATTGCTGACAGAGCAAAATGTGATAAAATGACATATTCTATCGATAATAAAGCTGATTTTATGGCAGAAAATCTTCGCATTTCAGCCAGAGGCATACTATTTGATTTGTTAAATGGAGACAAAAAATATGCAGTGCGCCTTGGCATTCCGGGCAGGTTTTCTGTCTATAATGCAATGGCGGCGTTGGTTACCTGCATCGGTCTCGGGATTGATGCCGAGGAGACTTTAACTGCACTTGCTGTTGCGCAAGGCGTCAAAGGCAGAGCAGAGACTGTGTACACCAATACTGATTATACGGTAATAATTGACTATGCGCATACGCCTGATGGTCTTGAAAATATAATAAGTACAGTATCGGAGTTTGCGCAAGGTCGAGTGATTACGCTCTTTGGCTGCGGTGGTGACAGAGACAATACCAAACGACCCATAATGGGCGAAATAGCTGGCAGATTATCTGATTATTGCGTTATTACATCCGATAATCCGCGTACAGAAGATCCTGCTTTGATTATAGAGCAAATTGAAGAGGGAATGAAAAAGACGGATTGTGAATATGTTACCATTTTAAACAGACGTGAAGCGATTAGTTATGCGCTTTCTATTGGCAAAAAGGGGGACTGCATAATTTTAGCGGGAAAAGGACACGAGACTTATCAGATAATAGGCAAGGAAAAGATAGATTTCGATGAGAGAGATGTCATAAAAGAGATTCTGGAGGGAATGGCTCGTTATGAAAGCAATCAAACTGTCTGAAATTGTTAAAGCCGTAGAGGGCACACTTTTGTGCGGAGACGGTGAAACGGTCATTAAAGAAATTGTAACTGATAGCAGAAAAATTGTAAAAGATTCGTTGTTCGTGCCGCTTGTGGGAGAAAATTTTGACGGTCACGATTTTATAGAAGAAGCAATATCAGGTGGAGCAGTTTGTGCGCTTACACAAAAAAGGCCTGAGAGTGATGTGGGCGGAGCAGCTTTTGTATATGTTGAAAACACACTTTTGGCTATGCAAAAACTTGCCTCGTATTACAGAGAGTTGTTTCCGATATCTGTAGTAGGCCTAACCGGCAGTGTGGGTAAAACAACTACAAAGGAAATGACGGCGGCTGTGCTTTCTCAAAAGCTTAAAACTTTAAAAACTGAAGGCAATTTCAACAATGAAATTGGTCTTCCTTTAACTGTTTTCAGATTGGAGGAGTCGCACGAGGCGGCAGTTTTGGAAATGGGTATGAGCGGATTTGGCGAGATTGACAGATTGTCCGCTATCTCAAGGCCAAATGTTGCGATGATAACAAACATTGGCATGTCTCACATAGAACTTTTGGGCTCGCAGGAGAATATATATAAAGCCAAGTCTGAAATTTTTAATAATGTAAAAGACGGCGCTACAGTTATAATTAACGGTGATGACCCGATTTTAGTAAAGCACAAAAATGAAATCAAACAAAAGGTTTATACGGTGGGTAAAAATGAGGACTGTGATGCCTTGGCCTCGGATATAAAAAGCGATGCTAAAAGTGTGAGCTTTAAGTTTTCCGGTCTTGACAGAAGTTTTGATATTGTGCTCAATATTCCGGGTGAGCATAATGTATATAATGCGCTTTTTGCTATAACAGTAGGAATTATCTATGGAGTAGCAGATGAACAGATTAAAAGTGCACTTTTTGATTTTCGTCCGACTAATATGAGAATGGATGAGATCAAGCATAACGGATATACGATTATTAACGACTGCTATAATGCGGCGCCCGATTCGATGAGTGCGGCGCTTAAGGTGCTGGGTGCGTGCTCGGGCAAGAAGATAGCGGTTTTAGGCGATATTGCTTGTCTTGGCGAATATTCATATGAGGCACACAGAGGCGTTGGTTCAGAAGTGGCTGCGAATAAAATAGATGTTTTATTCACAGTAGGCGAGCAGGCGAAATTTATTGCTCAGGGAGCTTTTGAAAGCGGTATGGACAGTTCTAAAATTTATTCTGCTGAAGCTGTTTCGGAGCTTAACTCTATGCTTGCAGGTGAAATAGAAAAGGGTTGTCATGTGCTCGTCAAAGCTTCGCGTGTTATGGAGCTTGAAAGAGTTACGGACTTTATACTTAAATCGCTGTGATTTTGCGGATAAGGAGCTGAATTGTTTTGAACAATATACTTTATTCAATGGCGTGTTCTGCCTTGATATGTTTAGTTACAACACCAATTCTTATTCCTTTTTTAAGGAAATTAAAGTTTGGTCAGAGCATTCGTGAGGAAGGACCAAACTGGCACAAAAGCAAAAGTGGAACGCCAACTATGGGCGGAATCACCATGATTTTATCCGTAGTAATTACGACGATTGTATTTGCCGTTTTGTCGGTCAGGATAGATGCTGAGATTTTGATTCTTCTTTTGTCTGCGGTTTTGTTTGGCGTAATCGGCTTTGTTGACGACTATATAAAAGTCGTAATGAAAAGAAATCTTGGATTAACTGCAAAGCAAAAGTTTCTTGCTCAGCTTTTTGTCAGTATCGCAGGCGCAGTTGCTTTAAATTATATGGGTTATTTAAACGGAGAAATAATAATTCCGTTTATAGATAAGGCAATTAATATTGGTCTTTTTATTATTCCGTTTGTTGTACTAGTAGAGCTTGCCATGGTAAACAGCGTGAATTTGACGGACGGCCTTGACGGCTTAGCGACGACAGTAACTCTTGTTGTCAGCTTGTTTTTAACGCTTGCAGCATTTTTGATGAAGGAATATAAAGTAGCTGCGTTTATAGGAAGCGTAAGCGGTGCGTGTGTTGCATTCTTAGTATTTAACGCACATCCTGCTAAAGTATTTATGGGCGATACAGGCTCTCTGTTTTTAGGCGGCTCGGTAGCGGCTGCTGCGATAGCATTAAAACTTCCGCTTATTCTAATTATCATTGGCGGCGTGTATCTAATTGAGACCTTGTCTGTTATTATTCAGGTAACATCTTTTAAACTGACAGGCAAGCGTGTATTTAAAATGAGTCCGCTGCATCATCATTTTGAAATGTGCGGATACAGCGAAACAAAGATAGTTGCGATGTTTTCTTTAGTAACTGTAGTTTTGTGCATTATAGCGTTTTTTGCAATTAAAAGTGTTTTATTATAAATTCTGCGGGGGTGAGCAAGGTGTATCAGGAGGAGAATAAAAGAGTACAAAGATTTGGTGCTAAAAAGAGTAAATCCTCTTCTACGCCCAAAGTTAAAATTAAAAAAGGTCCCGTGGATACCGGCTTTTTTATCAGCGTTATGCTGCTTTTGATTGTCGGTTTAATAATGGTGTTTTCCGCAAGTTACCCGACTGCGTACTATGAGACCGGAAACGGCTTTTCAGTTATAGGTAAGCAGTTTTTATGGGCAGTCTTAGGCGTAGGAGCAATGCTTTTTACTGCTAATTTTAATTATAGAAAATATCAGAGATATGCAAAACTAATACTCCTTGTTTGCGGTCTGCTTTTGGCTGCTGTATTGGTAATAGGTATGGAAGTAAATGGCGCTAAACGTTGGCTCGGTATAAGCGGTATCAGTTTTCAGCCGTCGGAAGCAGCAAAAATAGGTATTGTTATTTTTCTTGCTTACAGTATGGCGGAGATAAAAGGCAAGATTAGGGGTTATAAATGTCTTTTAAACTACGCAGTGCTTCTGGGTGGATTTTTCCTGCTTTTGATACTTGAGCCGCACTTTAGCGTGTGCATAATTATAGGTCTTACCGCAGTAATTATGATGCTGGTTGCAGGAGCGAGAATGAGATATTTTGCAATAGCTGCAATACCTGTTGTCCCGGCGGGTATATGGCTTGCGGTCTTTGAGCCTTACCGCCTACAAAGACTTATTACGTTTACAAATCCGTTTGCTGACCGACTTGGCGCAGGCTGGCAGATAATTCAGTCACTTTACGCAATCGGTTCAGGCGGACTTTTTGGAGTTGGTTTTGGAAATTCAAGACAAAAGTTTATGTATGTATCCGAGCCGCAGAACGACTTTATATTTGCAATTGTGTGCGAAGAGCTTGGTCTTATCGGCGCACTTGCAATTTTAGCTTTGTTTGGTTATATGATTTACCGTGGAATAAAAATCGCAATGAACGCACCCGATACCTTCTCAAGCCTTTTGGTAACCGGTGTTGTTGCACTTGTAGGTGTTCAGGTTGTGCTTAATATTGCCGTTGTAACTTCGTCTATCCCCACAACGGGTATTCCGCTTCCGTTCTTTAGTGCGGGCGGTTCGTCACTTGTATTTTTGCTTGCGGCGATGGGAATTGTTCTGAATGTTTCGAGATATAAAAGGCAACCTTTATAAATTGATAATTAATTAAAAAGGGGCGGTTTTTTTGAAAGTTATTGTATCCGGAGGCGGAACAGCAGGGCACATTAACCCTGCGCTTGCAATAGCAGAATATTTGAAAAAACATAATAATGCCGATGTTTTGTTTATCGGCACTAAGAAAGGTCTTGAAAGCACATTGGTGCCAAAGGCCGGATTCAGTATGGAAACGGTAGTGGTTGAGGGGCTCATCAGGAAACTGACCCCTAAAAACATTACCGTTTTATATCATTTTGTAAAAGCAATATCTGAATGTAAAAAAATTATGCGACGCTTTAAACCCGATGTCGTAATAGGAACAAGCGGATACGTTTGCGCGCCGGTAATGTATGCGGCGCACGCACTAGGCATACCTACACTTATTCACGAGCAAAATGTAATACCGGGTTTTACGGTTAAAATAACTGCGCCTTTTGCAAGCGCGGTTGCAATCAGTTTCAAAGAGACAGAAAAATATTTTAAGCCAAAAGTTCAGGATAAATGCATTTTAACTGGTAATCCCTTACGTGAGGATATGCTTGATATTTCATACGAAAAGGCAAGAGAAAGGCTGGGGCTAGATGCTCGTCCGTTTGTTGTAGCACTTGGCGGAAGCCTGGGCGCTAGAGCGGTAAATCAGGCGGTGGCAGAGTTTATAAATAATTCTGATACAGATAGAATCCATATGCTTGCAGCTACAGGAAACAGATATTATGATGAGACTGTAAGTATGGTAGATAAAGAAAAGCTTGGAGATAATATAAAGGTAGAACCTTATATTTATAATATGAATGAAATAATGCCTGCGGCTGATGTTGTAATCGCCCGCGCAGGTGCGCTTACGGTCAGCGAACTGACTGCGTTGGGCAAGGCGTCTGTTTTGATACCTTCACCCAATGTGGCGCATAACCATCAGGTTTTTAATGCAAAAAGCCTCGAAAAAGAAAATGCCGCAACGGTTATACTGGAAAGTGAACTCACACCGGAGAAACTAAAACAAGAGATTGATTTATTGATAAATAATACAGAAAAGCGTGAAAAAATGTGCAAAGCGTCAAAAAAAATGGGCATTGTTGACGGAACAAAGCGCATTTGTGACCGTGTTATGGAGCTTATAAAGAAATAATTATAAAAGCCTTGAGTAACCCAAATATCTGCCTCTGCATAGTATGATACTGTATATAGACGGCTATTAATAGTATCCGGAGGTGCAGTAATATGAGCAGAATACTGATAGAGGGAGGTACGCCGCTTGCCGGAAAAGCGGAGGTGCACGGCGCAAAGAATGCCGTGTTGCCGATTTTGGCAGCGACTGTACTAAATAGAGGGATAAATATAATACATAATTGTCCCCGGTTGCGTGATGTTAATATTACAGTAGAAATTTTAAGGTATTTGGGTGCGGCGGTTGAAAGAGACGGCGATACGCTTGTTGTCGATACTCGTGCAGAACTTGGCAATCATATTCCGGAAAAAATGATGAGACAGCTTCGCTCATCAATTGTGTTTATGGGTGCGATAGTTGCCCGCAATAAGTTTGCTAAAATATCAGCGCCCGGTGGTTGCGAACTGGGTCCCCGTCCTATTGATTTACATATCAAGGCGCTCAGGGAGCTTGGCATAGTCATAAAAGAAACTCACGGCTATATTATTTGTAACGGAATAGAGATGACAGGCAAAGAAATTCATCTTGCTTTTCCCAGTGTGGGAGCAACAGAGAATATTATGCTTGCTGCCTCTTTGGCTGAGGGAACAACCATTATTCAGAATGTTGCAAAAGAACCGGAGATTGAGGACTTAGCCGCATTTTTGAATTTGATGGGCGCCAAGGTCAGCGGAGCGGGAACCTCAAGCATTGTAATCGAGGGAGTAAAAGAACTAAAGGCTGCAGAATACACCGTAATGCCAGATCGAATTGTTGCAATGACATATCTTTGCTGTGCGGCGGCAACGGGCGGAAGTATAGAACTTAAAAGAGTTGAGCCTAAGCATATTACTGCCGGCATTGCATGCCTTAAAGAAGCCGGTTGCAAAATTTTCGTGGAAAGCGACAGCATAAAGCTTATAGCACCGGAACACCTTCATGCAGTAACGGAGATAACCACGCTTCCTTATCCGGGATTTCCAACTGATGCACAGTCGTTATTTTTGGCAATGCTTACGAGAGCTGAGGGTACATCGATTATAAAAGAGACTATATTTGAAAGCAGGTTCAAGCCTGCGGAAGAACTTGCGAGGATGGGCGCAGACATAACTGTTGGCGGAAGAATAGCAGTTGTTCGTGGAGTAGAAAAACTTTCAGGTGCGCTAGTTAGCGCAGCGGATTTACGAGGAGGAGCTTCGCTTGTTATAGCCGGTCTTGTAGCTGAAGGTGTAACACAGATTGAGCATCCGCATTTTATTGACAGAGGATACTGGGATTTTGAAAATACATTATCGCGTTTAGGCGCTAAAATAAGGCGTGTAGAAAACTGACTTATGAATTGAGGGAAAAATATGAGTAAAAAACGAAAGAAAAGAATGAGTAGGGCAAAGAGACTGATGCGTTCGGGGATTTTACTTGTTTTGCTAATTGCAATAATTTCCGGCGTCTGTCTTTTTGCGCCTTTTTTTAATATTGCTCAGATAAAAGTCGAGGGCAATGCGCAAGTTTTGACAGAAGAGATATTAGACCGTGCGCCGATTGTGGTAGGCACAAATATTTTTAAGCTCAATAAAAGAACTGTCAAAAAAAGTCTTGCTTCTTTAGCATATCTTGACAAAATTAAGGTGAAAAGAAGTCTTCCGTCAACCGTAAGAATTAAGGTTACAGAAAGCTATGCGCATCTTCTTTTCCCATACGCCTCAGGCTATATAGTAACAGATGAAGCTGGAAAAGTGTTGGAGGAGATATCAGACTGCACGGGATGGGAGCTGCCGCAGGTAATAGGCGTAGAAATTGATCAGGTAAAAATTTCTGAAAAAATAACTGTACAAGACAGGGTAAAGTTTGATATAATATTAGATTGTATCGAATATTTCAAGGAGCACGAGCATCTTGAAAATATGAGTGTTATGGATTTTTCGGACATAACAAATATATGGATAACTTACAAAGAGGGCTTCCGTGTTAACTTTGCAAAATTCGAAAATATGGACTATAAGCTTAAAATGTTAGATGCCGTTTTGCCACAAGTCGACCGCTCTGAGGGAACATATATAGATCTTACGACCCCATCTAAAGTATTTACGGGTAAAAAAGAGCCAACCCCAGAACCGACGCCTGAGACTATCGAGGGTGAGGAAACAAATACTCCGGAAGAAGTCGGCACAGAAGGCGAAAATAATGTAAGCGGTGAAGAAGGCTCTGTGGAAACTGCGGAAAAAGAGGAGCTTTAAATCTTAAAGGGAGGAAAATTCTGATTGAAAAAGAATTATAAAGCACAAATAGCTTTAGGCATAGTTTTTATGCTATTGGCTTTTTTGGTTACCATACAGTTCAGAAGTGTTACACGCAATAATGCCACTAATTCTTCTACTAATCAAAGAATTGAAGATTTGCTCATTGAACTCAATAAACAAAGAGAAGAAAATGATGCATTAAATATTAAAATTGAAGAATATGAAGAAAGTATCGCACAGTATCGAAGTGAGACAGAGGGAGAAGGCGGAGATTCTAAATTCTTGTCTGAGCAGCTTAAGCGTGCCGAAACTTTAGCAGGCTTAATCGATGTTGAGGGTCCCGGCATAACTGTGTCACTTAATGATGCGGCAAACAGAAAGGGGCTATCCGGCAGCAACGCCAATAGCACACTTATTCACGATGAGGATATTCGCCGTGTTATAAATGAGTTGTCAGCGGCGGGCGCCGAGGCAATTTGTGTAAACGATTCGCGCATAATAAGCACGAGTGCAGTGCGTTGTGTTGGACCGACAGTTTTGGTAAACGACACAAAAATGGCACCGCCCTATGTAATAAAAGCAATAGGAAAACCCGACCAGCTTGAAGCTGCACTTAATTTAAACGGCGGTGTTATTGACGGACTAAAAGTATGGGGTTTTGAAATATCAATATCTAAATCAAGTAAGCTTTTGATACCGAAATACAGCGGAACGCTCAATTTCAGAAGCGCATCTCCGATTCCGGCGGCGAAGGAGGGTAAAAGATGATTTTGCTTTGCTTTGTTGCAATAGGTATTATAATAGGAGTTTTGTTTCCGTTCCATGTACCTGCAGAATACAGTCAGTATATCGCCATCATTATTTTAGCTTCGCTTGATTCGGTGTTTGGCGGCCTGTCTTCCATGTCTAAAAAATCGTTTAATATGCAAATATTCCTTTCCGGATTTATTGGCAACTCGCTTTTGGCGGCGCTACTTACCTTTATAGGCAAGAAACTTGACGTTGACTTATATCTTGTTGCTTTGATAGTTTTCGGCACAAGATTGTTTACAAATTTCTCGATTATGAGAAGATATTACCTCGATTATTGGAAAACAAAATTTAAAAAGTAAAAGAAAAAGTGAGGTTTTTCAGGCTTTTCGTGAAATTTATATGAATTTTACAAAAAAATTTCATTTTACACTTGTGTAATCTATTTGTAATATGTTATAATAGAAAATGTAGCGTTAAAAACTCAGAAAATAATTAGAAGTATTTATATACGAAAGAGGAGGAGTACAGGTGTTTGAATTTGACACTGGTAATGCAAACGTCGCACAGATTAAAGTAATTGGTGTCGGCGGCGGCGGTAATAATGCAGTAAACCGCATGATTGATTTTGGTCTTAAGGGCGTAGATTTTATATCTATCAATACAGATAAGCAGGCCCTTTTATCATCTCAGGCTTCGCAGAAAATACAGATTGGCGATAAGCTGACTAAAGGTTTGGGCGCAGGTGCAAATCCTGTAATCGGCGCAAAAGCAGCAGAAGAGAGCCGCGATGAAATCGCACAGGCGCTTGCTGGTTGTGATATGGTATTTGTAACAGGTGGTATGGGTGGCGGTACCGGTACTGGTGCAGCTCCGGTTGTTGCAAGTA
>JAZNJS010000030.1:0-24397 GCA_045578185.1 Clostridia bacterium
TGTTGCGCCTTTAATGGACGCACTGTTTTCTTCACCAATATCATTTGAAGAAGATGGGTCATCGAAAAAAAGCGGAGAGGTTAGTTTTTCATTTAACTTTAATGAAATAAATGATTATAATAAAAACAATGTTATAAATGCTGATATTGGCGTTAAAATAACGTTTGACGGTAAATCGCAAATATCAAATGGTAAAAAGAATCTTGAATATATATTAGGGTTAGAATTTACAGGTCTTAAATCATATGCTAGTAGACTTGCAGATACAAAACAAAAAGAATTTTTGATAAAGCTCTCAAATATTAAAAAAATAGACTTAAATGCTGTTTTGGACGAGAAATATAACCTTTATATCAGTGGAGACGGTTTTAACAAGTTGATATCTGTCTGTGGTGAACAAATGAATAACTTTGCAGAAAAAACGTTGAAAATACCTATGGGACAGATTTTGTCAGATTTAACGGCTATGCCTCTAGGTACAATGTTATGTAGCAGTTCACTTTGGGAAGGTATAGATAAAGCTGTATCAGAAGATGATACTATGTTTACCCAGAGAGTAAAGCTTTTAGATGACTTTATTACTTTAACTAAAAATGCGTTTTCGTTTGGTACAACTAATGTTAATGAGTCAAAAAGCGGCTCAAAAACATATAAGTTTGCTCTTAATAAAGCAGAATTTAAAGAATATATTGCAAACAAAGCAGAAAGTAACGAAACGTTTGGAGATTTTAATTTAAAAGTATCAAAATCTTTATATAATCGCAGTCCTTATTGTAATGCAAAGGTTATTGTTAAAGATAATAAGATTAAAAACTCGGATTATAATATGTCATATGACTTAAATATGGTTCAGGAAGATAATAATGGAAAAACCGCAGGTAACGCGTCGTTTAACTGGAAGATTAAACTGTCGAGCGAAAGTCTAAATGAAAATATAGCTGTGAATCTTCCGGAAAACTATCTGGAATATGATGAGTTTATAAACGGTGAAGGAAATGTGCTTCATTCTTTTTTTGAATAATAACTGAATTTGGGAGAAAAAAATGATTGTAACAGTTACATTAAATCCATCGCTGGATTACATTCAATTTTTATCAGAGTTTAAATCAGGTAGACTTAACAGATGTCATAGAGAACTTATAAGACCAGGTGGTAAGGGAATTAATGTTTCTTTGATGCTTTCTGTATTAGGAATTGAGAATCGTGCCACCGGTTTTGCGGCGGGTTTTACGGGTCGAGCATTGGAAGATATGTTAAAACAAAGGAATGTTTGCTGCGATTTTGTAAAGGTTTCGGGCATAACACGAGTAAATGTCAAAGTTATGGCAGATACAGAAACTGAAATAAATGGATGTGGTCCTAAAATAAGTGCGTCTGAATTTAATTTGTTACTGGACAAATTAAATAATCTTACCAAGGAAGACTATCTGGTGCTTTCCGGTAGTGTTGCCGCTGGTATGCTTGATAATACATATGAAAAAGTGATGGAAGCAGTAAGTGCAAAAGGCGTAAGAGTAGTAGTTGATGCATCGGGTGATGCTCTTAAAAAAACACTAAAGTATAAACCGTTTTTAATCAAACCAAATCATCATGAATTGTCAGAGATTGTAGGAATTAATATTGATTCGGTAGAAGACGCAAGAAAAGCTGCAAATGAACTGATTTTGATGGGTGCGCAGAATGTTATTTGTTCCATGGGTAGCGCGGGAGCACTATTAGTACAAAATAGCGGAGATGTCATATACATAAAACCGCCAGAAGGTAAACTTATAAATTCTGTTGCAGCCGGTGATTCTATGATAGCAGGTTTTTTAGCAGAATATACTCGCTCAAAAGACATTAATGCTGCTTTTAAGTTTTCTGTAGCTGCAGGAAGTGCGACGGCTTATTCTGAATGGCTTGCAGACTTTGAATTAATTAATAAACTACATCAGGAACTTTTAAAATAATAAAAACCTCTGCAATTTTGCAGAGGTTTATTTTTTATTTAAATGTCTTATTCATTATCTTTATTACTAAAAATATAATAAAGATAACAAGAAAAATTCCTGCCATTCCGGAAACGCCCATTGGAAGTGTTTTTAAAAAGTTAGCAATATTCACAAAAATCACCTTTCTATCCTAATCAATCTATTAACCAATCAGAGAAATAATTAAACCGCCTGCGATAACCGATGCAATTTGTCCGGAAACGTTTGCACCGGCAGCGTGCATAAGCAGGAAGTTTTCTTTGTCTTCGGCAAGTCCCATTTTATGCACAACTCGTGATGACATCGGGAAAGCAGAAATTCCCGCAGCGCCGATCATGGGGTTTACTTTCTTTTTGCTGAATAAGTTAAGTATTTTAGCGAAAAATACGCCGCCAACGGTGTCGAAAATGAATGCAACAAGTCCAAGACCTAAAATCATAAGAGTTTCAAGCTGCAAGAATTCTTCTGCGCGCATTTTTGATGCAACAGATATACCAAGAAGAATTGTTATGAGGTTAGCAAGCTCTTTCTGAGCGGTCTGAGACAGTGCGTTAAGCACTCCGCATTCACGAATCAAGTTACCGAACATTAAGAAACCAACTAAAGCGACCGAACGGGGAGCTACGAGACCTGCTGCTATTGTTACAATAATCGGGAACATAATTTTTGTTGTTTTGGAAATGGAATTTTGTTTGTATTCCATACGAATCTTACGTTCTTTTTTAGTTGTAATAAGTTTAATAACCGGTGGCTGAATAATGGGAACAAGTGCCATATATGAGTAAGCTGCAACAATGATTGCGCCGGTATATTTTGAATTAAAGTAATTAGCCACAAAAATAGATGTAGGTCCATCTGCTGCACCAATGATAGCGACAGATGCTGCGTCTGTAAGATCAAAACCCAAAAGTGCGGCTAAACTAAGGGTGAAGAATATACCGAACTGCGCAAATACTCCAAAAAACATAAGTTTTGGGTTGGTGAGCAGCGGCTCAAAATCAATCATTGCACCGATGCCGATAAAAAGAAGCAAAGGAAATAGTTCATTTGCAATTCCTGCATTAAAGAGCACATCGATAGCTCCAACCTCGGCAACGCCGTTATGGATTTGTGTAATCGCACCGGAAAGCGGAAGATTTACTAAAATCGCACCGAAACCGAGCGGTAAAAGCAGAGTTGGCTCCATATCCTTTTTGATAGCCAGATAAATAAGAATGGCGCCGATTATCCACATAACAATGTGGGCAAACGTGATGTTCTGAAAGTTTTGTAAAATTTCGAGCATTGTTAATTTCCTTTCATACTTTATTGTTTACAATACCAATATATTATACCATATTATGCATTTTTTGCAATAAAATAATAATTTTTTATTAGGTTCGAGTTGAATTTGTTTTTTTGATGTGTTATAATTGGTATATACTGATTTTTGCGATGCAAAAATTTTACGAGTTTTCAACTCGTCTGCAACCTTTCAGGTTGCGTATGCCAATTGACGGCGTCACAAAAATCTCCTTGCAAGCAAAGATTTTTGTTCCTGGTAGAATTGTATTTGATCTAAACTTTGCGTTTGTTTAAATACATATATAATAATTGCAATTAGATTAGTTTAAGAAATCTATATATAATAAAGGGGTTTTATTTATGCAGAAGATTTATGAAGGAAAAACAAAAGATGTATTCAGTCTTGAAAACGGCAATGTATTGCTAAAATTCAAGGATGATTGCACAGGCAAAGACGGCGTTTTTGATCCCGGCGAAAACTCTGTTGGTCTTAAAATCGAAGGTATTGGTAAGGCCAACTTAAGAACATCTGTATATTATTTTGATTTGCTCAAAGAAGCAGGTATCAAGACTCATTATGTAAGTGCAAACGTTGATGATGCAACAATGGAAGTACTTCCCGGTAAAGTTTTCGGACACGGCCTTGAAGTTATCTGCCGCTTAGTCGCAACAGGAAGCTTTATCCGCAGATATGGCGAGTATATCGAAGATGGCACACCGCTTGAAGGTGGATATGTTGAGTGTACTTTTAAAAACGACGAAAAGGGTGACCCGCTTGTTACAAGCGAAGGCTTGGCAGCGCTTGGCGTAATGAGTGAGAAAATGTTTGCAAGCATGAAAGAGCAGACTTTAAAAATTACAAAAATCGTAGCTGACGACCTTAAGACAATCGGTCTTGATTTATGGGATATTAAATTTGAGTTTGGCTATAATAACGACGAAGTTATCTTAATTGACGAGATTGCTTCCGGTAATATGCGTGTTTACAAAGACGGAAAAATTGTTGATCCGGTTGAACTCACCAAGCTTATTTTAAACAGATAAATAAATTTTAAACAGTCTGCTTTTGCAGACTGTTTTTTTGTATAAAAGGCTTGTTTGCATAATAAAAATATGGTATACTTAAACCATGAAATTTATATTTCAAATTTAATTATAAAAGGAGAATGACTATGGCACGTTTTACATTGCCTCGTGATTTATATCACGGCAAAGGCGCGCTTGAAGCGCTCAAAACACTTAAGGGAACTCGCGCGATGGTTTGTGTTGGCGGTGGTTCTATGAAACGCTTTGGTTTTCTTGATAAAGTAACATCATATCTTAAAGAAGCTGGTATGGAGGTCCAGGTTTTTGAAGGAATTGAGCCGGATCCGTCTGTTGATACCGTTATGCGCGGTGCTGAGGAAATGGCAAAATTTCAGCCTGACTGGATTGTTGCAATCGGCGGTGGTTCCCCGATTGATGCAGCAAAAGCTATGTGGATAAAATATGAGTATCCGGAAATCACATTCGAAGAAATGTGTGTTGTATTCGGTATTCCTGAGCTTCGTAAAAAAGCTCGTTTCTGTGCTATTCCGTCAACTTCCGGTACTGCTACAGAGGTTACAGCTTTCTCTGTTATTACAGATTATGAAAAGGGCATCAAATATCCGCTTGCTGACTTTGAGATTACTCCTGACGTTGCAATCGTTGATCCTGAGCTTGCAGAGACTATGCCACAGAAACTTACCGCTCATACAGGAATGGATGCTATGACACATGCTATCGAAGCGTATGTTTCTACAGCTAACTCTGAATTTACTGACCCGCTTGCGATTTTTGCAATTAAAATGATTCAGTCTGACCTCGTTGATTCATATAACGGAGATATGACAAAACGTGCTTCTATGCATAACGCACAGTGTCTTGCTGGTATGGCGTTTTCTAACGCACTTTTAGGTATCGTACATTCTATGGCGCATAAAACCGGTGCGATATTTGAAGATTTAGGTGCGCATATAATCCATGGTGCAGCTAATGCTATGTACTTGCCGAAAGTTATCGCATTTAATGCAAAAGATGAAACTGCTAAAAAACGCTATGGCGTAATTGCAGATTATATGGGTCTTGGCGGCGCAAATGACGACGAGAAGGTTGCAAATCTTATTGCTTACCTGCGCGGAATGAATGATGCTCTTAATATTCCGCAATGCATCAAAAATTACGGCGCTGACAGCTATCCGTGTGAAAACGGTTTTGTACCTGAAGATATCTTCCTTGAAAGACTTCCGGAAATCGCTAAAAACGCAGTTGCTGATGCTTGCACAGGTTCTAACCCGCGTAAGATTTCTGTCCCCGAAATGGAAAAGCTGCTTAAGTGCTGCTACTATGACACAGAAGTTGATTTTTAATTTATATTTAATACTAAAAGACGGCGGTAATTCTGCCGTCTTTTTTTATGTAAAAAATTAATAAAACAATATTTATTAATTTTTTTAACAACTGATTAATATAATATTTAAGTATTTTATCACAATAACACTGCATTATATTTTATTTTTAAGTTGATTTATTGTAATTTTCTGTTAAATTAAACCCAATAAAAATAAAGCTCGTGGTTTGAGATGGAAAATATGCATAAAATTGACTAAATATATCATATTTTGTTGCAAAATGTCGATAAATGTGATAAAATATTTACGAAAAAATTAATAGTAAGGGGATTTAAAATGACCTACGTTGAAAGAGTTATTGAAGATGTAAAAAGAAAGCATGCTACAGAGCCGGAGTTTATCCAGGCGGTAACAGAGGTTTTTACAAGTATTGCTCCGGTTGTTGCCGACCATCCTGAGTATGAAAAAGCGGCGATTCTCGAGAGAATGGCAGAGCCTGAAAGACAGATTACATTCCGTGTTATATGGGAAGATGACAATGGTAAATTCCATGTAAATACAGGTTACAGAGTACAGTTTAACAGTGCTATCGGACCTTATAAAGGCGGTCTGCGTTTCCATCCATCAGTATATATCGGTATCATTAAATTTCTTGGTTTCGAGCAGACATTTAAAAACAGTCTTACCGGCCTTCCTATCGGCGGCGGTAAGGGCGGTAGCGACTTTGACCCGAGAGGTAAGAGTGACGCAGAAATTATGAGATTCTGTCAGGCATTTATGACAGAACTTTACAGACATATCGGACCGGATGTTGACGTACCTGCAGGTGACATCGGCGTAGGCGGAAGAGAAATCGGATTCCTTTTCGGTCAGTATAAGAGAATTAAGGCTTGTTGGGAAAACGGTGTACTTACCGGTAAGAACATTTCGTTCGGTGGTTCTCTTATAAGAGCTGAAGCTACAGGTTTTGGTGCTACATATTATGCAAACGAAGTGTTAAAGCATGAAAATGATGTATTTGAGGGCAAAACAGTTGCGATTTCCGGTTTTGGTAACGTTGCATGGGGTGTTTGTCAGAAAGTTGCAGATTTTGGCGGTAAGGTTGTTACCATTTCCGGTCCTGACGGATATGTGTATGATCCTGATGGTGTAGTTACAAAGGAAAAGATTGCTTACCTTTTGGAAATGAGACGTTCAGGCAGAGACAAGGCTCAGGATTATGCTGACAAGTTCGGTTGCCAGTTCTTCCCTGACAAAAAACCTTGGGAGGTTAAGGTTGACATCTGTATGCCTTGCGCAACGCAGAACGAGGTAACACTCGAAGAAGCAAGAAAGATTGTTGAAAACGGAACTAAATATTATATCGAAGTTGCTAATATGCCTACAACTGATGATGCAATGGAATACTTCAAGAACAATGATATTATTATTGGCCCCGCAAAAGCGGTTAATGCCGGAGGCGTTGCGGTTTCTTCGCTCGAAATGGCTCAGAACTCAATGAGATATAGCTGGACAGGAGAAGAAGTTGAGGAAAAACTCAAAAACATTATGATTAATATCCACAAAATTTCTGTGGAAGCAGCTGAAAAATACGGTTTGGGTTATGATCTTGTTGCAGGGGCAAACATTGCTGGTTTTATGAAAGTTGCTGAGGCAATGCTTGACGAAGGTGTCTGCTAATCAAATAAATGGATATAAAGAGCGGTTTTGTATAAATCGCTCTTTTTTTATTATAAAATATCAAAATAATCGCTACCTTGGTTTTTTTAATGAAAGCCTCAGTTTTTTTGAGCTTTCATGCGTCGGCATCTAATTGTGTTACAGGAATTTTTGAATTGACTGCTTTATACATTTATGCTATAATTATACTATTAATATGGACAATTATGTCCTTATGTAAAATATAAAAAATATATTTTTCGCCATTAACTCGTTACTAGTCCAATGAGAGTTAATATAAACGGAGGTAAGTTTATATGGCGCATGTTTTGGGCGTGCTGGCAGTTGTGACGTTTCTTTTAAGTTTTCAGTTTAACACAAGAAGAAATATTCTCGCTGTTAATTTAGTGTCAAGACTACTTTATATACTACAATATATTTTTTTGGGTGCTTTTGAAGGTGCTGTTTTAGATTTTATGGGCTTTCTGTTGTCTTTCTTTGCCAGATATAAAGAAAAAGAGTTTGTATTAAGGTATCATAAGAGCATTATGTTGTTAGTTGCTTTGCTTTTGTTAGCGGTAGGCTTTGCTCTTTATGAAGATGTTTATAGTTTATTTGCTATCCTTGGAATTATTTTAGAGATTCTGGCACTTTGGCTAACAAAAGAAAAAAACATCCGAATTCTTTCTTTAATTGCAGCTCCTTTTTGGCTTGTTTACAATCTGGCAAACGCAGCGTATGGGTCAGTGGCTGGTAATGTATTTGTAATGATTTCTATTGGAATTGCTATGGTTAGGCTGGATTTTAATAAAAACAAGTAATGGTTTTAAGTAAAACCAACATCGTTCTGTGATATTAATACAGGTGTTGTTGGGTGTTGAAATTGCGGAAATGATTTCTAACTTGACATAAGTAATTAATAATTTGTAATTTTATGATTGTAGGGAGATATATATGTACAAAAAAATTGAACAGCTAAAAACAGAGACAAAACTAAACAATGAAGGCAAGGAAAAAATGTTTAAGACCAACCTTGCAGACTTTGATGCTTGGGATCCAAGAATCAGACTTTTTTCTTTGGTACAGGTAAAGCCGAGCGAAGAAGTGCAATATCATATGCACGTTGGCGAGAGTGAAACTTTCTTTATTCTTTCGGGACAGGGAATCTATAATGATAACGGAAACGAGGTCGATGTAGCTCCGGGAATGGTAACATTTACCCCGTCAGGTCAAGGCCACGCTATTAAAAACACTGGTGATGAAATGCTTGTTTTTGTTGCGCTCATTAATGTTGATTAATGACAATTTTCTGATATATTGTTGTAAAAGGCGCCCGTGTTTTAGATTGTGCATGCGGAAACGGATAAGGGTCAGAGAGTATCTTTTCAAACGTGGAATTGGGATGGTGACCGCTACAAGCTTGTCCAGTATATCATTGATGATACTGAAGCTCCTAATGTGAGTAAGTTTGAATGTGAATATCGTGCTGTTCGTAGGGAAGAACTGACAACACTACTTATTTCTAACGGTTGCAGAAATGTGGAGTGGAAGTTCCCGGAAGAGACTGGCTTTTATCAACCAATGGTAATTGCTAAAAAATTATAAAATAATAAGGTGAAAATAAAATGGGTATTCCTGTAGCTAAAGATTACATTAAAGAATTTGAAAAAATGGGTTTTGGAATGTTTGTGCATTTCGGATTGTATTCACAGCTTGGACAAGGTGAATGGATATATGACATTGATGAAAATATGGATATGAACGAATATAAAAAGCTTAAAGATACCTTTAC
Organism: Clostridia bacterium; assembly: GCA_045578185.1. Taxonomy (GTDB): domain Bacteria; phylum Bacillota; class Clostridia; order UBA1381; family UBA9506; genus RGIG1666. The sequence continues at coordinate 9,078 of JAZNJS010000030.1, forward strand.
GGCAGAAGATTTTAATGCTGAGGAGATTGTTCTTGTTGCCAAAAGTGCAGGCTGTAAGTACATTACCTTTACAACACGTCACCACGAAGGATTTTCGCTTTTTGATACCTGTGGTTTAAGTGATTTTGATTCACTTCATTCTCCTGCAAAGCGTGATTTAGTAAGGGAGTTTGTTGATGCTTGTAATAAGCATGGAATTGTACCGTTCTTTTACCACACAACTTTAGATTGGTATAATCCTGATTTTGAAGACAATTTTGAAGAATATTTAGAGTATTTAAGAAAAAGTGTAGAAATTTTATGCACAAACTATGGGAAAATCGGCGGTTTTTGGTTTGACGGTAACTGTAGTAAGCCAAAAGCAGACTGGAAACTTGATGAGCTTTACGGAATAATCAGAAAATATCAGCCAAAAGCTATGATTATAAACAATACAGGTCTTGGAAACCGCAGAGAAATAGAACATCCGGAAATTGACTCAGTTACCTTTGAGCAAGGAAGGCCTGCTCCGATGGACAGAGATGATATGGAGAAATACATTTCTGCCGAAATGTGCTATACTCTTAATCAACACTGGGGAGTAGGACATTCAGATTTTAATTATAAATCTCCAAAGGAGCTTATTGAGGCGCTCTGCGACTGCAGAAAAGTAGGTGCTAATTTTCTGCTGAATATCGGTCCGGAAGCTCAGGGTAAAGTTAACGGAATGTCGAAAGAGCTTATGGCTATCATCGGTAAATGGATAGATATATTTGGTGAAGCAATCTATGAGGGCGAGCCGTATCCGACTGGTAGCATCGGTAAAAACTTCGTCTTAAAAGGTAAGGATTGTTTTTATATCTTTTCATATAATCTTGGTTCAAAAGGTAATGAAAATGTTACGGTAAGCGGTAATCGTACTGGTGCTTACAGTATTTTTGGAATAGGTACGGAAATAGAAAGAATTGAATGGATGGACAACGGTGAAGAGATAGAATTTGAACTTGACGAAAGAATTCTTACCATTAATTTAACCGGTATGCCTTATGGTACAGATTACTGCGTGCGTGTAGCTAAAGCATATTTTAAAAGTAACTGACAGCACTTATTTAAGATATAAGGGGGTATTAATATGGCAAGAGAAATATCTCAAAAAGCTATGGAAATTATAAGAAAGATGCAGCAGAATGAGCTTACAGAGAGCGTCATTTACGAAGAAATAGCGAAGTTTGCAAAGGGTGAAGAAAATAAAAAAACGCTTTTGCGCCTTGCGACTGAAGAAAAAGCTCATTATGAAATTTGGAAGAAGTACACCGGAGAAGAACTTAAGGTTAAAAAACTTAAGGTTTTTAAATACAAGTTCCTTGCTCGTGTTTTTGGATTTACATTTGCGGTAAAGCTTATGGAAAATGGCGAGGAAAATGCGCAAAAAGAATATGATATCCTTTACGATGAGGTTGAAGAAAGCGTTCAGATAAAACAACAGGAAGAGGAGCACGAAGCGGCACTTTTAGAAATGCTTGACGAAGAGAGACTTCAGTATGTCGGCAGCATGGTTTTAGGTATGAATGATGCTTTGGTTGAACTTACGGGCTCTTTGGCAGGATTTACTTTTGCAATGCAAAACACCCGCCTTATTGCGTTGTCAGGTTTAATAATGGGTATTTCTGCAACATTTTCTATGGCTTCAAGCGAATTTTTAGCAGCTAAAAGCGAGGGAAGAAGCGATGCTTTAAAATCGTGCAGTTATACGGGTATAGCGTATTTAATAACAGTTGCACTTTTGATTGCACCGTATCTGCTTTTGGGAAACAGTCGGTATATGACGGCTCTTTTTGCTATGCTTTTGGTTGTGGTGCTGATAATTGCTGGATTTACATACTATATTTCGGTTGCAAAGGGCGAAAAATTTAAACCTAGATTTTTAGAAATGTTTTTTATAAGTATCGGAGTTGCGGTTGTTTCGTTCTTCGTTGGAATTTTAGCAAAATATTTTCTGGGTGTAGATTTGTAATTTTTAGCAAATAAATTGGAGACTTTAAATCAATGAGTAGCATAGCAAAGAATTTTACAGAGGGCAACATCAAAAAGCAATTGCTTTGGTTTACGCTTCCTTTTATGGCATCAAACGCACTGCAGGTACTCTACAGTACGATTGATATGGTTATAGTAGGAAAATATGTAGGTACGGCGGGCCTTTCCGCGGTTGCACAGAGCAGCCAGATAGTCAATTTTGCTGTGATGGCTTGTCTTGGATTTTCAAATGCCGGACAAGTGTTGGTTTCTCAGGCAATTGGTGCAGATAAAAAAGAAAAATTAAATCAGATTATAGGAACACTTTTCTCATTGCTTGTAATTTTTGCTTTAATATTTACCGCCGCCATACTGATTTTTAAAACCCAAATTTTAAATATTATGAATATCCCGCAAGAATCTTATGAAATGTCTATGGATTATCTTATAATATGTGGTTGTGGGTTAGTTTTTACTGCCGGGTATAATATGGTTTCTGCGGTGCTAAGAGGAATGGGTGACTCAAAACGACCTCTTTTGTTTATTGTTATAGCTTCTGTAACTAATCTTGTTTTAGATATTCTGTTTACTGGCGTAATGGGATTCGGTGTTGCGGGAGCAGCCTGGGCAACCATTATAGGACAGGCGGTTTCATTTTTATTTTCAATATTTTATCTGTACAGAAGCAGATTTGTATTCGGTTTTGATTTTAAAAGAGAGAGTTTTAGCATAGAAAAATCGTATGCTAAGATGATAATAAATCTAGGCACACCTATGGCGGTTCAGTTTGGATTTATTAATCTTTCAATGCTGTTTGTAAATGCCATAATCAACACAGTTGGTGTTGTTGCCTCGGCTACGTTTGGGGTAGGAGTCAGAATTGATGATATTATCAATAAAATTTCGCAGGGCATACAGTATGCGGCTATGCCGATGATAAGTCAGAATATTGGAGCAGGTAAACAAAAGCGCGCAAAGCAAATTGTTTATTGGGCGTGGGTATATTCGGTGCTTTTGACTCTGGTATTTATGATTTTATATATTTTCTTTGGAAAGCAGATGTTTATGATGTTCTCAGACGACCCCGCGGTTCACGAAATGTCGAAAATGTTTATTAGTGCAATACTTTGGATGTTCCCTGCGTTTGCTGCTATGAGAGGAAGCGGAGCCTTTATTCAGGGCATAGGCAACGCAAGACTCAGTATGATACTTGCACTTATGGATGGCGTTATTTTAAGAATTGGTCTCAGTTGGCTGTTTGGAATAGTATTCAACTGGGGATTTTACGGATTCGTGCTTGGATATGCGCTTGCTCCGTATGGTTTTGCTATTCCAAGTATGATTTACTTTCTGTCAGGTGTATGGAAAAAACGTAAAACTTTGGCAGAAGATCTTTAATATATGGTTATACCTTGAAAGGGTGATAAAATGAGAACTGAACATACATATCATAAGGGCGGCTTTTCTTGGGTGCAGCTTTGCTGGATTGCGGGTGGTCTGCTATTGTTTACAGGCGGTGTCCTTTCAATAATTTCTCACGATAACAGCATGGTAAAGGCAGCAAGACCGCTTGGACTTTTGATGTTTTTGGCAGGTGCAATAAATTTTGCAGTTTGTGATATTAAAAACCACGAAATACATGGTTCAAGATGGTTGATTGCTGATGGCGTTGCGACAATTCTGCTTTCACTTTTTCCTATGTTTAATCAAATTATTTCACCTGTGATGGTTCCGTTTTTCTTCGGAATGTGGGAGCTTTTTTCCGGTATTTTAAAAGTAATGGATTCAACTGAACTCAAGCAGGATAAAATGAGATGCTGGATAGGTATCGCAACTATTGGATTTATTGAGCTTGCATCAGGAACTGCTTCGCTTATTAAACCATTTGATGACTTGGTAGGAATAAGTCTTGTAATTGCAATCATATTCTTTGTACAAGGCTGTGGCTTTATTTTAAAGGCTTCACTTTATAAACATTTAGTAGATTAAAATAATTTTAAATTTTATATAAAAGAAATGGAGAAGCGAAATGGAAAACAATAAAAATAAGCTTTTTACAAACACTTTTTTTGTGGCGATTGCTGCACTTTTATGTTGTGCTCTTTGGGGAAGTGCTACGCCTTTTATAAAGACGGGATATGAGTTGATGCTGCCTGAAAGAAATACGGCATCTACGATGCTTTTCGCAGGCATCCGCTTTACAATGGCGGGGATTATTACAGTACTTATATATAGTATAGCACGCAGAAAATTTCTTTTTCCCAAGAAAGAGAATTGGGGTAAGGTTGTAACTGTTGGATGCTTTCAGACCATTATCCAGTATGTATTTTTTTACATAGGTCTTGCAAACACTTCGGGTGTAAAGGGCACAATTATCAGCGGCTCTAATGCCTTCTTTGCTATGCTTGTTGCAAGTCTTATATTCAAGCAGGAAAAGCTGACGGTAAAAAAAATATCGGCGTGTATTATCGGTTTTATCGGTATAATTATTGTAAACCTCAATGGTCTTGACTTTAACATGAATTTTTTGGGCGATGGTTTCGTACTTTTTTCTGCTATTGCATACGCGTTTTCTTCTGTTTTGATTAAGATTTATTCTAAATATGAGGACCCGGTTGTTATCAGCGGTTATCAGTTTATTTTTGGTGGAGTTGTAATGGTTATAATTGGACTTGTATTTGGCGGAGTTATTGCGATAGGCGGCGTTACTGCACTTTTGGTGCTTATCTATCTCGCTTGTCTGTCGGCCATTGCATACGCACTGTGGGGTGTTCTTTTAAAACACAATCCAGTATCAAAAGTTTCAATATACAGTTTTATGATACCTGTATTTGGCGTAGTGCTTTCAAACATAATGCTGACTGAGCAAAGCAACGTGTCACCGGTTAATCTTTTAATTACACTTGTTTTGGTTTGTACGGGTATAATTATGCTGAACTACAGCAAGAAAAAACAATAATTCGGGAGGCTGCGGCAAAATATTTTTATATGCCGCAGCCTGTTTGTTTCTATTGTTTTTTTGCACAAAAAACTTGTCGAATATCGTTAAAAAATATACCTTAGAATTCTTGACCTATAGCCTATATTGTGGTAAAATATTAGATGGGTTATTAGTGATATGTAATAATTGGTATTTATAATTAATTTGGGAGGGACTTAAAGATGGATAAGGAAAAAGTAATTACCAGAATCTGCGATGCAGGTATCGTTGCTGTTGTTCGTGCTGAAAACGCAGATGAGGCTATGCGTATTACAGACGCATGCATCGAGGGCGGAGTTGCTGCAATCGAGCTTACATTTACCGTACCTGCGGCGCACAGAGTTATTGAGGAGCTCGCAAAAAAATATACTTCAGACGAGATTATTCTTGGTGCTGGTACCGTTATGGACCCTGAAACAGCTAGAACTGCTATTTTATCAGGTGCTGAATACATAGTAAGCCCGTATTTCAGCGCAGAGACAGTTAAGCTCTGTAACCGTTACCGTGTTCCGTGCATGCCCGGCGCAATGACTATCAAAGAGGTTGTTGAGGCTATGGAGGCAGGCGCAGACATCATTAAAATTTTCCCGGGTGAAGCATTTGGCCCGAAAATCATCAAAGCAATCAAAGGACCTATTCCTTATGCAAAGATGATGCCTACTGGCGGCGTAAGCGTTGATAACGTTGGTGAGTGGATCAAAGCTGGTGCAGTTGCTGTTGGCGCAGGTGGCGCTCTTACTGCTGGAGCTAAGACCGGTGATTATGCGTCCATTACCAGAATCGGTAAAGAATTCGTTCAGAAAATCAAAGAGGCAAGAGGACTTTAATTTCTTGCCACAAACAACATAAAATTTATTTTGGAGGTTATATAAATGGCTAAGGTTGTTACATTTGGTGAAATTATGTTAAGACTTCAGACTCCTGATTATAAGAGATTTATTCAGGCCAACAGTCTTGATGTTGTTTACGGCGGAGGAGAAGCAAATGTTGCAGTATCACTTGCAAACTACGGTCACGAGGCTTATTTCGTAACCAAGCTGCCGAAGAATCCTATCGGTGATGCTTGTGCTTCTGAACTTCGTAAATACGGTGTAAAAACAGATTATATTGTACGCGGTGGCGAACGTCTGGGAATCTACTTTGTAGAAAAAGGTGCTTCTCAGAGAGCCTCTAACGTTGTCTACGACCGCGCACATTCTTCAATTTCCACAGCTCAGCCTGAGGATTTTGATTGGGATGCAATTTTTGAAGATGCAGAGTGGTTCCACTTTACTGGAATTACACCGGCTATATCTGACGATGCAGCTAAGCTTTGCAAAGAAGCTTGTATCGCAGCTAAAAAACACAATGTTCAGGTAAGCTGCGACTTAAACTTCCGTAAAAAACTATGGACAAGTGAAAAAGCAAACAAAGTTATGTCCGAGCTTATGGAATATGTTGACGTTGCAATTGCAAACGAGGAAGATGCTGAAAAGGTATTTGGAATCAAGGCTTCTGCAACTGATATTACAACTGGTAAACTCAGCGATGAGGGATATCACGAAGTTTGCAAAAAGCTTGTTGAGAAATTTAACTTCAGCAGAGTTGCAATCACACTTCGTGAGAGTATCTCTGCATCTGTAAACAACTGGTCTGCACTTTTGTATGACGGTAAAGACTTCTACAAATCCAAGAAATATAACATCAATATTATTGACCGTGTTGGCGGCGGTGATTCATTCGGCGGCGGTTTAATTTATGCTATGCTTGAAAACTACAGCATGCAGGATACTATCGAATACGCTGTAGCTGCATCTTGCCTCAAGCACACCATTGAGGGAGACTTTAACTTAGTTAGTGTTGATGAAGTTAAGAACCTTATGGGCGGAGACGGCTCAGGTCGTGTACAGAGATAATTTTTTAGTTAGATTAAGCGGTTGACGGAGGTCGACCGCTTAATCAGCTTAATACTGCAAGTTGAAAAATGTTGATTTATACCTGGGAGTGATATAGTGAATACAGAATTTGAGAATGGTTATCAATCGGAAAAACTGCAGGAAGAATGCGGAGTTTTCGGTTTTTATGATAATGATGGCTTTGATGTAGCGCATATGACCTACTTCGGTTTATTTGCACTTCAGCACAGAGGTCAGGAAAGCGCTGGAATTGCGGTTAACAATGACGGTGTATTTAAATGTCATAAAGATATGGGGCTTGTTCCTGATGTTTTTAATGAGAAAAAGCTACAGGAACTCAAAGGTACTGTTGCAGTTGGGCATGTTCGTTCATGTGTAAAGTCAGAGGCAATTCGTGAAAATGCGCAGCCTCTTGTGAACAGATATGTAAAGGGTACGCTTGCACTAGCACATAACGGAACTCTTTTAAACGGAGCAGATCTTCGTGAAAAATTAGAGAAAAACGGTGCCATTTTCCATACTACGATTGATAGCGAAGTAATGATGTATGTATTAGCTCAGGAGCGTATTCGCTCGCACTCCATTGAGCAGGCTATGTTAAATGCTATGGAATCTTTAAAGGGCGCATATTCAATCGTTTTAATGAGTCCGAGAAAACTTATTGGTGCTCGTGATCCACATGGTTTCCGTCCGCTTTGTATAGGTAAAATGAAAAATTCCTACATCCTTTCTTCTGAAACTTGTGCGCTTGAAAACCTTGGTGCAGAGTTTGTTCGTGAAGTAGAACCGGGAGAGGTTGTTGTAATTGACCATAATGGTCTGCGCTCAATAAAACGAGAGGATGCTCAGAAAAGAGCGCAAATCTGTATTTTTGAACATGTATATTTTGCACGTCCTGACAGTGAAATTCAGGGGGCTAGTGTTCACGAGATGAGAAAACTTATGGGAAAACATCTTGCGAAAGATTATCCTGTTGATGCTGACCTTGTTTTTGGTGTTCCGGATTCAGGACTTTGTGCCGCACTCGGATATGCTGAAGAGTCCGGTATTCCGTATGGCGATGGTTTTGTAAAGAACCGCTATATAGGTAGAACCTTTATTCAGCCGACGCAGGCACAACGAGAGCAATCCGTAAATATTAAACTTAACGTTGTTAAAAATTCCGTGCGTGGAAAACGAGTTGTTATGGTTGATGATTCAATAGTTCGTGGAACAACTTGCGCAAACATTATTCGCTCGCTTAAGGACGCTGGAGCACTCGAGGTTCACCTGCGTGTTAGTTCGCCGCCATTTATGTGGCAGTGCTTCTTTGGAACTGATATCCCATCGAGAGATGTATTGATGGCAGTAAAGTACAGTGTAGAGGAAATACGAGAAAAAATCGGTGCAGATTCACTGGGATTTTTAAGTTTAGATGCACTTGGCGAAATTGCAAAAAATATGAACTGTGATTATTGCGACGGCTGTTTCACCGGAAAATATCCGATTGAAATACCGCCCGAGATGATTAAATAAAAATAAATTCAAAAGACAAAGGAGAATAAATATGAGTGAAGCATATAAAGCTGCCGGTGTAGATGTTGAGGCAGGTTATAAATCTGTAAGCCTGATGAAAGAGCATGTCAAAAAGACCTTTACAGATGGCGTTCTTTCAAATATTGGTGGTTTCGGTGGTCTGTTTCAGATTGGAACTGACTATAAAGAGCCGGTATTGGTTTCCGGTACTGATGGTGTAGGTACAAAACTCAGAGTTGCATTTTTAATGGACAAGCATGATACTGTAGGTCAGGATTGTGTAGCAATGTGTGTAAATGATATTGCTTGCTCAGGTGCAAAACCGTTGTTTTTCCTCGATTATCTTGCAGTAGGTAAGAATGTGCCTGAAAAAATTGCTGATATCGTTTCGGGTGTGGCAAACGGATGCATTAAAGCTGGCGCTGCATTAATTGGCGGTGAAACTGCTGAAATGCCGGGTTTTTATGAAATTGACGAGTATGATATGGCAGGCTTTGCTGTAGGTATAGTAGATAAAGATAAGATTATTGATGGCTCAAAAACCGAGACTGGTGACGTTTTAGTTGGTATTGCTTCATCCGGAATACACTCAAACGGATATTCGCTTGTTCGTAAAGTGTTTAACCTAGACGCTGATAACGCAAAAGAAACACTTTCTGAGACACTTCCGGAGCTTGGCATTCCGCTTGGCGAAGAACTTTTAAAACCTACAAAAATTTACGTTCGTCCACTTTTGGGCGCTATTGAAAAATTTGATATTCACGCTGTGTCTCATATAACAGGTGGCGGATTCATTGAAAATATTCCGAGAATGTTACCCGAGGGAATGTCAGCTAAAATAATTAAAGACACATGGGACATTCCGGCCATCTTCCCGCTTATGCAGGAAAAAGCTGCACTTTCTGAGCGTGATATGTACAACACATTTAATATGGGTATCGGTCTTGTTATCGCTGTACCTGCTCAGGAAGCTAAAGCGGTCGTTGACTACTTTAACGAAGTAGGCGAGAAAGCGTATATAATCGGTGAAGTTGTATCAGGCACCGATGGGGTGATTTTATGAAAAAAATAGCCGTTTTAGTTTCTGGTGGCGGCACAAATTTGCAGGCGATTTTGGACGCGCAGGCTAAAGGCATCATTACTAAAGGTGAAGTGTGTTGCGTTATTTCGTCAAGTGAAACAGCATACGCCTTAGAACGAGCTAAAAATGCAGGTGTAGAGGGAATTGCCTTTACACGTGCCAAATACGGCGATGGACTTTGCGATGCGATTTGTGATTATCTGCTCGAAAATGAAATTGATTATGTAGTTTTAGCAGGCTTTTTAGTAATTTTAAAAGGCAAGATTTTAAAAGAGTATGCTGACCGCATCATTAACATTCATCCGTCTTTAATCCCATCATTTTGCGGTGATGGTTTTTACGGACTTCACGTTCATGAAGCAGCACTCGAATATGGTGTAAAGGTTACTGGTGCTACTGTTCATTTTGTAAATGAGATTACCGACGGTGGTAAGATTATAATGCAAAAGGCTGTGTATATAAATGACGATGACACGCCTGAAACTCTGCAAAGAAGAGTTATGGAGGAGGCGGAGTGGCAGATTCTGCCACAGGCTATAGAAAAAGTTTGCGGTCAGTAGAAAGGAATTATTATGAAAAAGATTTCAATTAGTGAAGAGTTAAAATCAAATTCTTATCCCGGTAGAGGAATTATTCTTGGTAAAAGCCCGAATGGAAAGTTTGCAGTAAGTGCATATTTCATTATGGGAAGAAGTGTAAATAGTCGCAACCGTGTGTTTGTAACTGATGGTGAAGGAATTCGCACAGAGGCTTTTGACCCGTCAAAGCTTTCCGACCCGCATCTTATAATTTATGCGCCGGTTCGCGTGCTTGGCAATAAAACAATTGTCACAAACGGTGACCAGACTGATACAATTTATGATCTTATGAATAAGCAGTATACCTTCGAACAGAGCTTAAGAACCCGTGAGTTTGAAGATGATGCACCGAACTATACACCGAGAATATCTGGTATTATGAAAGTTTATGAAGGTAATTACAATTACGCATTATCTATCTTAAAAAGTGCTGATGGTGACCCTGCATCATGTCAGAGATATACTTTCTCATATAACAATCCCGTTAGTGGCATAGGCCATTTCATTCACACATATATGGGCGATGCTTCCCCGCTTCCAAGCTTTGAGGGTGAGCCGAAAAAGATTTCTACATACGATGACATCGATGAATTTACCAATGTTTTGTGGGAGTCATTAAACGACGAAAACAAGGTATCTCTTTTTGTTCGTTATATAGACATTGAAACAGGTAAATACGAAACAAAAATAGTTAACAAAAACGTTTAATTGGAGGCAATATAAATGAACGAGATGCAATTAAAATACGGATGTAATCCAAATCAGAAGCCCTCACGCGTATATATGGAAGAGGGTAATCTTCCTTTTGAAGTAATCTGCGGAAATCCGGGATATATCAATCTTTTAGACGCTTTTAACGGATGGCAGCTTGTCCGTGAATTAAAGGCAGCAACGGGTCTTCCAGCTGCTACAAGCTTTAAGCACGTTTCCCCTGCGGGAGCTGCGGTTGGTCTTCCGCTTTCTGATGTTTTAAAGCAAATTTATTTTGTAGATGATGTGGAGCTTACCCCACTTGCAAATGCTTATGCAAGAGCAAGAGGCGCTGATAGAATGAGTTCATTCGGTGATTTTATTGCACTTTCTGATGAGTGTGACGAAGCTACAGCACTTTTAATCAAAAAAGAAGTATCTGACGGCGTAATTGCACCGGGATATTCTGAAAAAGCTCTTGAAATTTTAAAGGTAAAAAAGGGCGGAAAGTATAACGTTATTAAAATTGATGAAAATTTTGTGCCTGCACCGATTGAAAAGAAGCAGGTATTTGGAATTACTTTTGAGCAGGGAAGAAATGAATTAAAAGTTGATGAAGAGCTTTTATCTAACATCGTAACAGAAAATAAAACTCTGTCAAAAGAATCTAAAAGAGATTTAATGATTGCTCTTATTACACTTAAATATACACAGTCAAACAGTGTTTGCTATGTAAAAGATGGTCAGGCAATCGGTATTGGCGCGGGTCAGCAGTCAAGAATTCACTGCACCAGACTTGCGGGCAATAAAGCTGATATTTGGTGGCTAAGACAGAACCCGAAAGTACTTGCTCTTCAGTTTGTAGACGGAATCAAAAGAGCTGACAGAGACAATGCAATTGACGTATATATTTCTGATGAATATATGGATGTTTTAGCTGATGGCGTTTGGGAAAATATATTCAAAGTAAAACCTGAAGTATTTACTAAAGCCGAACAGAAAGAATGGCTTGCTAAAAATACCAATGTTGCGCTCGGATCTGACGCATTTTTCCCGTTTGGTGATAATATTGAAAGAGCTTATAAAAGCGGAGTAACCGTAATAGCTGAGCCGGGTGGTTCAATTCGTGACGATAATGTAATTGATACTTGTAACAAATACAATATGACAATGGCCTTTACAGGAATTCGTTTATTCCACCATTAATAATTATCTGCCATCCGCTTTTTGTGGGTGGCAGTCTGTATTAAAGAAATTTGACACCGAAAGGAAAGTGTATTTATGAAAATATTAGTAGTTGGCGGTGGCGGTAGAGAGCATACTATTATTCATAGTCTTGCTAAAAGCCCCGAAAAACCTGAGATATTTTGTGCACCCGGTAATGGTGGCATATCAAAGCTTGCTAAATGTGTAGATATTAAAGCAACGGACATAGATTCTATGGTGGCGTTTGCTAAGGAAAACAATATTGATTTAACTGTAGTAGCGCCTGATGACCCGCTTGTTTTAGGTATGGTTGACCGCTTTGAAGCTGAAGGTCTTCGCGCTTTTGGCCCAAGAGCAAACGCAGCAATCATTGAGGGAAGCAAAGTTTTTTCTAAAGAACTTATGAAGAAATACGGTATTCCCACTGCAAAATACGAGGTGTTTTCTGATGCCGAAGCTGCGCTTGAATATGTAAGAAATACTACATATCCTACCGTTGTAAAGGCAGAGGGTTTAGCTCTTGGTAAAGGTGTTATAATTGCAAATAACCGAGAAGAGGCGGAAAATGCGGTTCGTGAAATAATGGAAGATAAAGCTTTCGGAGATGCGGGTAACCGTATAGTAGTAGAAGAATTCTTAACGGGTCAGGAAGTATCTGTACTTGCATTCACTGACGGAAAAACATTAGTTCCTATGGTATCTGCACAGGACCATAAACGAGCATTAGATGGTGATAAAGGACTTAACACAGGTGGTATGGGAACATTCTCGCCGAGCAGACTCTACAATAAAGAGATTCACGATGAATGTATGAAAAATATTTTTATACCCACAATGGATGCAATGAATAAAGAAGGTCGTACATTCTGTGGCGTTCTGTATTTCGGTCTTATCATGACCGCTTACGGTGTAAAGGTCATAGAATATAACGCTCGATTTGGTGACCCTGAAACACAGGTTGTTCTTCCGAGACTTAAAACTGATTTGTTGACAATTTTCAATGCTATAATTGACGGAAAGCTTTCAGAAGTTGAAGTTGAGTGGGAAGATAATGCTGCCGTTTGCGTTGTTTTAGCTTCCGGCGGTTATCCGAAGGAATATAAAAAAGGTTATGAAATATCCGGTATAGAAGATGCTGAAGCATTAGGAGATATTACAGTATTCCACGCAGGAACCGCTATAAAAGACGGTGCCTTTACGACCAACGGCGGACGTGTGCTCGGCGTTACTGCTATAGGCAAAGACCTTGACAGTGCAATTCGTCACGCATATGAGGGTGTATCAAAGATTTCGTTTACAGATATGCATTATCGCAAGGATATCGGCATCAAATAGGAAAGAGGCTTTAAACATTGGAACGTAAAATAGTAGATTTTCATGCGCATGCTTTTCACGACAAAATTGCTGAAAAGGCGGCAAATAACCTAAACAATTATTACGGGATTCCGCTTGCCGGCAATGGCCATTTTGAACATATCTTAAAAAGCATGCAGGATAATAAAATAACCAAGATGGTTATTCACGCTACTGCAACATCTGCAAAGCAGGTGGAGATGACAAATGACTTTGTAGCATCTTTGACCGGCCCTGATATAATCGGTTTTGGTACAATTCATTACGATTATAAAAAAATTGGACAAGAGCTTGACAGAATAGAGAAGTTGGGGCTTCGTGGAATTAAACTTCACCCGATTTTTCAGGGTTTTAATATGGATGATGAGTCGCTTTTTCCTATATATGAGCAGATTGAAGGAAGATTCCCAATATTAATGCATGTAGGAGACAAAAACTCTAATGCTACCACGCCAAAGCGTGCGGCGCACTTGCTTGACCGTTTCCCGAAACTTACGCTTATTGCAGCACATATGGGCGGATATTCAGAGTGGGAAGAGGCAAAAAATCATTTGATTGGCAGAGATTTATACATTGATACTTCTAGTGCTATCAGATTTATGAAGCCTGAAGATGCAGCAGAACTGATTTACGCACATGGAACGGATAAGGTTTTATTTGGAACGGATTATCCGCTTTCTTTGCACAAATTTGAGCTTGATGTGTTTGATAAAATTCCTCTTAAAGATGAAGAACGTGAAGAAATTCTTTGGAAAAATGCATATAAACTGCTCGATATTTCTTTAGATGAGTGAGTGTATAGGAGAGATTATGAAAAAAATAATTTCAGTATTATTATGTTTAATTTTTGTTATTTCTGCATTTGGTTGTGTGAGAAAAAATGAGCAAACGTCAGCAATTGCAACAGTTATTATTACTGATGCGTACGGTACGGAGCTAGCTAATGAATCATGCGGACTTCCGGTAGGAAAAACTACAGCAAAAGATGCAGTTGAAACAATTTGTCAGGCTCTTAGAATAACCTATCAAAATAAAAACGGATTATATGATGGTTTTGCGGGAATTTCCTCAACACAGGTTGATGGTTGGTTAATCTACTTTAATGGCAAGTTATCAGATAAAGGCCTTAAAGATATCCAGCTCGATAACAAGGGAGACAATCTTATAGAAATTAAGTATGTAAATTACGAAGAGACTTTTAAAGATAATTAAAAATAGCCAGGCTAAAAGCCTGGCTATTTTTTTATTCGGTGAGAAGACCTTTTTAATTATATTATTAATTTTTTATTTTTTATTTCCCATATAGAAAGTATTTTTTTCGTTCATTTTGCTCTGCACTTTATTAAGCGCTTCACCGAATCGCTGGAAGTGCACGATTTCACGCTGACGCAGATATTTTATTACGTTGTTAACGTCAGGGTCATCGGAAAAACGCAAGATATTCTCATATACCGTACGTGCTTTTTGTTCAGCAGCCATGTCTTCTACAAGGTTAGTAATGGGGTCGCTTTTTGATGCCAAAGTCATAGCATTAAATGACTGACCCGATGCTGAAGCCGGGTATACCCCTCTTCCATGGTCAATGTAATATTGAGCCATAGGACTGTTTTCAATCTGCGTAGTTGTAGCATTTTTTGTAAGCTGATGCACGATTGTTCCAACCATCTCAAGATGTGCAAGTTCTTCCGTACCTGTGTTCTTTACCATTTTGCTCTATTAAAAAAATTTAAAATTTTTATTTTCAGTAATAGCACGGAAAAGCCCTATTTTGAAAAATATTTTTGAAAAAAGTTTTAAATTGGACATAAATTTAGACAGTGTCGTTGTTATTAATATAGAGAGGTATATATACTAGTATAAAATAATAATACAACTTAACATTCTTAAACAACAGTTAATCAGATGGGGATTGTATCTGTTGGGTATATTGCTAGGGTGGGTGGTTGGGAGAAATATATAAAGCAGCCGTAGTCAGCACGGTTGTTTTTTTGTTTTATCAAGTAAATATTTGCAAAAGTATTGTAAAGAGA
>JAZNJS010000031.1:0-9032 GCA_045578185.1 Clostridia bacterium
TCTTCCTAAGACCGCTTGGCCTCCGACTTGGGATTACATGTTTACCCTGCTCGCGCCTAATTTTTTGAGCAAGCATTATTTCTTCTTCGGTCGCAATGTCTTCTATGTAAATCACCTTTGATATTGGACCCACATTTAAAACTTCTGCGATATGATTAATCATTTTCTCAGATGTGCCAAGAATCAAGAGCTTGTCCGGAGCGTGTTCTTTAATTGCTTTCTTAACGTCCTCACAATGCGCTTCTTCAGTAAACAACGCTCGTCTTATGCTTGCAACCTTTGTCTGTTCGCGTTTTGCTGAGCGTCCCGCAATAACACGTTTTGAATCAATCAAAAGTCCATCGTCAATTATATAATTTATGTTATGTTTTTGTGCAACATAAAGCGAACGGTAACTTTTACCGGTACCGCTTGCTCCTACAAAACCAAATGCCTGCATAAAATACACATCCTAATTTAAATTTCGTGTCTACCCTCTAAAGCACGCGTAAGCGTAACTTCGTCAGCATATTCCAAATCTCCGCCAACAGGAATTCCGTGTGCAATTCGTGTAACCTTAACACCGAGTGGATGCAGGAGTTTAGCAATATACATAGCCGTTGCCTCTCCCTCTATGTTAGGATTAGTAGCCATAATAACTTCTTCAATCTCATTTTTAGAAATGCGCGCGAGAAGTTCTTTAATTTTAAGGTCCTGCGGCCCGATTCCGTCCATCGGCGAAATGGCTCCGTGCAGGACGTGGTAAACGCCTTTGAATTCCCGCGTCTTTTCCATCGCAAGAATATCTTTCGGATTTTCAACAACACAGATTATTTTATGATTTCTTTTATCTGCAGAACATATTTCGCACGGTATGCAATCAGTAAGTGCCTGACATTCAGGACAAAACGTAATTTGTTCTTTAGCAGCAATGAGTGCATCAGAAAACGCCTTTACGTCTTCATTGTTCATTCTGAGCACATGATATGCCAAACGCTCCGCAGAACGTTTTCCTATTCCGGGCATTTTAGCAAACTCTTCAATAAGTCTTGCTATTGGCAACGCATACATTTTTACTCCTCCTCGGGCAGCACAAGTGCACCATATTCTTTAGCCGCAATTTCTCCGTATTCATCTGACTTAACTGCAGCGCGACCGGGATAAAGCTTTAAGGCCATTTCGAGCGCATCTAAATCTTTGCTTTTAAAACAAACAGGCGGTGACTGCGCTAAAATAAGCTTTGATACAACCTCTTCAGCCTCTTTTTCGGTTTCAAGGCTAATCTCCAAAATGCGCTTATTTTCACCTATGGTGTTGTTTTTAAAATCATAGAAAAGTATATCGGACAAACCTGTAACTGCATTTACACTATGAAAATCAGGCTTAAACGGTTCCGTCTGCCATAATGCTTTGCTAATCGCTGCAGTATAGGCTGCTTTTCCATTTGCAGTACCAACTAAAGCACATTTGTTTCCTGCGTATTCGCCCATATAGTCTGCAAAATCTTCCGGCGTCATAAATTCAGACACTTTTGGGACGGCAAAAAGAGGAACCGCTGCAAATTCTTTGAGCTGAGAAAGCGCTTCTAAAGCATCATCAGCGTTTTCTGCATCATATACCCCTACTCCGTTAATATCAAGGGCCTGCAGAGTGATTATTGCTTTTGCAGCGTCTATATCTGATTCGAGTTTAATATCGTCATTGAACTTAAGTCCAATCAAAATTGGAAGCGGACACGCTTCTTTTACCGCCAAAACAGCACACTTGGCTTCCGTTAAATTAGTAAAACCGCCAAGTATAATAAAAGAAATACCTGCCTTGTAACACTTTTCTGCCGCCGTGCGGATTTTTTCATAGTATACGTTATACGAGTTTTCCCCGCCATAAAGTGTAAGACCGCCCCTTATAGGTGTTATTAAACCTGCAGTAAAGGCTTTTTCTCCCGCTGCGGCAACAACATCGTTAAGAGTGGAAATTTCATCATAAACAGCAAAATCTGGCGCAAATAAAACATTTGCGCCGCGCTCCATCTCTTCCTCATAAAACTCATTAAGATTTTCTGTATTTTCTGGTTTTGAAGAAAGGAGTAATATATTTGAATCCAAAATCTTCTTAAGTTGCTCTTTTGTCATATTAGCCTCCGACTATTTAACTGTTGCTCCCAAGCTTGCAACCATATTTGTCACTTGTTTTTTGCGGCAAAGCATATTTCCCTCGCCATTTATTATAGCGATATAATTTCGGTCGTCCCAGTCATAAAATGAAACCGTTGAACTGCTTCCGTCAAGTTTGTTGTATGTGATAGTATATGCTGCTTTTCCTGACGGTTTTGCCGCAACATCCGTAAAGTCATCAAGCATTATACCGAGTACAGCTTGATAAGCAGACTTAAATGTTTTTTCTCCTACACTTAAGTTGTTGATTTTATATCCATCTGTAACTGACAGTTCGAATTTTTCGTTATTTCCTTCTACAATTACGTTTTTAACTTGCTCGATGTTTTCAATGTGAATGAGCTTATCAACAAGCTGAATGTAGCCTATATCAACAAAGCTTATTTTTGAGTCTGCTACAACATAAACAGCATTGCTGCCTGATATCATAACAAAACGTCCACCTTCAGTTTTATTTCCAACAGAAACCGTATGGGTCGCATTACTATCAGTAACTGTATATACAGCATAAGGTTCATCAAGACCAAATTCTTTTAAATTATTTGGTGTGTTAGATGCAACCTTATCAAAGACTAAAGAGGTAATCCCAGGTAAAATTTTCTCGCCGATTGCATAATCGTTTGCGAGTTTTACGATAGGTGATCTCATTTTCCAGAAAGTTTTTTCTGTACCGTCTACTTCAATTTCTTTTTCTAAAAAGATTGAAATTTCCTTTGCTCCCCTTTTTGCAATAGTAAATGCTTTTAAATCGCCTTCTGCAACAGAATAAAGCGATGTTTCGCGCAATTTTTCAAGTGTTGGAACAAGACTTTCGGTTCCGGTTATACTCTTTACATAAACTTTATCGTCGCCTTCGAGCATTATATAATAAAGTCCCTTGTCAGCCGTCATATTTCCGACTAAAACTGTTTGGGTTTGTCCATCATTTAAAGTAAATTTAACTTTTGTATTTGTATTATCCAGTCCGTACGGAGCAAAGTCCGTAACATTTTCTTTAACAAGTGCCTTAACAACAACGCTGCTGCATTCATAAGCGAGCGTATCAGCTCTGTTCTGTATTATTTTAATCGTCTCGTCGTTGTTGACAATCCAGCCTGAATCATTTTTTGTCAAAGTATAACTTTCGCCGTTGTTAGTTACAGCAATATTTTTAATATTCTCTTTTTCTGCACTGAAAATAGTTAATGTGTTCGATGGTTCAAATGATGCGAATGGGTCATCGGTATTATCTACAGGCTCCGTGTTTAAAAGCCATATAAAACCACCTGTAAGTATTGCAATTATAACTAAAATAATTATTAAAGATTTTATCGGTTTCATTTTTATCCTCCACAATCCGTAATATATTAATTTTACTACAAAATTAATATAATTTCAATTGCTATCGGTATAAAGTCATAAAAAATTTATTATTTTATGAGCATGGATTTTACCATTTTCAAATCATCATCGTTTATGCAGGATAAAATAAGCAGCATAATTATATAAATAACTATACAAATAGCAATAAGGCAAAACAAAACCATCGGCGTGCTGATAAGATTACTCACATGACGAAAGGCAAAAGCCTTTACAATATTTATTGCAAAAATAATTGCGCATATTGGCTTTATAATCCAGTCATAATATTTAATTTTAAAGTCAGCAACCCTTATTAGTTTATTCAGACTCAAAAATCCGTTAACAATCTCGCTTATAAAAATTGTTGCAATATATCCGCCGATACCGAATAACGGTATTAAAACACAAACTAAGACCACGCTTAAAAATGCATCAAGAATATTATAGCCCATAGAGCTTATTTGCTGATTTAAGCCTTTTAACATTGCATCAACTACTCCGTCTAAATACATAACAGTAATTAACGGAGCAAGAATCTTAAGATAAAAGCCAGCCTCAGCATTATTATAAATAGCAATGCCTAGTTCGTTAGAAAAGGCATAAAATATACCGCTGATACCGATAGTAAAAATCAAAGTTATATGAATTATTCGCGAAATGATTTGTTCGATACGGCGCCTGTTTTTACGGGCGTAGCTTTCAGCAAGTTCAGGTACTAACAATAGTGAAAAAGCGCTTAGAAATGCTGCTGGAAAAAGCAGAATTGGAAGAGCCATGCCATGAATTGTTCCATACTGTGCTAAAGCTTGGTCAGGAGCGCTTCCGTATGACTTTAATTTTTTAGGTATAAGTATATGTTCAGTTGTCGTAAGTGCTGAGCGTATATATCCGCTTAATGCAATAGGTAGCGCTATAGCGAGCATTTTTCTCGTTGTTGCACCTTTTGAATTATTAACGTTTTTATACTTTGCGATCTCAAGTTTATAAAGAATATATTGTAATATACAAGCTGAAATTTCTGCTATACTTCCGCCGCATACAATTGCAAGGCAAGCATACTCAATACCTTTTGGCATTAATAAGTTTAATCCAAAGACTGCAATACTGATACGGATAAATTCTTCGATTATCTGCGCAGAGGCACTTTTAATTACTTTTCTGACAGCTGTAAAATATCCGCTTAAAACGGATGACAAAGCTATTGCAGGCAAACTCACCGCTAAGGCTTTTAAAGACTTTACAGTCCTTATATCCGAAAGAATATGCTCGCCTATCTGCTCTGCGTTTAAAAACAAAAGTAAGGCTGCAAAGCAGCCAAACAGCAAAGCATAAGTGATACAATGTGTGACTATATTTTTAATATTTTTATTTGATAAATCAGCCAGTCCTTCTGCGACAAGTCTGGTAGTTGTAAGGTTTATTCCAGAAGTTGCAAGAGTAACGGCGAAAACATACACGGACATAATGATCTGGAAAAGCCCGACACCTGATGCTCCGAGCTTGTTTGAAATGTAAACATTAAAGGATACGCCTACAGTACGTATAAAAAGCGATGTTGACGTTAAAATTATTGCATTAATAAAAAACTTTCTTCCCTTGCGCACGTTTTCACCTCCGTTACAATATATGAGCACCCGAAGACAAACATACATGCACAAAATAAAAAGCAGCCACAAAATGCGACTGCTTTTTATGTAAAAAATTATTTCATGGATAAATGTTTTGCATTTTTAAGCATATAGTCTATACCTGAAATTATTGTAAGTAGAACTGCAATCCAGATTACTACATCGACTAAAAGCGTGGATTTCCAAACCAATATACCGACAGAAAATGCTATAAACTGCCAAACTGTTTTAATCTTTCCCCATTTACTTGCTGCAATTACCTGTCCTTCTGCTGCCGCAGCTATTCTAATCCCTGATACAATGAATTCGCGAGCAAGTATAACTATTGCTACCCAAGGTGAAATTACATTTGCAGAGAGCATACATACCATAGCGGCAGTAACAAGCAATTTGTCTGCAAGTGGGTCCATAATTTTACCAAAATTGGTTACCTGACCGTTTTTGCGAGCTAAATAGCCGTCCAGCATATCTGTAAGAAATGCTAAAACAAAGACAAGCAGTGCAATAACATTAGCAAAAGGTACAACACTTGTCATTGAAAAAAACATAAAAACTGGAATTAAAATAACTCTGATCAGGGTTAATTTATTAGGTGTATTCAATTTACTCCCTCGCCTTCACATATTTCTAATTTACCGGTAAGGTCATATTCATCTGCATCCAAAATTCTTACCGTAACAAAACTACCGATGCTGACTTCGTCTTCTGCTGCGAAATAAACTGTAGTATCAATGTCAATCGAATCTGCATAGCTTCTGCCAAAGTACATAAGATTTTCGTTGTCATATCCCTCAACCAAAACCTCTAAGAGTTTACCAAGCATATTTTGCTGATGCTCAAAAGAAATTCTTGACTGCTCAGCTAAAACCATGGTCGTGCGTTCTTCTTTAATTTCTTGCGGAAGCTGGTCAGCAAGTTTTGCTGCCGGTGTATCTTCCTCTTGCGAATACGCAAAAGCCCCAAGGCGCTCAAACTTCATTTCCTTAACAAAGCTCAAAAGTTCTTCAAACTGCTCGTTGGTTTCGCCCGGAAAACCGCATATGACAGTAGTTCTTATTACAAGTGACGGGATTTTATTTCTCAATTTATTTATAAGCTCTACAAGCTCATTTTTGCCACCATGTCTACCCATTCTTTTTAAAACATCATTATTGCAATGCTGAATGGGTATATCCATATATTTTACAATTTTATCTTCTTCGGCAAAAACATTAATAAGCTCATCTGTAATTACTTCAGGATATAAATAGTGAACTCTAATCCAATGCAGGTCGTCTATTTTGCAAAGCTCCCTTAAAAGCTCGCTGAGACGATATTTTCCGTATAAATCCATACCGTAACGTGTAGTATCCTGTGCGATTACTACGAGCTCGCGAATGCCATCAGCAGCCAAAGCTTTTGCTTCGCTTATGATATCATTAAAATCTCTGCTGCGATACTTCCCTCGCAGTTTGGGAATTATGCAGTAAGTACAATGGTTATCGCAACCATCCGCTATTTTAATATATGCACTTCTGCCGCCTGTGCTTACCATTCTGGGCTGACCATCGGGCTCCGGCATATCCATATGTCCGAATAAGACCGGTTTTTTACCGGTTGTTGCCTCTTTGATAACATCGGCAATCTTAATATAATCACCGGTACCGACAACTGCATCAACTTCCGGTAATTCGTTTAATATATCATTGTGATATCGCTCCGCCAGGCAACCTGTCATAATAAGCAGCTTACACTTGTATTTTTTATACTCAGCCATTTCCAAAATCGTCTGAATAGACTCTTCTTTTGCAGCATCAATAAAACCGCAGGTGTTTACTACAATAATATCAGCGTCATGAGGCGCGGCAACTATTTCATAGCCGCTTTCGCCTAAAATTCCGAGCATTACCTCTGTATCAACTAAGTTTTTAGGACAACCAAGCGAAACAAAGCCTACTTTTGTACTCAATTTATCACCTACTATACAAGATTTTCCTCTTCGTTATCTTCAACTGTGTCGTTGTTGTCAGAATTAATAATTTCAATTTTTCCTTCAGCAATTTCATTAACTGCAGCAGTGATACTGCGAGCGCCATCGAGGCTTACTTCGGTCTCTAAAAGAGTCTCCTCAGAAATTTTGCGTGCGCGTTTTGCGGCAGCAATAACTAAACTGTAACGGCTACCTGCTTTTTCCATTAAATCAATAATTGATGGGTATAACATCATAACAAAACATTCCTCTCATTATAAAATTTTATAACATTTTCTCAATAAACTCTGCATTTCTTGCTACTCGTTGTTTCTCGGCAGATACAATAGCCTCAAACTTATCAACTGCAACAGATAAGTCATCGTTTATTAAAATATAATTATATTTTACAGCATTTGAAAGCTCCCATTTTGCAGTGGTGAGTCTTTCGTTAACGACATCCGCAGTTTCTGTTCCTCTGCCAATTAGTCTTGCCTTTAATTCATCTACTGACGGGGGTACAACAAAAACAAAAACTGCTTCAGGGAACTCACTTTTGACCTGCATAGCGCCCTGAACCTCGATCTCAAGTATTACGTCTTTGCCGGATTCTAACATTTGTTCAACAACATCTTTCGGTGTTCCGTAATAGTTGCCGCAAAAGCACGCCCATTCTATAAAACCATTTTGGCTTATCTTTTCCTTAAATTCATTTTCGGACAGAAAAAAGTAATTTATTCCATCAATTTCTCCCTCTCTGGGCTTTCTTGTGGTTGCTGAAACGGAAAGAAATATGTCTTTATTACGAGACAAAAGCTCTGCACATACCGTGCCCTTTCCGGCACCAGACGGACCTGACACAACAAGCAGGAGACCTTTGTTATTCATCGCCAAGTTCCTCCTCATCAGCCTCTAAAATATCGGTGTCATCTAATCGATGAGCAACAGTTGCAGGCTGAACAGCAGACAGAATAATATGGTCACTGTCCATAATTATAACTGCGCGTGTTCTTCTGCCATATGTAGCATCAATAAGCATACCTCTGTCACGCGCATCCTGAATAATTCTTTTTATAGGTGCAGATTCAGGACTTACAATTGCAACCAAGCGGTTAGCGGATATGATATTTCCAAATCCTATATTAATGAGTTTCATTAATATTCACTCTCCTTACTCAACGTTTTGTATCTGCTCACGCAGTTTTTCAATCTCAGATTTCATTTCAACAACAATTTTGGTGATATCTTTATCATTAGCTTTAGAACCTATTGTATTTGTCTCGCGGTTAATTTCCTGAACAAGAAAATCAAGTTTTCTTCCAACGGGTTCATCCTGAGAAAGTATTTCATCAAGCTCAACGAAATGGCTCTTAAGACGAACTATTTCTTCATTGATGCAAACTCGGTCAGCCATAATACCGACTTCAGTTAAAAGTCTCGCCTCATCTGCATTAAAGTCACCTAAAAGCTCTTTCATACGTTCAGAAAGTTTTTTGGCATAATCTGTAACTACCTTAGGTGCTAATTCTTCAATTTTAAGTGTAAGCTCTTGTATTCTTTCGCCCTTTTCTTTTAAATCATTTAAGAGGCGTTCTCCCTCTCTTTTTCTTGCGGATAAAAAGTCGTAGAGTGCTGGTTTTAAGCACTCTAAAAACATCTGCCAAACCTGTTCTTTATCTTCTTCCTGCTGTTTTGTTATAAACATATCAGAAAAACGTGTCATATCTGAAACTGCAATATCCTGCTTAATGTTGCAGGTTTCTTTAATTTGCTCAAGCAAGGTAAAGTAATTACGACAAAGGGTTTCATCAAGAATGATTTCTTTGTCATCTGATGTATAATTCTCAATATATATAAATACATCAACCTTGCCTCGTGAAATGTTTGCAAGAACGTATTCTCTAATTTTATCTTCTAAATATCCATACTCAATCTTTTCAAAGACATCATAAGAACCATTTG
>JAZNJS010000032.1:0-11663 GCA_045578185.1 Clostridia bacterium
ATTTTATATTATTTCGCTCTAACTTTCAAGAGTAAGTTGGATAAAATTTTATCAAATTGTAAAAATTTTTTAATCTTTTTTTAGATAAATTCTACCAAAAGGAGGATAAAAGCATAAATTTGATAAATAATTCACTCTTTATTCATACTTGTGACACATTTATTTTTTATAATAAAAACATCGAAAGAGTTCTTTTTGGTAAAGAGCTAATTCTCTAATTTTCATAATAATCCCCCTGAGGCTGCAGAGTATGCTGCAGCCTCTTTCCCTTTTTATGAGACAT
The DNA here is from genome assembly GCA_045578185.1 of Clostridia bacterium. Classification (GTDB taxonomy): domain Bacteria; phylum Bacillota; class Clostridia; order UBA1381; family UBA9506; genus RGIG1666. The sequence goes on from JAZNJS010000032.1 coordinate 284, forward strand.
ATGCCTCAATATCTTCAAAATCAAAGTCTTCGTGCAGACTAAGGTTTATTCCGTCAGCTACGAGTTTTGCGACTTTTTCAATTACCATATCAATATCTTTTGGCGTTACCATAAAATTACCTGACTCGGGCGTAAGCACATCTCGTACAAGTGCGGTCCGATCATCTTCATCAATTGATGATAAAAGTTTATAAAGGCTGTCATTTTCTCCTTTAAGTTTTTTTATTGATTCTGTAACCGTGCCTAGTGCATCGGCGGTTATTGTCGCGGCGTCAATAACTGTGGGCACGCCGATTGCAATCACCGGCACGCCGAGCGTTTCCTCGTTTAAAGCATGGCGCTTATTTCCCACGCCTGCACCCGGGGCAATTCCTGTATCAGAGAGCTGGATGGTGCGGCTTATGCGCTCTGTGCTGCGAGATGCTAAGGCATCAATACAAATAATAAGGTCGGGTTTTATTTTATCAGTTATACCTCGCACAATTTCGCCTGTCTCCATGCCGGTAATGCCGAGAACGCCGGGAGCAATTGCACATACGGGGCGCATACCTGCTGCGGTGTATTCGGGCAGATATTCAAATATGTGGCGAGTCACGACGAGGGAGGAGACTACCTCGGGTCCGAGTGCATCGGGAGTAACAAAGCGGTTGCCGAGACCGACGATTAACACTGACGCGTCATCTGATAATTTGGCAAGGTTTTTTATTTCTTTTGAAAGAATGCGACAGATTTGTTGCCTTTTTTCTTTGTCCATTACAGTTGTATCAGGAATATCAATTGTAATATAGCCACCGGCAGCCTTTCCCATTTTTTCGGCTGCTTCGTTTGTTTCGATATCTACACGGGTAATCCGGATATCGCCAGCGCTTTCTTCTTTTGTGCTGACACCTGAAATTTCCCATGCCGCCTCCATAAGCATTTCATATGCCTCGTGGGCGAGGTCGGTTCTTGGGTTCATCATATTTACCTCCAAATGTATATTTATACTGTTAGTATGGAAAAATTTTTATAAAAAAATAACAAAATTTGAAAAAAACCTTTTCAATCGGGCATATTCGTGATATGATAATATATTATAGTAGGTTTATGAAAAACGGAGGCGAACAGTTTGAATAAAGAAAAATTTTATATTACCACCGCTATAGCATATACGTCAAGAAAACCGCATATTGGAAATACCTATGAGGTTGTACTTACCGATGCGATAGCTCGATATAAAAAAATGCTCGGCTATGACGTTTTCTTCCTGACAGGCACGGATGAGCACGGTCAGAAAATTCAGGAGGAAGCTAAAAAAGCAGGCATATCTCCGCAGCAGTATGTAGATAATGTTGCAGGTGAGATTCGCTCCATCTGGGATTTAATGGGTGCTAAATACGATAAATTTATCCGTACTACAGATGACTATCACAAAAAGACTGTTCAGAAAATTTTTAAAAAGCTTTATGAACAGGGCGATATCTATAAGAGTGAGTATGAAGGCTGGTACTGCGTGCCGGACGAATCTTTCTTCACAGATACTCAGCTTGTTGACGGAAAGTGCCCGGAGTGCGGCCGTGAGGTTGTGCGCACAAAAGAAGAGGCATATTTCTTCAAAATGAGCAAGTATCAGGATGCTTTGATGAAGCATATTGAGGAGCATCCTGAATTCATTCAGCCTGAAAGCCGCAAGCGTGAGATGATAAACAACTTCTTAAAACCGGGACTTCAGGATTTGTGCGTATCCCGTACTTCATTTAACTGGGGCGTACCGGTTGAGTTTGACCCGGGACACGTTGTTTATGTTTGGATTGATGCGCTTTCAAACTACATTACAGCACTTGGTTTTGACCCTGAAAATGAAAGCGATGAGCTTTATAAAAAATACTGGCCTGCTGATGTTCATGTAATCGGCAAGGACATCTTGAGATTCCATACAATTTACTGGCCCATTATGCTTATGGCACTTGGCGAGCCGCTTCCGAAGCAGGTGTTTGGTCATCCGTGGCTTTTGGCGGGTGCGGATAAGATGAGCAAATCTCGCGGAAATGTTATGTATGCAGACGATTTGGCAAGACTTTTTGGCGTTGATGCAATCCGCTATTATCTTTTAAGTGAGATGCCGTATGCTCAGGACGGAACAATTTCATATGAAACAATTATCGAAAGATATAATTCAGACCTTGCAAACACTTTGGGTAACTTAGTAAACCGCAGTGTTGCGATGGTTAACAAATATTTCGGCGGCGAGATTATGCCGCAGTTTGCAGGTGAATTTGACGATGATTTAATTGCTTGTGCTAAAACAGCGGCTGAAAAACTTAAGGCAAAAATGGACGAATACCGCACCGCAGATGCACTTGACGAGGTATTTACTTTGGCACGTCGTGCTAATAAATACATTGACGAGACTGCGCCGTGGGTACTTGCAAAAGATGAGAAAGACCGTGATCGTCTCGGAGGCGTTTTATATAACCTTATTGAAACAATCCGTATAATCGCTGTTCTGCTTTCTCCGTTTATGCCGGAAACTGCAGAGAAGATTTTTGCGCAGATTAATGCGGGACAGACTGACTGGGAAAGTATTAAAGAGTTTGGTGCAACACGAGCTGGTGACAAGGTAGGAGAGGCAACACCTATGTTTGCGCGTATTGACGAGAAGAAAAAACTCGAGGAAATTGAAGCTGAAATTAATGCCGGAGCAAAAGAAGAGAAAAAAGAAGAGTCGGAAGAAGAAAACTTTATCGGTATAGAAGATTTTGCAAAGGTCGAGCTTAAGGTCGGACTCGTGCTCGACTCAAAGCCTGTTGAAGGTGCAGATAAGCTCTTGGTTTCACAGATTAAAATCGGTGACGAAACCCGCCAGATTGTATCCGGTATCGCAAAATATTATACACCCGATGAGCTTATAGGCAAAAAGGTTGTCGTAGTGACAAACTTAAAGCCGGTTAAACTGCGTGGCGCTTTGTCAGAGGGTATGATTTTAGCGGCTTCAACCAAAAAAGACCTTACAGTGCTCACGGTTGACAAAGACATTCCTGACGGAACAAGAATTAGCTGAGTGCTTTTATTGTTTTTTGTCGAAATTTGAGCCTGTTATGAGTTTTTGAGAAATTAAAGCCAAAACTGATAAAAAATTCTCGAAAACGATTTGCGAAACAAATATCGGTGTGTTAAAATTATTAAGTTGTTTATCGTAAAAAGAGTATAGAAAGGAAAGAAGAAAGTATGAGCAAGTTTTTAGACAGAATCAAAGAACGTGCGAAGCTGGACAAAAAGACTATTGTTTTAGCTGAGGGCGAGGACATTCGCACCATAAAAGCGGCGGATATGATTTTAAAAGAGGGAATTGCTGACCTTATCATTTTAGGTAATGAGGATAAAATCCGTGAGCTTTCCGTGGGTCTTGATATCAGCGCGGCAAAGATTATTGACCCGGTTAAAGCTGACAATCTGCAGGAGTTTGCAGACAAATTCTATGAAATGCGCAAAGCCAAGGGAATGACCCCTGAAAAAGCACTTGAGACAATGAAAAACCCGCTGTACTACGGCGTTATGATGGTTAAACTTGATATGGCTGACGGTCAGGTTGCTGGTGCTGTTAATTCGACATCAAACGTTTTGCGTCCCTGCCTTCAGATTTTAAAGACTGCACCGGGTACAAAGCTTGTTAGTGCATTCTTCATCATGGTTGTTCCTGACTGTGAATACGGTTACAACGGCACATTTATTTATGCAGACAGTGGTCTTAACGAGAATCCGGATGCAGATGCAGTTTCTGAAATTGCAATTTCTTCTGCAGCATCTTTTGAATCTTTAGTTGAGGCAGACCCGGTTATCGCTATGCTTTCTTATTCTACATACGGTAGTGCTAAGAGTGAACTCGTTGATAAAATGCAGCTTGCTACAAAGCTTGCAAAAGAAAAACGTCCTGACTTAAAGCTCGACGGTGAGCTTCAGGCAGACGCTGCAATTATTCCGGAAATAGGTCAGTCAAAGGCCCCGGGATCTGAGATTGCAGGTCACGCAAACGTTTTGGTATTCCCTGACTTAAACTGCGGAAATATCGCATACAAGCTTACACAGCGCTTAGCTAAAGCTGAAGCATACGGACCTATCACACAGGGTATCGCAAAGCCGGTTAACGACTTATCCCGCGGATGTTCTGCGGAGGATATCGTAGGCGTTTGTGCAATCACCTGCGTTCAAGCTCAGGCACAGAAAAAATAATTAATATCATATAATAGGCAATCGCAAAACGATTGCCTATGCGCATTTATGTAAATTAAATTTTGATATATGGAGGATTTAAGATGAAAGTATTGGTAATTAATACAGGAAGCTCATCTCTTAAGTATCAGCTTATTGATATGGATTCAGAGACAGTTCTTGCAAAAGGTAACTGCGAAAGAATTGGTATTGACGGTTCTAAAATCAAGCATAAACCCCTTGATAAAGACGCAGTAGAGCGCGAGATTCCGATGAAAGACCACTCACAGGCGATTCAGCACGTTTTAGCTGCTTTGACTGACGCTGACCACGGCGTTATCGCAGATATGAGCGAAATCTCTGCTGTAGGTCACCGTGTTGTTCACGGCGGCGAGGAGTTTGCGTGCTCTGTTATCATTAACGAGGATGTTAAAGCAGCACTTAAAAAGTGCTGCGATTTAGCACCGCTTCATAACCCTGCAAACCTTATGGGTATCGCAGCTTGTGAAGAGGCTATGCCAGGCGTTCCAATGGTAGCGGTTTTTGACACAGCTTTCCATCAGACAATGCCGCAGAAAGCATATATGTACGGTATTCCGTATGAGTATTATGATAAGTATAAAATTCGTAAATACGGTTTCCACGGAACATCTCATAACTATGTTTCTCACCGTGCTGCCGAGCTCGTAGGCAAGCCGATTGAAGACCTTAAAATCATTACTTTCCACTTAGGAAACGGTTCTTCTATCTGTGCAATCAAAAACGGTAAATCTGTTGATACATCCATGGGCTTTACACCGCTTTCAGGTGTGCTTATGGGTACACGTTCAGGTCTTTTAGACCCTGCAATCGTTACTTATATTATGGAAAAAGAAAACTTAAGCCTAAAAGAAATGGATGAGATGCTTAACAAAAAATCAGGTGTACTCGGAATTTCCGGCGTAAGCAGCGACTTCCGTGATATCGAAAAGGCAGCAGCTCAGGGTGATGAGCGTGCACAGCTTGCACTTGATATGTTTGAGTACGCTGTTCGCCGTTATATCGGCTGGTATGCTTCTGAAATGGAAGGCGTTGACGTAATCGCATTTACCGGCGGTGTAGGAGAGAACAATATGAGCCTTCGTGAAAACCTTCTCAGAAACCACGAGTTTATGGGAATCAAGGTTGACCCGGTTAAGAATGCTGTTCGCGGTGTTGAAACTGAGATTACCGGTGAGGGTTCAAGAGTGCGCGTATTTGTTATCCCGACAGATGAGGAACTCAAAATTGCGCGTGACACAAAAGAATTACTTGAAAATAAATAATAAAAAAAGAGTGGCGAAAAGCCACTCTTTTTTTATTATGTACTTATGACGCCATTTAAAGATTTAAATTTTTTAGGTGTTACACCGGTTAAACGTTTAAACACTTTTGTAAAATAGCTCTGGTCTTCATATCCGACAGTTAGTGCAACGCTTTCAAGGTCACTAAGTCCTGAAAGCATAAGTTGTTTTGCGTGCTCAATCCTTTGATTATTTAAATAACTATTAAAATTCTGCCCTGTGGCGGTTTTAAAAAGCTTGCTTAAGTACGACGGACTAAGATATACATGCGCCGCAACATCTTCTAATGTAATTTTTGTCATGTAATTTCGTTTTATATAGTCCGTTGCGCTGTCTATTGCATCAGTATGCTTTACCGGAGGGATAAAAAATGCAGATTCTATAAAGGAGTCAATTATTTTCAGCATACAAATTCGAATAGCAGAAAATTCTGTGCACTTTATAAGTTCAATAAGTAGTGGCTCAAGATTGCCCGACAAGTTGCCACTTCTGCTGCCGCAGGCGGATGCTATCTGACTAAGCAATAGGGAAAATTCAAAACAAAGATTTTTTGCCGTTGTTTTATCGTTTAACTGAGAAGCAAGAACATACTCAAGTATATTTCTCGATTCTGTCAAAATCTTTGTTTTGTTACCGGTTAGTATAATCTCGGGAAAGTCTTTTTCGATATGTTTAAAGTAACCGTATGGTGAAATTTTTTTGGCGTCGGTTGATGTAGCGTGAGATACAAGTATGTATAATAGCTCTGCCATAGAATTGATTTTTTCAAGAGGAACATAAGAAATTTCGGCGAGGCGCTTTCCTGCCTCACCATACAAAGAAGATGATACTGAAAAACGATTAAATATATCCTTGGCAGCTTTGTCGGTAGTGGCATTTATAAGCAGAGGTGAAGATGTGACGGTAGCTATATGCTCATCGCTCAAAAATACGGGAGCTACAAAATGAATAAATCCGTTATTACAGACAAAAATATGCTTGCCACCAAATTCTGCAGCCTTTTTGCCGGCATGAATAATTAAATTGTGACAGTCGGTTTTATCATTTTGGATTTCGTTAAACCACTGGCAAAAGGGAGCAATTTCTGCCCTGACTTTGCGTGGAGAAAGGTCAGTATGGGCAACTATCTGCGCAGGAATTCCTGTGACATTTCCAAACAGGTTGACGGCATCAGAGACCGTCTGAAGAAACTGCTCTTTGCTCTTTCTCACTACGCCACGCCCTTTCTTTAAAATTGATGATAATAACAATTATACCAGAAAATTACAATTTGCGCAAGGACTTATCTTGTTAAATGTTTACAATTTATACATTGATTTTACTTTTTGTCTGTGATAGACTAAAATATCGGTATTGATGGTTTTTAGGAGGTGTCAAAGTGAGAAAAATCATTGGATTTTTAAAGCCGTACGCATGGTGTTTTGTGACGGCGTTCGTTTTAATAGCGATTCGCGTCTTCGGCGAGCTTTCTCTTCCAAATCTTATGTCGATGATAGTAGATGAAGGCATCGCTAAATCGGATATATTATATATTTGGAGAACAGGTGGTATTATGCTCTTGCTTGCTCTTGTGTCAACGCTTGCTATTGTACTTATGGATTACTTCGGCGCAAAAATATCAGCCGGTTTTGCGCGTGATCTGAGAAAAAGTGTATTTCATAAGGTGCAGAGTTTTTCGGGAGCGGAGTTTGATAAATTCGGTTCATCATCACTTATAACAAGGACTATAAATGATATAACTCAGCTGCAGAATTTTCTCACAATGTTTACAAGAACAATTATGATGTGTCCGCTTTTTATGCTGGGTTCAATTTTTCTGGCGTTTACTAAAAATGCGACCATGGCGGCTATTTTTATTTTACTTGTACCGTTTTTGCTCGCTATAATTATTGTTATTTCAAAACTTACAATACCGCTTTCGACTGTAATTCAAAAGCGTGTCGACAAGATAAATCTTATTATCCGTGAAAAACTGACGGGTATAAGAGTAATACGCGCATTTAATAAAGATAGATATGAAGAAGAGCGTTTTGATGAAGCTAACCGAGACCTTACCGATATTATGATAAAGCTTCAGAAAATATCGTCAGCACTTATGCCGCTTATGAGCACAGTGTTAAACTGCGGCACAATTGCGGTTGTGTGGTTTGGCGCGAAACGCATATCCCAGGGCGCATTGCAGGTTGGAGACCTTATGGCAGTACTTCAGTATATTATGCACGTTATGTTTTCATTAATGATGCTTTCTATGATTTTTATAATGTATCCGAGAGCTGCTGCATCAGCAGAGCGTGTGGCTGAAATCTTAAATACAGAGCCTGTAATTGCTGACCCCGCTGAAATCAAGGATGGCAAGATTACGGGTGCGGCAGTTGAATTTAAAAATGTAAGTTTTTATTATGAAGATTCTGACGAGGCTGCAATTAAAAATGTATCTTTTTTAGCAAAAGCTGGCGAAACAACTGCCATTATAGGAAGTACCGGTAGCGGTAAGACCACGCTTATAAACCTTATCCCGAGACTTTATGATGCTAAAGAGGGACAAGTTTTAATCGGTGGAGTAGATGTCCGTGATATGAGTCAGCATTCATTAAGAGAAAGAATAGGCTTCGTTCCGCAGAAAGCGGTGCTGTTTTCTGGCAGCATAAACTCAAATATCAGATGGGGCAAAACCGAGGCGACTGATGAAGAGGTACGTCTTGCTGCAGAAATTGCTCAATCTACCGATTTTATTAATAAGAAAGATGACGGTTTTGATGCACATATTGCCCAGGGCGGCACTAACGTATCGGGCGGACAGAAGCAGCGCCTTGCAATCGCGAGGGCTATTGTGAAAAAACCGGAGATTTATATCTTTGATGATAGCTTTTCAGCACTTGATTTTAAAACAGATGCGAATCTGCGTGCGGCACTAAAAGAACATACCGAGTCAGCTACAGTAATAATTGTAGCACAGCGAGTTTCAACTATTATGCACGCGGATAGTATTTTAGTTATGGACGAAGGCGAACTTGTGGGTCAGGGTACACATAAGGAGCTTTTTGAAAGCTGCGAGGTATACCGCGAGATAGTGCTTTCTCAGCTTGCAAAGGAGGAGATGGCATGAGTGGTCAGGCTAAAGGTTCGGGAGGACATATGCGCGTGCGCGGTCCGGGAGGTGGCCCGCGTGGCGTGGTAATGGCGGGTGCTAAAGCGAAAAACTTTAAGGGCACTTTAAAGCGCTTGCTCGGTTATTTAAAACCTTATCGGATAGCGGTTATTTTTATACTTTTGTTTGTCGTTCTTGCAACGCTTGCAAATACGCTTGCTCCGAGAATACTCGGAAGTGCGACTACGCTGATTTATGAAGGAATTACAGAGGGTACGGGTATAAATTTCAGAGACCTTTTGAATATTCTTATTATGCTTGGCGGAGCTTATCTTCTGTGGGCTTTGTTTACCTATCTTCAGCAGATTATAATGTCATCGGTTGCGCAAAAAACAATGCGGAGTCTGCGTGGTGATGTTGATAAAAAACTTGCCAAGCTTCCGCTTAAGTATTTTGACCGCCAGACATATGGAGAAATTTTAAGCAGAGTCACAAATGATGTGGACACTATCTCAAACTCTCTCCAGCAAAGCATAACACAGGTTGTAAATTCGTCGATAACACTTGTTATGTTGCTCGTGATGATGATTACGGTCAGCCCCACGCTTGCTTTAATTGCACTTATTACACTGCCTTTTTCTGCGGTGATTTCCGCAACTGTGGTCAAAAAGACGCAGAAGTATTTTAAAGGGCAGCAAAAAGCAACCGGTCAGCTTAACGGACATATTGAAGAAATGTATGCCGGGCATAATATAGTGAAACTTTTCTGCCGTGAGGGTGAAGTCACAGAAAAGTTTGATGTTATAAATGAAGAACTTTGCAAAAACAGCCGCACAGCGACGTTTGCCTCTTCTATTATGATGCCTCTTACATCTTTGGTCGGAAACATAGGCTATGTTGCACTTTGTGTTGTGGGCGGAATGATGGTTGCGTCAGGAAGAATTAAAATTGGCGGCGTACAGGCTTTCATTCAGTATCTGCGCCAGTTTAATCAGCCTATAAGCCAGATTGCAAACATCGCAAATATTCTTCAGTCAACGGTTGCGGCTGCTGAACGAGTGTTTGAGGTGCTTGATGAGGATGAAGAAGTTCCGGATACGCTTTCGCCTGTAAAACTTGACGGCATTGATGGTAAAGTGGAATTTCGGGACGTGTCTTTCGGATATAATAAGGATAAACTTTTGATTGAGAATTTAAATCTTGAAATAGAAAGCGGAGATACGGTTGCGATAGTTGGTCCAACCGGTGCCGGTAAGACTACGCTTGTAAATCTTCTTATGAGTTTTTATGAGCTAAACGGTGGCGGAATATTTATAGACGGAGTAAAAACCACGGAGTTTGCAAGAGAAGATTTAAGAGATATTTTTGCAATGGTACTTCAGGATACATGGCTGTTTAGGGGTACAATCCGTGAGAATTTGGCGTACGGAAAAGAAAATGCGACTGATGAAGAAATTATCAGTGCGGCAAAAGCTGCGCATGCACACGGATTTATAAAGCAGCTCCCCGGAGGATATAATTTTATATTAAATGAAGAAGCTACTAATATATCTCAGGGCCAAAAACAGCTTTTGACTATAGCGAGAGCAATATTAAAAGACCCGGCGATTTTGATTCTTGACGAAGCGACAAGCTCGGTTGATACAAGAACAGAGGTGTTGATACAGCGTGCGATGAACAACCTCATGCAAAATCGCACAAGTTTTGTTATTGCGCACCGCCTTTCTACAATACGCGATGCCAACAAAATTTTAGTAATGCGTGACGGAGATATCATAGAGCAGGGTAACCACGAAACATTGATGGACCAATGCGGATTCTATGCAGAGCTGTATAATAGTCAGTTTGCACAAAATAATAAGGCTTAAAGTGTTGCGGCATATGCCGCAACACTTTTATATTATATGCTCATTTTTTTAATTAAACCTACTTGACAAAGCAGTTTCTTCGTGATAAAATAACCTAAGTTGCCGCTGTGATGGAATTGGCAGACGTAGCGGACTCAAAATCCGCCGGTAGTGATACCGTGCCGGTTCGACTCCGGCCAGCGGCACCAGGAAAAACCCTATTGCATTTTATGCAATAGGGTTTTTAAATAGTTTATACCGAGTCTTAACTTATTGAAATTTTAATAATGGTTTCGTTTTTTTGCGATGATAATAGGCAAGCTTGCTGCAGCTCGCTTTCTCTATAAGTATTCATGCGATAATATCGTTGCAAATGATGATGTTGGGAGCGGTGAAAGAACAATGGAAATTGCACAATAATATAATAAGTAAGCTCCGTAAATTGCGGAGCTTCTTTTTTTATATGTAAGAACTTAAACTGACAGATATAAGCAACATTCTTACAAATAACAAAAATTGAGTAAAAAAGAGAAAATAGCATACAAAAACGAGAAAAACGGAGTAAGTAGATAGTAAATTTAAAAAAATGGCTGTTTTACGGAGTTAATTGATTTGCATTTGTTGTCGAATAGTCGTATAATAAACAAGTCGCCAATTGAGAGAGACAACTTAAAAAAGCCCTATAAATGGCTTGGTTAAGCGGTTTTTGTTGATTGACAAAGGACCTTGAGAATTAAACAGTGCAGGCTCTTGAAGAGTTTTAACATGAGTAGAAATACTTAGGTTGGAAACTGTAAAGAAAGAGAACAGTAATTCTCTTGCCTTATGGCAAGAGTAGGACAAGACGAAAAAATAGTCTAGCGGAAAATGAGCTGGAACTTTTGAGTTTACTGTATATTTAGCTTAGAGCTTAATATAACAATTTACGAGAGAGT
>JAZNJS010000033.1:0-3752 GCA_045578185.1 Clostridia bacterium
TTTTTTGTTTTTAGCGGGGATTTTAATCTAAACGGATTTTTGGCAAAGCATAGTCCTCTTTGCTTAGATTTTTTACTTACTCAACACAAAAATCACAGGGGTCAACCTTTTTCTTTACTTGTGCTTCATAAAGCGTCCCGAGCTCGATGTTGTTTCTGTTCTTTATCATCGGACAATTTCTATTTAAATGATATGAGCCACCACCTTTATCTGTCCAGTAATAAATATCTCCTGATTTATGGTCCGTCTCTGAGGTGGCTTGAACTTCTGATAAAATATCAGAAGATGTTCGTTTAGCATCTATCGTCTGTTTTGTAGTAATTCCCAATAATACACAATTAAATATAGTAAGAATAAATAAGAAAAACGCCGGCAATTGTTTTTTAGAAAAGACAACAACCGGCGTTTTTTTATGTCTGTTTATATTTTTATTCTTTTTATAAGTTTCTTTAGTTAAATACTGTTTTGAGAAAACGTCCAACGAAATATCTGCCAGTTCACAGACCTTTTCAATCGGCGAAAAATAATATTCCGCATCATAGTTTTTTGATTTCATTCTTTGATAACTGCTTTTAGATACACCTATCTTGTCTGCAAATTCCTCTATAGATAAGTTAAACACCTCTGTTCTTACAAATTCAAAATTATGTCTTTGTACCTCTCTCATTTTGTTATTTTGTCTCCTCTCAATTGTAATTTTAAAATTGACTACATAAATCCCAATATTGACTCTGTTGATTGCAATATTGAACATTGCATCAGCACTGCCTCCATCATAAAATGGTGTCGTAATTTGAAAAATTATGTCGTACACCAATTATAGCACAAAAAATTTCCAGTTGATACCTGTGGGAATTTTTTTAGTTGTATATTAGAGGTACTGCATTTTAAAATGAGTGAAAGGAGGTCCGTATCGTGAGGCATTACCAACCAAAAAAGAACAACGAATACCAATTGCCTCACGATTTATATATGAGGATGCTTTACCTGGTTCGAGATTACGAACGAATGAAAAAAGAGGCAAAAGAAATATTAAACAGCTATCCTATGCCAAGCGGTGAGCATCGCCAAAACACTATTTCTGACCCCACGGGAGAAAAAGCAATAAGACTTGCTGCAATAAACCGCGATTGCGATGCTGTAGAACGCGCTCTTTTACAAATCCCCCAAGAATACAGGAAAGGCATTATCGGTCATATGCTTTACAAATCGCCCTATCCCATTGACGCAGGCGAAGCGACATATAAGCGATGGCGTTGCCGTTTTATATATTATGTAGCTAAAAATCTTTCATATATTTAATAAAAAAGCAGAATGATACCCACGGGAAAAAATAAGGGTTTAAAATGGTAACATGAAAAACAGGACGAACATTTAGAAAACGTGATTAAAAACATAAAAGAAAGGGAGAAAGCAAATGAAAAGAACATTTTATAGCTGCCGTTCCCCGAGCAGCTAAGTATAGCTTACTTTAAGTAAGCATTTGGGGACAGAGTGCATTTTATAGCGTATGTGACGTCCATATGAAATAAAACCGGCGCTCAAAAATGCAATGAAGCGCTGCACGACATATAAATGTATTTCAACGCAATCTCATATCACAATCACACAAATCTCCAAATTCAGCACCAAGCGGAAAAGTCTCTCAATCTATTAACAGACCATCTTTTGTCCGCATCGGTGCATCTCGCAGCGTTTTAATGCAAACAAAGGAGAAAAGCGAATATGATTAACACCATTAAAGCTTTTATTAACACATGTCCGCTACTTGCAGATAGTGATATAAACATCAATTATCTCAGTGAAAACGAAGCAAGCAGAACAATTGAAAACGTGTCAGCCGAGCCGATAATTAAAAATTATACGGACGGCGGTACACTGAAACAGTTTTTATTTACTGTTGCATTGCGTGAAAAATGCGGACAGGACGTGGCAGAAAACACTGCCGCAGCAACCAAACTTGAGCAGCTGTCAGATTGGATTTATGAACAGGACCGACTTGGGATTTTGCCCAATTTAGACGGCAGTAAAAAATCCGTCAGCTTAGAAGTTGTAAAAACAGGCTGGGTGGATGAAAAACAAAGTGATACAGCAAAATATCAGCTATCATGCAGATTGGTGTATTACCAGGATTAAAAAAGGAGCTAAAATTATGAGTACAGTAAAAAGAAATGAAAAGTTAGCCTTTTACGGCGTAAAGGGCGAGGCAGGTGCCGTAACATATCACAGAATGAAAGGTTTTACGGATATGTCCGGCGCAAAAAACCCTATTGAGTATACAAGACGCTATGTGGACGAGCCATTTGAACAGAGTGATGTTGTTGGCTACTCCCCTTCTTTCTCTTATGGTTTTGACCAGCACAAAGGCAACGCTGTGCATGACGATATTATCAAAATCCATAACGAAGAATTGGTTATGGAAGAGGCTATCCGCGAAATCATTTTTGTCGATTTGACAAACGGCGATAACGAAAACGGCTATGCTGCTGCAAAACGTGAATTTGCAGTTATTGCAGACACAGAGGGCGGAAGCGTTGATGCTTACACTTATACAGGTACTTTAAAGGTTAAAGGCGAAAGAGTAAGCGGCACAGCAACTTCAAATGATGATTGGCAGACAATCGAATTTGTCGAGGCTTAATTAACTAAAGTCAGGGCGGGTGGCAACACCCGTCTTGATAATATCTTTTGGGAGACTGGTATAACGTGAATATAATTTTAGAGCCCATGCCGGATTTTTTGGAGGTATGCGGAGAAAAGATTTTTATCAATACGGATTTTCGCACATGGATTAAGTTTGACGAGGCGCTGTTCTGGAGCAACAAACCCATGGAAGAACGTGCTTTTTCTGCTCTGGAGATATGTTACGGCGAACATGTACCGGCAGATATCCAGAGTGCTTTCTGTGCTGCTGTCGGGTTTTACGCACCAAAGGATGAGCAGATGCAAAATTCCGGGGAAAGCTCTCATGGCGAGCAGAGGGCAGCGTCCCGTAACAAACAGGTATACAGCTTTACCCATGACGCATCGCTTATATATGCAGCCTTTTTGGCGCAATACGGCATTGACCTTACAAAAGAAACTTTTCATTGGTGGATGTTTCGTGCACTGTTTGAAGGTCTTACCGATGATAATAAAATATGCAAGATTATGGAAATCCGTAGTGTTGATTTATCAAAGATAAAGGACAAAGAGCAAAAAGCCTATTACCGAACACTAAAACGCATACACCGTCTGCCCGACTTAAGATGTGCCCAAGAGCAAGAGGCTGACATGATAAATGCGTTATCGGTTGCATTTTAAAAATAAAAAAAGAAAGAGGTTTATAAAATGAGCTTATATAAATTTGGAAATTTTGAGATTGAATTTGACCCAACAGATGTTGCTTTTGTGGAAAAGTATGAAACTGCAGCAGATTACTATGCTACAGAAATTAAAAAAATTCCGCAGAATGGAAAGTCTTCTGAAATTCTAAAATCTGTATGTGACGTATTTTTTCAATTTTTTAACCAATTATTTGGAGATGACGCAAGTTTAGAGATGTTTCAAAAAACACAGAGTATTAATTTATGTACCAAAGCTTTCAAACAACTTGTGGACATTATGCAGAACTACGATGAAATGCTGAAAGAAATTAAAACTATGACAAATAATGTTTCTGCATCATCTAAGCGCAAACAAAAAAAATAGAGAGTACAGACCATCACAAAACGTGACGGTCTGTTATTTTTAGGAGTTGCGGTGTTCAAGTA
>JAZNJS010000034.1:0-30095 GCA_045578185.1 Clostridia bacterium
AGGTTGTTGGCGGTGCTGACAATGGCAAATATGCTGTAAACAAAGACGACCTTGCAATTGCTACTTTCGATGCTCTTGATGAAGACAAAGCTGACGGTTACACCGCTTGGTTGTTTGATGTAAACAAGGACAAAGAGATGGCTCTTGCAGTTGTAACAACTCCGATTGTTACTAACACTAAGTCTGCTCTTGCAGTTGCTTACTCTATGTCTACTGTAGCTGATGGATCTTCTAAGGTTTCCTTCTATCAGGCTGGCGAATACAAATCCTACGTAATTGATGAGGATGTTGCTTCTGCTGACTATCCTTACGCTGGTGACGTATTCCAGTACACATTAACTAATGGCGTTATCACTTCAATTAACGTTGTTTATGACTATGCAATTGACCACGATACAAACGGTGCTACACCGGATGAACCTGTATTCCATGTAACTAACAATGCTGTAGATGATCCTGATGGAAATGATGAAATTTACTACGTTTCATTCTGGACAGGTACTGTTTACAACAAGTACGTACAGTCTGTAGCAGTTCCGACAGGATTAGTTGATAACATGGTTAACTACGTTGATGCTGCTGGTTACGATTATGCTAACGACAGCGAAGTTGGTACTGTAGCTGTTTACGATGCTAGACGTAAAGGCCAGAACGTGATTAAGGGTCTTAGCGACTTGACAGTTCTTTCTGAGTCTTCTGACAACTACAATGGTGAGAATGCATTTGCATACTACACTGTTGCAAGACAGAACAAGGATGGCGAAATCGTTGATGCTATTCAGTATCAGGTAGCTCTCCAGACTGCATTCCCTGGCTTGACTAACTAATTAAAAGTAAATAACTTTTAATACACAGAAGAGGATACCTAGGTATCCTCTTCTTTTTATATCTTAAAGCATTAGACAAAAAGAGCTATGACTTTTGTCATAGCTCTTTTTAAAATATAAATATTTATTTACAATAGAACTCTATATAATTATCGATTGCTTCTTTGATAATTTTTATTGCTGCTTCCGGTCCGCGCACCTCATTTACTGCGGTTTCCTTCCCCTCTAATGCCTTATAAACAGAGAAAAAGTGGCTCATCTCGTCAAAGATATGCTTTGGCAGTTCGTCAATACTTTTGTATTTTTGATATGTAGGGTCGTTATATGGAATAGCAATGATTTTCTCATCATTTCTTCCATTATCTATCATTGAAATTACACCTATCGGATAACTGCGCACCAGCGTAAGTGGTGCTATATCCTCCGAACACAGCAGCAAAACATCAAGCGGATCTAAATCATCTGCAAAGGTGCGGGGGATAAAGCCGTAGTTTGCGGGGTAATGTGTCGAGGTGTATAAAATTCTGTCAAGCACAAGCATACCGGTTTCTTTGTCAAGCTCATACTTAATTTTTCCACCCTTAGGTATTTCAATAACAGTAATAAAATCCTCCGGGTTTATTCGTTTAGGGCTTATGTCGTGCCAGATATTACTCATAATATCAACCTTTCACTTTGGTTATTTACTCATCAATATTATTATATCAAAAAAGCAGGCTTCTGACAAGCGCAAAGCTTATTGTGAATTACTTTGTACTTGCGAACCTTTCAATTAATTTTTTATAATCTGTTCCACAGGCAAGCGCTTTTTTCCAATCTCTTGCCGGGCAGGTAAGGTTTTCCGCACGAGCATAAAGGCCAGATAGTAATTTTTCTTCGCTTTTTTGGCGAGATTTAAGTGCTTTTTCTGCCAGGATAAGAAGTTCGCAGAGCAAAGAACTGGTAGCGCTTTTATCTGCCGGAAGCGCGTAGTTATAGATAACTGAGTCACGCAGTCTTTTATTTCTTTTATCAGAATTTAAAATATCAGCAGGCAAATTTTCTCTCATAAATTTATCAAGTATATCGCGTGCCTCGTCTAAACTTAGCAAAATTCCTAAATTAAAAGCAGGTGCTGAAAAAGCATCCTTTATCGGTTGAGCACAGTCGCTTCTTATCTCCAGTGTGCCACGGCGAGTAATCTCAACATTCTGAAAAGAAAGATATGAGTCGATGTCTTCTTCTTTAGCATCGGGGCGCGAGAAGTATTCTGCTACGGTTGCTTCTGGAATAAGCTCATATTTACCATCACGCACGCGGTAAAACATTGAGCGCGACAAAATAAGATTTTCTATATCCTCTATGGAGCTAAACGTTCCCTCTATCTTTCCAACGTTGTTTGCTAAGCTTCCAAATCCGCTTCGTTCCCACAGGAAGTCGCGGAAACACACAGTATTTTCATAACCTTTTGCGTCGTCAAATGCAGGAGAGTTTGAAAAAAGCAGAGCACGAGCAAAATCAAGGTCTGCAAAAAGCGTAAGCGCTTTAGGGAGTAAATCTATCGGTACATCAAGGTGAGTTTGTACTGACGAAAGATATGCGGGAAAGTCAATATATTCGTGATATGTGCCGCCTGAAAAGGAGCATAAAAATTCTTTTATTAAAGAATATACAGGAAAACTCACGGGCGAAGATGTAAGGTGCGGATGAAACGGGTTTGCGCCGATGCCGCACAGGGAATAGCCAAGCGGAAGGAGATAGTTTTGCACGGCTGCATAGAGCTTATAAAATCTTTGCGACATTTCAAATAAGTTTTCGCATTTTTCCATTGAAAATTCGAAATTATTATACGAATTATCAAAAGACAGAACATCGCCGTCTCCATTTATTATAAATGCGGGGTTTTGGTCAGCATCATATTCTGCGACACGAAAGCCTTCCAGCAGCATTTTTTCTAAAAGACCAAGTGCAACTTTTTTATCAACCGGCTTTTTCTCAAGATTGAGAAGCGGAAACTCAAGCTCCACACCAATATTTTTTCTGCCTACTTTTTGGAAAGGGGAAATAAACTCCTTTCGTACTATCTTTCGTGCATCCATTTTAAATCCTCCGTAAATGTTATGTATTTATTTTAGCACAATAAGCGGAATTTTACAACAAAAACTGGGTTTTGTGTCTTTTCCTTTACAGTTTGAGTCAAGCGGTTGATTAAGTCTTTTATTTTTGATAGAATTAACATATATGTGATATTTGGGGATTTATAATCTGCAGTATATGCCGCAAGTGCGGTTTTAATATATCTTTTTAAGGAGGATACGATATGTGGAACGGATTTAAAACAAAGCGTTTTCTTTTTGCAGACAGAAATGCGGTTATTATTTACCCAAAGGGCAAGCCTAACGGAAAAATGCTTTTAAAGACAGAATATCTGGATGCTTTTCCTGCGTTTGATATTGCTATGCTTGAGCGTGGATACTATCTCATTCGCATTACTCATTTTTCACGCTGGGCGCCTGATGAGGAGACTCATATCATGGCTGATTTTGTACGCTTTTGTGCACAGGAGCTTGGTGCTTCTGAAAGATGTATCTTAGAGGGCATGAGCTGCGGCGGACTTCAGGCTGCTCGCTTTGCTCAGCTTTATCCAGAGCTTACTGCTGTTTTATATCTTGATGCGCCCGTTCTTAATATTTTGAGTATTGTTGGTCTTGGTGAGTGCACAAACGAAGCTATCCATACACATTGGAGAGAGATTGTTAATACCTATGGAGTAAACCGCTCGACTATTATCAACTTCAGACAGAGCCCGATTGACGATATGGATGCCCTGATTGATAATAACATTCCGATTCTGATGGTTTACGGGAATGCTGATGACATTGTACTTTATCCGGAAAACGGTCAGGTTTTAGAAGACTTTTATAGAGAAAACGGCGGTATTATGAAGGTTATTTCCAAATCTATGTGCGGACATCATCCGCATGGGCTTGATGACCCGATGCGAATCGTTGAGTTTGTTGAGGAGCATTATGATGTTACTGCGCCGGTAGATATAATTCTCGAGGCTTTACCTGAAGAAGAGTAAGGATGTAAAAAAAGTTTGGACCGCAAATGATGACGAATATATTAGATAAAAGAAACGGAGCGCTATAGCTCCGTTTCTTTTATTCTTTTAGTACCGATATTTTACCGTTTACTATTCCTTCAATTTTTGTGTGCGCTGATAGCTCGGTCAGGTTTCTTAGTTGCTCGGTTGTAATGCGCTCTCCGGGGAGGATTATCGGGATGCAGGGAGGAAAGGATACGGTGGTTGATGCCGAAATGCGACCTGCGGCATTTTTAATTTCAATCATTTCAGCTTTAGCACTGCGCATTTTTCGTGGGGAAATGTCGGGCTTGCCCTCTGCAAATGAAAAAGATGAAACGCAATTAATTTTATTTTCTTTTTTTATAGAAGAAATTATGTCCAAGGCCCCTTTAAGCAGCTCAAAGTCGGAATGGGAATTTGCCCATGACACCATAAGCAGCACATTTTGCTCGTCAGCGAGCTCTGCAAATATTCCAAACTCTTCACGAAGAATTTTCTCTGTTTCATAGCCTGACAAACCATTTTCAGCAAACGAAACTAAGAGTTTAAATGGGTCATCGGTCTGATATTTTCTAAAAGGTTTTAAATTTTCCAAAAGCTCGTTCGTAAGCCTTGTTCCGTGCTCGAAGGTAAGCGCAAGAGTGGCTTCAATGTAAGACAAGAGCACATAAGAGGGGCTTGTGGTCTGAAAGATGTTGATAGCGTTTTGCATCTTGTCCGCCATATTATCGTCATTTAGCATCAAAAGCGCCGTCTGGTTGGGGCAGGGCAGAGTTTTATGCAGGCTGACGACTGTGGCGTCAGCGCCTTGTTTTATTGCGCTTTCAGGTAGGCGGCTTGATGCCATAAAATGTGCGCCGTGTGCCTCGTCAACTAAAAGCGGGATAGAAGCGGCGTGTGCTAAATTTGCAATTTCGCGGATTTCACTAGTCATTCCGTAATAGTTCGGACTGGTGATAAATATGCCTTTTGCTTCGGGGTATTGGCTAAGCGTTTTTTTGATTTTCTCTGCCGCAAAACCTTTAGGGATGCTTTTAGTATAATCCTGCCCGGGTGCGATATATATGGGCTCTATGCCGCATAGAGTGAGTGCGTTTATCACGCTTCGGTGGCAAGAGCGGTCAACTATGACCGCATCACCCTCGTTAAAATAGGCATAAAACATAGCAAGAATTCCGCAGGATGAGCCGTTTACAAGGTAAAATGCCCTTTTAGCACCGCATATTTTTGTTGCGCTTTCTTCTGACTTTAAAATTGCATCGTCAGGGTGAGCAAGGCAGTCCGTTCCGTCAAGCTCGGTCACATCAAACGAAAGTATATCTTTGGGGAAGACATCTCCTAAAATTGCGCTTTTACCCTTGTGGCCAGGCATATGAAATGATGCGCGCTCTTTTTTTATATGGCGGCGCAGGCTATCTCTGATTTCGTTCATAAGACACCTCTATTCAATAGTTATTTTGTCAAGAATTGAGCTGAGTTTGGCAATGAGCATTCCGTAATTTGTAATCGGGACATTTTGCTCCTTTGCCGCGCGGATGCGGTTTAACATATATCTTCGGTTAAACATACAGCCTCCGCAGTGCACAATCAGCGCATATTCTGATAAGTCATCGGGAAAGTCGTTCCCACTTGTTATGTCTATTTTTAAACCGTCACCGATTCTTTTGCGCAAAAGATTCGGAATTTTTATTCTGCCGATATCACCGTCAAGCGGGTTATGTGAGCACGCCTCGGCAATTAATATGCGATCATTTTCCGATAAGGTATCTATCCGGTTTGCGCCATCTAAGAAAACGGCGATATCACCTTTATATCGGGCAAGTAGCACGGAAAATGAGGTTAAAAGCGATTCTTTGGGCTTGCGCTCATACACAAACGGAAAGACCTGTGAATCAGTAATTATAAGCTTTGGTGGTTGTTTAAGCGCTAAAAGCGCATCTGCCATTTTGTCCGCGGTAACACTTGTAATTATGGCCCCGTGGTCTAACAAGTCACGGGTTACCTGCATCTGCGGCAAGATAAGTCTTCCTTTAGGAGCCTGTATATCTTGCGGCATAACAAGCATCACGCTGTCGCCGTCGTTTACAAGGTGGCCTATGATTGAGTCAAGCTCGAAATCCTTGGGTGCGTGAGCTATTATGGCAGATTTTAAATCTGCTATTCCCTTTGATAAGAGTGCGCTTGTGCATATAAAATTAATGCCCATCTCCTTTGAGAGCAAAGCAGCGGTTTTTTCGGCAGGCGTATCCAAATCGGATTTATTATACACACCTACAGTTGGTATTTTGTGTTTTTTTAATATATTAAGCCACATAACTTCGCTTTTGATGTCGTTTGCATTTGAGGTGACCAAAAGAGCCATATCGGTCTTTTCTATAACTTGTTTTGTACGCTCTGTGCGCAAGTTACCAAGTTCGGTGTCGTCGTCAAAGCCTGCAGTATCTGTAAATACGCAGGGACCGATTGGGTATAACTCGGTTGCTTTGCTCACGGGATCGGTGGTAGTTCCGCCGATGGGAGAGACGATGGATACATCACTCCCTAAAAGAGCGTTTATTAAAGAAGATTTTCCGCTGTTCGTTTTACCGAAAACAGATATTCTCATACGCATTGATACGGGCGTTTGGTTAAATGTGTTTTCTGTCATCGGGCTACCTCCTTTGTTAGAATCTAAAATCTCTTTTACCGCTGTCGATTTCTTCTATATATTCCGTGGCAAGCGTTTTAACCTTGCGGTTCGGTATTTTTTCTAGCTCCTTGTCAATAAGTTTAATGCCAACATCACGTGTTTTTTCGCTTGCATAGTCAGCAAGATATTCTTTTAGAGTCATCAGGGCGTTGGGGTGGCAGCAGTTTAAAATCTGTCCGTTTTTGCATAGGGTCATAAAACGGTCGCCTGTGCGGCCCTCCCGGTAACACGCAGTGCAAAATGACGGGATATGACCGTTTTGCATAAGCCAGAGGACTACTTCGTCAAGTGTTCTTTGGTCGGATACGTCAAACTGCTCGGAGTCGTGCGGACGCTCGACCTCAGTATAGCCGCCGACGGAGGTGCGTGATGCGCCACTTATCTGGGATATGCCAAGGCTTAATGCTCTGCCCCGCACCTCTTCTGATTCTCGGGTTGAGATAATCATACCCGTATATGGTACAGCAAGGCGGATGCAGGCAATAATTTTTTCAAACATCTCGTCAGAGATGGAGTTATCAAACACATCGGGGTCAATATCGTTTGCACGTTTTATGCGCGGAACGCTGATGGTGTGCGGCCCTACCCCGTGGACTGCCTCTAGGTGTTCGGCGTGCATAATAAGTCCTGCAAATTCATATTTATAAAGCTCTAAGCCAAAAAGAACACCGAGGCCTACGTCATCTATGCCTCCCTCCATAGCTCTGTCCATCGCTTCGGTATGATAGGCGTAGTTATGCTTTGGGCCTGTCGGGTGCAGGCGCTCGTAGCTTTCCTTGTGATAAGTCTCCTGAAACAGAATGTATGTGCCGATGCCTGCGTCCTTGAGTTTTCGGTAGTTTTCCACGGTAGTTGCGGCAATGTTTACATTTACGCGGCGGATTGCACCGTTTTTATGGTTAATGGAATAGATGGTTTTGATGCTTTCCAATATATATTCAATCGGATTATTTACAGGGTCTTCGCCTGCTTCGATTGCTAAGCGTTTATGTCCCATATCCTGAAGTGCTATGACCTCAGCCTTTATTTCCTCCTGAGTCAGCTTTTTGCGTGCAATTTCTTTGTTCTTTAAGTGATAGGGGCAGTAAAGGCAGCCGTTTACGCAGTAATTTGAAAGATAAAGGGGCGCAAACATAACTATGCGGTTACCATAAAAAGCAAGTTTTATTTCTTCTGCTATTTTATATATTTCGCTGACCTTTTCGGGAACGTCGCAAGCTAAGAGAACGGATGCCTCACGATGCGATAGCCCAGAGCAAGTTGTGCCGTTTTCTGTTTTTTTAGGGCGTGCTTTTTCTAAAATTGAGTCAATAAGCTCTATGTTATGTTTGTTTTCTTCAGCGTAGCAGATAGTTGCAAGAATTTCTGCATCGTTTATAAATTCTTCTGCTTTTAATGATTTGGGATTATACAGTGGCATAGTGACTTTCCTTTCTTTTATTTTATAACATCTCCGCGGTGAGTTACAATCTCGTAGCCTATACTTTTCATCTTTGCGGCTAAAAGCTCTTTTTGTTCTGCGGCTTCAAGCCCGCTTGAGAGTTTATTGTTATAAAGCTCATATTTATCCCGCACATCTTTAGGAGAGAGGTTGGGCATTATCACGTTTGCGCCTGATATGATTCCTCTTTCGCGCCCGTCTGGCAGGAGTGTGCCGAGAGCCGTTGTGGCAGGGAGAAGAATGCTTGGATGAATCAGGCGTATGATTGAAAGAAGATATAAAGTAAGCTCAGCGCTTCCCGGAGAGGCATTGCAAAAAGGAGTGCTATTATGCGGTACAAACGGACCTATTCCGCACATATCGGGCCTGAACTTTTCTATAAATTTTAAATCCTTTGCGATGTGCGTTGATGTTTGGTGCGGGGAGCCGACCATAAAGCCACAACCTGTCTGGAAACCTATTTTCTTTAAATCATACAGGCATTTTATTCTGTTTTTATATGACATTTTTTGGGGGTGTAGCTTCTCATAATGCTTTTTATCTGCCGTTTCGTGCCTGAGAAGATAGCGGTCAGCGCCGGCGTCCGAGAGTCTTTGATAGCTCGCCGTACTCCTCTCGCCAAGTGACAGAGTTATTGCGCTATCGGGGCAGTTTTCTTTAATTTTTGCTATTATATCACACAGGAGTTCATCGGTAAAATATCCGTCCTCACCGCCCTGCAGCACGAAGGTACGAAAGCCGAGCTTGTAGCCGTCCGCAGCGCAGGCAATAATCTCTTCGGGTGTAAGTCGATAACGTGTGCATTCGGAATTGCTGCGTCTTATGCCGCAGTAGAGGCAGTCGTTTTTACAGATATTGCTTATCTCGATAAGTCCCCTGATATAGACGTGGTTTTTATACACCTTATCTCTCGCCGCCCGTGCCTTTTCCGCCAAAATAGCTGCTGCCTCGAAAGAGTAGTTTTCTATTAATCTTTTGTAATCGCGCCTTGTAAGTGAGTGTTTTTTTTCCAAGGTGTTCATAAGTTTTAGAATTCGTTTATTCATGGCTTACCACATTCGAATAAGCAGTTTTTACGCTGATTCCGTCTAAAGCGCCGATTTTTCCGGACAGGGCGGAGATAGTGTTTGGCGGTGCGTCTATTGCGATGCTTATTATATTTATATTTTTTTCGCGGTACGGGATGCCCATTCTGCCGATTATATACGCTCCGTAATCGTGCAAAAGTGCATTTAAAGTTTCGACAGAGTCGGGGTTTTCAACGATTATACCCATTACTGCTACGCGAGTTTCCATACTGTTTCCTCCTTTATAACAAAAATTGCCGCGCCAAAAGGGCGCGGCAATATAAAGCCGTGATTTTGTCCCTTTCAGTCAGATATTAATCTTTATGTCAGGTTTTATTTATTATTCAATTATTTCAGCTGTATCTTCAGGAATGCCATTTAGTGCATTGATATTACCAAGGTTTTCGCTTGTTTTTCCGTCAGCGGTGGTTTTGATAAAGTCGCCGACTGCATTCATATAGTGAATATATCCGTCTTTAATATTAAACACGCTGAAATCCTTAATCGGTGCTTCGGTGACTTCGTTAGTCTCAAGATTAAGCTCATAGAGCAGATTGTCTTCGTATGTTGTAAAGTAAATTTTGCCGCTGTCTGCCGCAATAAGATTTACTTTCTTGTCCTTGACTACGTCCTCGAACGGTTTACCGTCTAAATCCATCACTTTTAAAGTGAGCTCCGGCATTTGCGCACCATCGGGCATTGTGCCGTCAGAGTAGTAAATTTTATCCTCGTATACGGTAAACCCGTATGTTGCTTCGCTTACTAAAAGTTTTTCCTTTTTGCCTTTTCGGTCCATAACATAGAGCTTGTGGCCCTTTTCAGCGTCAATGTAGTAAATTTTACCCTTATAGAACTCGAGTGAGTAGAACTGTGCGGTTGAAATTTTTTCAACCTTTTTGCTTTCAGTATCCATCAGGTATAAAGCAGTTTTCGTCTGCTCTGCATTTTGCGCTGCTTCATCATCTGCTGCAAGGTAATAAAGGTCGTTTCCAATGGTCGTATAGAAAATTATTTGCGTATTATCAATTACGCTTTCGGTAACGGAACCATCTGTTAAAATTCTGCAAAGCTCTCCGGTCTGGTAGTCTATATAGTAGAGCCAGTCACCTGAAATATTGAGACTTAATCCCTTCGCTTCGCCAACAATTGTTTTTTCACCGGTTTTTTTGCTTTCTTTTACTATATTAAATGTATTGTTTATATAATAAAGATTGTCACTGTCGGCGGTGAGGATTCCTGACTGAACCATATTATTAAAGGTATTACCTTTTGCCTGCTCGGATGCTCTGCCGATATGTGAGCTTCCTACGCTGCGGTAAAGCTCGTATGCTTCAATATAATTACCCTCGCTGACTTTTTTGTCTGCGATTTTTGTAACGGTAAAGCGGTAGCCGAAGACTCCTAACCCCAGCACAACTGCCGCACATAAAAGGACGATCAGTGCGCGGACTAAGTTTTTCATATTTCTTTGGTGTGCCTCTTCACGCTGGCGGGCAAATTCTGCACGTCTTTCAAGCTCCTCGCGTTCTAAGGCAAGGCGTCTTTCCTCGATTGCCTTGTTTATTTTATCGTGTGATGAGTATTTTGCAAGAACAGTTTGTTTATCTCTTCCGCAGCGTATGCAGCTATTATCCTCCTGCTTATTGGGTCTTGAGCAAACGCAGAGCCAGTACGGCCCGGGGTCCTGCGCATAGCAAGCTGCATCGTCGCCTGCGATGCTTTTAAGTCTGGTTATTTCATCGTAATCAGGCTGGATGTAATTAATTTCGGTCATTTTTTCTTCGGTTACCTTATAAACTTCGCCGTCAGCAAAAGTAACTTCCTCTATATCGGCAACAACGTGCCTTGCTTCAGCAAGCTCGGCAAGCGAAACGCCTTTGTTTACGGCAAACGGACTTTTCGGCTGGCCGTCAAGCTCTGTCATCAAAACCGGGAGAGAGCCGAGTTCCTTTCCGAACGAGTCATATGCTTTGGCGGTAAACGCCATAGAAGAAATGACCTTGTCGCTTAAGTTAAACAGGCGAAAAAGTGCGTACGGCTCGCCGGTAGTAGAGTTTGTTTTTACAATGACGCCTCTGTTTTCAACAGGGCAGGATAAATCTATCTTCATAAATAGCCTCCTATTTAAATATGTAGAATTAAATTTATTTATGTTAGCATAATTATATCATATTTTAAGGCAAATGGAATAGTTTTTCTTAAAAATTCAAACTTTATTTATAATAACAAAGAAAAAAAGTATTGACAAGTCGGTGTCAACAATATATAATATTTAGAGTATATGATAAACAGTAAAGTGGTATGCTTTCGTTTTTGTCAAGTTCGCAGTAGGAGGTGGAGCAATTGCTTAGAACATATCAGCCTAATAAAAGGAAAAGAAAAAAAGACCACGGTTTTAGAAATCGTATGAGTACTCGTTCCGGCCGTAAGGTTTTGGCCAGAAGAAGACTTAAGGGCAGAAAGGTGCTGTCCGCATAGTTTGATTTATGAAAAGATGGTCGCTGGGGATTTCTTCAGCGACTTTATTCATAAATTCACATTTGAAAGGATTGTTTTATGATAAAGACAATTAGTCTTAATCAGAATACATTATTTTTAAAGGTTTATCAAAAGGGCAAAAAAACATACCACAGACACTTCGTCCTTTATTTCCTGCCGAATAAACTGGGAGTTAATCGACTCGGTTTCAAGGTCGGGAAGAAAATAGCCAAGGCGGTTAAAAGGAACCGCGTCAGGAGGCTTTTAAAGGAGAGCTATCGCCATTTAGAAGCGGATATTAAATGCGGCTATGATATCGTGATTGTAGCCAGGGCCAGCTGTTTATTTAGTGATACTTACCGCGAGGTGCACGCAGAGCTTTTAGAGCTTTTTCGTCAGGCGCACTTAATCGAATCGCGGGAAAATGATTGATTTGAGGTCTATTCTATGAAGAGACTGCTGCTTATTTTGATTCGTTTTTACCGGAAGTTTATATCGCCGCTTTTTCCGGCAAGGTGCAGATTTTATCCAACCTGTTCGGCGTATGCCCTTGAGGCAATCGAAAAATATGGAGCGTTTCGCGGCGGATGGATGGCTTTTCGAAGAATTTTAAGGTGCCATCCGTTTACAAAAGGGGGATATGACCCCGTAGAGCAGCAGACGGAGGAGGAAAACTGATTGGGCATATTCGACATTATTAACGTACCGCTTGGATACTTATTCCGTTTTATTTTTATGATAGTAAAAAACTATGGTTGGACCGTGGTGCTGTTTACTATTGTTACAAAAGCGATTTTGTTGCCGCTTTCCGTTAAGCAACAAAAATCAATGTCTAAAATGCAGGCTATTCAACCAAAACTGAACGAGCTGCAGAAAAAATATCAATATGACAAAGAAAAGCTGAATCAGGAAACGATGAAGCTTTATCAGGCTAATAATATTAATCCTATGGGCGGTTGTTTGCCGCTTCTTATTCAGTTCCCGCTTTTGCTGGGTCTTTATAACATTATCAGAAAACCGCTGACTTACGTCATTCAGCTCGGAAAAGGCGGTCTGCCGACAGTTGATGCTGCTGTTAATGCTATGAAAGAATTAGGACTTAGCGTGACCGGAACAGTAACAAATGAAATCCCGTTTGCAAAATTTATGGAGGAGCATTTTGATGCCCTCATAGAAAAACTGCCGTCAATTGCTGATGCTATGGTTATTGATTTTAATTTTTTCGGACTGGATTTATCTAAAATTCCGTCGATAAATGAAATCGGTCCCCTGCTTTTAATTCCTATTTTAGCAGGTCTTACTACATTTATGACCTCCTGGCTCACTCAGAAGATGAGCGGAAATAAGCAGGCGTCTGCGGACAATCCTAATGCATCAACAATGCAGATGATGAACTATATTTTCCCGTTTATGACTGTGTTTTTCGCCTTTTCTCTGCCGGCGGGTCTTGGTCTTTACTGGATTATCTCTAACATCGTGCAGTTTGTTCAGCAGATTGTTTTAACAAATTATTTTGCTAAAACCCTGCCGGACGAGGAGACCAAGAAGGAGCATTTCAGAGAAAGAGAAAACAGGAGGAAGAAAAAATGAGCAAGAGTATAACAAAAGCCGGTAAAACAGTTGCAGCCGCAGTTGAGCTTGCACTGGCAGAACTCGGTCTTACTGAAGATAAAGTTAAAGTTGAAGTTTTAGAAGAAGGTAGCCGCGGACTTTTCGGCATCGGTTCAAAAGATGCGGTTGTTCGTGTAACCCCTAGCGTTGACCTCGCATCTCGTGCGGTAGATTTCTTAAATGATGTTTTCTTCAGCATGGGTCTTAAGGTTGATATTGATGTTAAATGTGAAGAAAAGCTTATGAAAATCGACCTTTCCGGTGACAATATGGGAATTATTATCGGAAAACGCGGGGATACACTTGATGCTTTAGAGCATCTTACCAGTCTTTGTGTAAACCGAGGTGACGGTGAGTACACAAAAGTTATTTTAGATACTGAGAATTACCGCGAGAAGCGCCATGCTACATTGGTTAAACTTGCAAACAATCTGGCTCGTTCAGTTGTAAGAAACCGTCGCAAGGTAACTTTAGAGCCTATGAGCTCAAATGAGAGAAGAATTATTCACTCTACACTTCAGGCAAACCCTGATGTAGACACATATAGTGTCGGCGAAGAACCGAATCGCCGCATTGTTATTGCGCTCAAAAAGAAGTAAGCAAATAGACTCAAGACCCGATATAGCACTTTGTGTTATTCGGGTCTTTTTCGGGATTATAAAAATTAGCACACAGTGGAACTGGACGAAAAAGGGTGTGCGCCGTCTGGACTTTTTTCTACAGCATAAACAAAAAAGGAGGGAAACAGATATGGCATCTTCACCGCTTGCAGACAGAATTCGTCCCAAGACGATAGGCGATGTGCTCGGTCAGCGTCATTTAATCGGCGAAGGCAGGGTTTTGCGCCGCCTGATTGAGTCGGGAACTATACCGAATATGATTTTCTACGGTCCGTCAGGCACCGGAAAGACTACGCTTGCAAATATTGCGGCTCGTGCTGCGGGCAAAAAACTGTATAAGCTTAATGCGACAAATGCATCTGTTTCCGACATAAAGGCAATTATAAAAGAGCTTGATACTTTAGGCGGCACAGATGGTGTGCTTTTGTATCTTGACGAGATTCAGAATTTTAACAAAAAGCAACAGCAGTCGCTCTTGGAGTTTATTGAAAACGGCTCGATTACTCTTATTGCTAGCACTACGGAAAATCCGTATTTTTATATTTACAACGCTATTTTAAGTCGCGCGACTGTTTTTGAATTTATGCCGCTTTCGCCCGCAGATATTGTCGGCGCGATAAAAAGAGGCGCGCTTTTATTGAGCGAGGAGCTTTGTGTTAGCGTAAACATTGATGATGAAGCAACAGAGTTTATTGCAGCAACCTCATGCGGTGACGTCAGAAAAGCGCTTAATACTCTTGAGCTTTGCGTTATGGCGGCGGGTGTTAGCAGTGATAAAAATGTAAATATTACTGTGGATTTTGTTGAGCAATGCAGCAACAAAAAGGCTTTTCGTCACGACAGAGACGGGGACAGTCATTATGATGTTATAAGTGCGTTTCAAAAATCCATCAGGGGAAGCGACCCTGATGCTGCGGTGCATTATCTTGCGCGTCTTATCAGCGGTGGCGATCTTATGATTATTTGCAGGCGTCTTATGGTAATTGCGGCTGAAGACATCGGCCTTGCGTATCCGCAGGCTGTCGCAATAACTAAAGCCTGCGTTGACTCTGCTTTGCAGCTGGGACTGCCCGAGGCGAGAATTCCGCTTTGTGAGGCGGCGATAATGCTTGCGACTGCGCCGAAGAGCAATTCTGTTATAGTGGCAATTGATGAGGCTCTTGCGGATATTAATTCAAGTGATGTGGGCGATGTGCCGAAGCATTTAAAGGATGCGCATTATCAGGGTGCAAAAAAGATGGGACGTGGTCTTACATATCAGTATCCGCATAATTTCGCAAGCAACTATGTAAAGCAACAATATCTGCCTGATAATATAAAGAATAAAAAATATTATACTCCGGGCAATAATAAAAATGAGCAGCTTTCGGCAAAATACTGGGAGCAGATTAAGGGAGAAAAGGGGGAGCAAAAGTGATGGAATCTTACGTTGGTTTTGCTTCTTTATATGACAGGCTGACCTTTGATGTTGACTATAATGAGGCAGCAGGGCGCATCTCAGAAATACTTGATAGTGAGCCTAAAAGGCCCGAGCTTGTTTTAGACCTTGCTTGCGGAACGGGAACGCTTACAAAGCTTTTATCCGAGCATGGCTATGATATGATAGGTGCAGATTCGTCAGAGGCGATGCTTAACATCGCAAGGGAAAAATGTCCCGATGCGCTTCTGCTTTTGCAGGATATGAGAGAGTTTGAGCTCTACGGAACGATAGATGCCGCCGTGTGCATGTTAGACAGTATAAATTATCTGACAGAAGACGGAGATTTAGACAAGGTTTTTCATCTTTTAAACAACTACTTAATTCCAGAGGGCATACTTATTTTTGATATTAATACTGAATATAAGTTTAAAAATGTGCTTAAAGATGAGACTTTTACCTTTGAGACAGATGATATTTTCTATGTTTGGGAAAATGATTATAGTGAGGAAGAGGGGCTTTGCGATTTTTATCTCACGTTCTTCGAACAGGGTGCTGACGGAAGATATGCACGAGTTGATGAGGTGCATACCGAGCGCGTGTACAGCCAAAAAGAAATAGAAGATGCACTTAAAAGAAATGGTTTTAGAATAGAAAAATGTTGTGATGGATATACAGACGTTGAGGCGACAAGCATGAGCGAGAGAATTTGTTATGTGTGCAGAAATGTTTGTCCGATTCAGAAAGGCTAAACAGGAGGACATAAGTGAAACAGGTTATTTTGGTTAAATACGGAGAAATTATTTTAAAAGGGTTAAACCGACCTATTTTTGAGGATTTACTGGTTAAAAACATAAGGGCGGCGCTTCGCGGAATGTCACCTGACATCACCAAGGCGCAGGCAACGACCTATATAAATCTTCCGAACGAGGAGGATATAGGCGAGGCGGTGGAGCGTCTTAAAAAAGTTTTCGGTATCGTTTCGATAACCAAGGCTTACGTTTTGCCGAAAGAAATTGGTGCGATTGCAGAGGGTACGGCAGAGTGTCTCAGTGAGGCGCTTAAAGGAGCAAAGACTTTTAAAGTTGATGCTAAGCGTTCCGACAAGAAGTTTCCTCTTACATCACCCGAGATTTGCCGAGAGGTCGGTGGATTTTTGTTGGGGAAATTTCCGCATCTTAAGGTTGATGTTAAAACTCCCGAGAAGACCGTTATGGTTGAGGTCAGAGATACAAACACTTATGTTTACTGCGACAAGGTAAAAGGTCCGGGCGGTATGCCGGTTGGTACAAACTCAAAGGCGTTATTGCTTCTTTCGGGCGGTATTGACAGTCCGGTTGCGGGATATATGGCGGCGAAGAGGGGCGTTGCGCTTGAGGCAGTTCATTTCTTTTCCCATCCGTATACAAGTGAGAGAGCAAAGGAAAAGGTACTAGAGCTTGCAAAAATCGTATCGGCTTACACCGGAGGCATGAAGGTTCATATTGTTCCCTTTACAGATATTCAGCTTGAGATAAGAAAGCATTGCCCTGAGGAGCAGCTTACTATCATTATGAGAAGATTTATGATGAAGATAGCAGAGCGTGTAGCTAAAAGAAATGGTGCGATTGCGCTTGTTACGGGTGAAAGCATCGGTCAGGTTGCGAGTCAGACCGTTGAGGCACTTGGCGTTACAAATGATGCGGTAAGCTTGCCTGTTTTCAGACCTGTTATTGGTATGGATAAAGATGAGATTGTTGAGCGTGCAAGAATGATTGGTACATTTGAGACTTCCATTCTGCCGTATGAAGACTGCTGCACAATATTTACCCCCAAGCATCCCAACACAAAGCCGAAGCTTGATAAAATCAAGGCCTCGGAGGAACTTTTGGACTGTGAGGTGCTGATTGAGGCTGCGGTTAGCGGCGTTGAGACCGTTATTATTTAGTCAAGAGGAGAATTAAAATGTCACAGGCGATTATACAATTTTTTCAGGCGTTTAGGCTCTCTGATGAGCTTTTGGTCTTTATCGTTTCGATGTTTCCCATCGTTGAGCTTCGCGGTGCTATTCCGCTCGGGTTCGTACTGGATATGAATCCGTGGGTGCTTTATCTTTTGGCGGTGGTTGGAAATTTATTGCCCATACCGTTTATTCTTTTGCTAATAAGGCCTTTGGTTGCGTGGTGTTTAAAGACAAAATGTCTGCGTCGCTTTGGTCTCTGGCTTGAGGCAAAGGTAGATAAGCACAAGGGTAAGGTGGAAAAGTATGAGTTCTGGGGACTTTGTCTTTTTGTTGCCATTCCACTTCCGGGAACAGGCGGATGGACAGGCGCGCTCATTGCTGCATTTTTGGGAATGAGACTAAAAAAAGCTTTGCCGTCAATTGCTCTTGGAGTTTTAATAGCGGGACTTATAATGACTTTTGGAAGCGGAATTGTTGAGTTAGTTGTTGGACTATTTTGATTTTACGGAGCCGTCGCAGATTATAGCGACGGCTCTTTTTATTTGAAAAATTTGTCGATAAAATTAATTGCGAAATATCCGTTTTTCACTTGTTAAAAAACGGAAAATATGATATTATAAAGAAGTATTTTATAATAAAAAACAGTTTGCGAAAAAGAGGTGAGAAAGATGGAGCTTTTAGCGCCCGCGGGTGAGTTTGAGTCGCTGGTTATGGCTGTGCAGAACGGTGCGGATGCCGTTTATGTCGGCGGCAATATGTTCAGTGCCAGGAGAAGTGCGGTTAATTTTGATTTGGCAGAGCTTACCCGTGCGGTTGATTACTGCCATTTGCGGGGAGCGAAGCTTTATCTTGCTGTAAACACCTTGATAAAAGAGTTTGAGCTTCTTGATATTTGCCGCTATCTTGAGGATATT
Source organism: Clostridia bacterium (assembly GCA_045578185.1). Lineage (GTDB taxonomy): Bacteria > Bacillota > Clostridia > UBA1381 > UBA9506 > RGIG1666. Next base: position 18,074 of record JAZNJS010000034.1, read on the forward strand.
TACCGAATCGGTGTTGATGCGGTAATTATTCAGGATATGGGTGTTTTTAGTCTTGTGAGAAAATATCTTCCTGAGCTAAGCATTAATGCCAGCACGCAGATGACTGTAAACAGCGCGGCGGGAGCGAAAGAGCTTGAGAGGCTGGGGGCTAAACGCGTGGTGCTTGCGCGTGAACTTTCGGCAAAGGAAATAAAAAAGATTAAAGAGCAGACGAATATAGAACTTGAGGTTTTTGTGCATGGCGCTTTGTGTATGAGCTATTCGGGACAGTGCTTAATGAGCAGTATGCTAGGCGGCAGAAGCGGTAACCGCGGAGCCTGCGCTCAGCCGTGCAGATTGCCGTATACTCTGCTTTGTGACGGCAAAGTGGTAACAGATGCGATGCCGTTACTTAGCCCCAAGGATTTATGTCTTGTAAAAAGGCTTGATGAGGTTCGCCAAAGTGGTGCAGATTCATTAAAGATTGAAGGGCGAATGAAGAGTCCCGAATATGTGGGAATGGTGACGAAGGTATATCGTGCGGCTCTTTCGGGCGAGCTTTCTGATAAGGATGCCGAGGAAATGCTTTCACTGTTTTCACGTGGGGGCTCGTCTTTTGGATATTTTGACGGAAGAAAGTTCCGTGATATGATGAATTATGAAGAGGGAAGCAAAATTTCCGCAAGTCGTGAGGTTGAGAAAAAAATTCACGAGACTGTACGTGGCGAAAATATAAAGATGCCAGTTTCTATGGAGTTTGGAGCAAAGGTTGGCGAGCCGATTTCGCTTAAGATGAGATCAGGTGAGAAAGAGGTTTGCATTTCGGGTCCGCTAGCGGAGGCAGCTATAAACAGACCGACCGAGGCGGTTCGAATTAAAGAGCAGCTTGAAAAACTCGGGCAGACGCCGTTTGGCTCAGATGAGGTTGCAGTTAATACTGACGGAAAATCTGCGGTCGGTATCGGCGCGATAAATGCCTTAAGGCGTGAGGCGGCGGAGAAATTGTCGGAGATGATATGTGCATCTTATCGCAGAGAAGCTAGAAGCGTTGAACCTGATGTTTCTGTGATAAAAAGGGAAAAGAAAGAGCCCGTTTTGTGCGTTTATGTTACGAACGAGGAGCAATACAATGCCGTAAAAAAAGTGGGCGGATGTGACATTTATCTGCCGTATGAGCTTTATATAAGCAAAATGGACAAAGATGCGGTTTGCGTCCTGCCCGAACTGCCGAAAGAGGGAGAAAAATTAAATATTCCCGAAGGCGTGCGGGTGATGGTAAATAACATTGGTCAGTTTGAAGTGGCGCGTGGTGGTGAGATACTGGGCGGACACAGGCTGAATGTCTATAACTCTGTGGCGGCTACAGCGTTTGGAGATTTTGGAGCCAGCGTGCTTACGGTTTCGCCTGAACTTAATCTGAAAGAAATAAAAGAGCTTGCGCAAAATTCTGACGCATCATTTGAGGTGATTGCGTACGGGCATCTTCCTTTGATGCTGATGGAAAACTGCGTGATTAAAAGTGCGCATAGGTGCGAATGCAAGGAAAAGAATTTTGCGCTTCGCGACAGAAAGGGCATAGATTTCCCAATTTTGACAGAAAATTGCAGAAATATCGTGCTTAATTCCTGTCCGATTTATATGGCAGACAGAATAGAGGACATAAAAAGTTTACAAATTGACAGGATAAGATTGTCTTTTACAGTTGAAAATCCCGATTTGTGTTGTATAATAATAAGTGAGTATAAAAAGGCTTTAGCGGGACAAGTCGTGAAGTCTCCGCGATATGAATATACACGCGGACATTTTTACAGAGGGGTGCTGTGATGAGTTTTAAGGTGAAAATCAAGTACATAAGCGATTTGGCAAAGAAACCGTTCTATGCAACGGACGGCTCTGCCGGTATGGATTTGTCGGCAGCTATAGAGGAACCCTTACTGCTTAAAAAAGGTGAAAGAGCGCTTGTGCCTACCGGTATTGCGATTGCACTTCCAGACAGAGACAGCGTTGCATATCTTTATGCACGTAGTGGTCTTAGTATTAAGCATGGAATCTGTCTTGCAAACAGTGTGGGAGTTATCGACAGCGACTATCGCGGTGAAATCTGCGTGGGGCTTATTAATCTTGGCAATGAGGACTATAAAATAGAGCCGGGAGAGAGGATTGCGCAGGTGGTTTTTGCACCGGTACTTCGTGCTGAGCTATTCGAGTCCGAGTCTTTAGAGGACACCGAGCGTGGTGCGGGTGGCTTCGGCTCTACGGGCAGATGAGTATGGTTACGAAGCTTGACAGGTTTATTTTTCTTTTGATGCTTATACTTTCGGTGGCAAGTATTTTTTTTACAAACGTAATTTTTGCTGACCATTCGGCAGAGTTTGCGGTTATAGAAATTGACGGCAGAGAGTATGGCAGGTATTCATTAAAAGAAAAAGAGACAAGAATTTTAGAAATAAAAAGTGATTTCGGGCAAAACACGGTTGAAATCTCATATGGTGGTGTACGTGTTTTAGATGCTGACTGCCCTGATAAGCTGGAAGTAAAAGCAGGCAGGATTGATTCGGCGGGCGAGATGCTTGTATGTCTGCCAAACCGTATGATTATAAGGATTGATGGCGAGAGGGAAGTGGATAGCGTTGCATATTGATTTAAAAGGCGCAAAAAAGCTTACGACGCTTGCGGTTATGCTTGCCGTTTCAATCGTTTTGAATCTGGCAGAGAGTATGATACCGGTTTTTAATGTATTGCCGGGGGCCAAACTTGGTATTGCAAACACAGTTACGATGCTTTTAATGGTGTGGTTTGGACCAGTTGAGGCACTTTTAATAGGAATTTTGCGCTCGGTGCTGGTTGGAATTCTATCAGGGAGGCTTACTATGCTTCCGTATGGCGTTGTTGGTACGGTACCTAGCGTTTTATCTATGTGGTTGCTAAAAAAAATTATGAAAGAAAAAGTAAGTATGGCGGGTCTTTCTGTTATAGGAGCGTTTTTCTTTAATCTGGGACAAGTTGCAGTTTCTGCCTGGGTTATAAATAATTTGCAGATGTTTCGTTATTTGCCCGTATTAACGCTTATTTCTACAATATGCGGATTTATTACGGGAGTTATTGCTGAAAAAGTATCAAAAAAAAGAATGGTGGGGGATTAAATGGCTTTTGCAAGAAGAGGCGGCTGGATTTTTACCATCGCACTCATAGGCGGTTTGCTTATCGGCAGCTTAATCGGGGAGGCGTGTGCCGGGAATCAGTTTTTATGGTGGCTTGGTTACGGAATTGATTTCGGTTTTTCGCTTCCTGAAAATGTTATGCTTGATGTTTATATCATGGAGCTTAATTTTTCCTTTGGAATATGGTTTCATTTTAATGTGGCGAGCATTTTGGGATTAGCGGCTTCGTGGCTGATTTTCAGGAAATGGTAGGTGAATGGGGTGTATGAGATTATCTTAGCATCGGCATCGCCAAGAAGGCGCGAAATTTTAGAGGGACTGGGAATTAAATTTCGTGTTGTTCCGTCAGGAGCGGAGGAGGATATTCCTGAAGGTACACCCGCTTATCTTGCAGTCGAGCGTCTATCTCTTTTAAAAGCGGCTGATGTGGCTAAAAGCGAGAGCAAGAATTCTCTTGTGCTCGGTGCGGACACTGTGGTTGTTTTAGACGGTGAGATTTTGGGAAAACCAAAGGACGAAGAGGATGCGGTCAGGATGCTTACTGCGCTTTCGGGAAGAGAGCACAGCGTGCTTACCGGTATAACTGTCATAAGGCGGAGCGATGCTAAAGGTGTTTCGGTTTATGAAGAAACTAAAGTGAAATTTTGTGAGCTTTCAGAGGAACAGATTAGAAGCTATGTAAAAACCTGCGAGCCGATGGACAAAGCGGGCGCGTACGCCATTCAGGGCAAGGGAAGTTTGCTCGTTGAAAAAATTGACGGGGATTATTTTAATGTTGTTGGATTACCTGTTTGCCGACTTTCGAAAATGTTGGCGGAGGAATTTGATTATGAACTTATGATGGAGGTATTTTAATTATGGGAGCAAGAGATATAGGAATTGACTTAGGAACCGCGAATACTTTGGTATATATGAAGGGTAAGGGCATAATTTTACGCGAGCCTTCTGTTGTTGCAGTAAACAAGGCCACAGGTCAGGTTTTAAAAGTCGGAAACGAAGCAAAAAATATGATTGGTCGTACACCGGGCAGCGTGGTAGCAATAAGACCTCTTAAAGATGGTGTAATAGCAGACTTTGATGGTGCACAGGCGATGCTTAAGTATTTTATAAAAAAGGCATATTCGGGCGGAATTTTTAAGCCGCGCGTTGTTGTATGTATTCCTTATGCGGTTACAGAGGTTGAACGTCGCGCAGTTGAGGATGCTGTCGTTTCTGCCGGCGGAAGAAATGCCTTCTTAATCGAAGAGCCTATGGCTGCGGCAATCGGTGCAGGTCTTCCGGTAAGTGAGCCGACAGGAAGCATGGTAGTTGATATCGGTGGCGGTACTACAGAGGTTGCGGTTATTTCATACGGCGGCATAGTTACAAGTCAGTCTCTGCGTGTTGCGGGAGATTCGCTTGACAGTGCTATTGTGAACTATATTAAGAGAGAATACAACTTGATGATTGGTGAAAGAACTGCAGAGGAGATTAAGTTTACCATAGGTTCTGCACATGAATATGAGTACGAAGACTCTATGGATGTAAAAGGACGTGACCTTATTTCAGGTCTTCCGCGTACAATTAATCTCACAAGCAAGGAGATTCGTTCTGCTATGTCCGAGTCTGTTTTTGCAATCATTGAGGCTATTAAGCAGACACTTGAGAAAACTCCACCGGAGCTTGCGGCGGACGTTATGAACAGAGGTATTATGCTGACCGGAGGCGGTGCGCTTATCCGTGGTCTTGATACTTTAATCACAGAGGAAACAGGTATTTCCGTAAGAGTTGCAGACAATGCTCTTGACTGTGTTGCTATTGGTACCGGAATGGCTATTTCTACACTTGACAGATTAAATGATACCGGCAGAAAAAGAACATGGCTTTAAGAAACAATATGAAATTTGTAAAGAAAGGAGTGAGCCGCGGTGGAATCTAGAAAGAAAGCGCTTTTAATTGTTGTTTTAATCGTTACATTGGTTATTTTCGTGCTTATGGGCGCTTCGTTTGCTTTGGCAAGAAACGGCTCGTCCTTTACTGGCGCTAATGTTGCGGGAGTTATTGTTTCGCCTGTTCAGAAATTTTTCTCCGCAATCGGAAATGGTGTCGGTGGATTTTTTGAATTTATAGGTAATGCGGGCGATTATAAGTCTGAAAACGAGATGTTAAAGCAGACTGTGGACAAGCAGGCGCAGACAATCCGTGAGCTTGAGTCGTATAAACAGGAAAATCAGCGTCTGAGGTCGCTTCTAGAGCTTAAGGAAAGCTATGGCGACAAAGATATGGTCGGCTGCGAAATTATTGCAAAGGATCCGGGCAATTGGTTTGATACGTTTACCATTGACAAAGGAAAGAATCACAACATAAAGATAAATGATGTTGTTGTTACGCACAATGGTCTTGTAGGACGTATTTCAGAGGTTGGCAGCAACTGGGCAAGGGTTATTGCCATTATTGATACGGACAGTTCCGTTGGTGCGTTGGTTACGCGTACTCAGGACATTGCCATTGTTGACGGAGACCTTTCTCTTTCTGACAGAGGGCAGTGCAGGCTCAGCTCTGTAACACACGCCACGAGCCTTGTTGTGGGTGATGTGCTTGAAACATCAGGTCTTGGCGGGATTTACCCAAAAGGTATTTTAATTGGAACAGTAAAAGAGATTGAAGATGATGTGACAGGATACTCGCAGTATGCAATTATTGATACTGCGGTGGATTTTGAGAGAATTCGTGAGGTTATGGTTATAAGGACGCCAAACGAAGAGATTTATTAAAGGAGGAAGCGGAATGCAGAGGGAAAACATAGCAAGATACGCCGTGACGGTTTTGGTCGTTTTTCTTTTTACTGTTATTCAGACGACTCTCTTGCACGCTGTGGAAATCTTCGGCATCATACCGAACCTCCTGCTTTCAACCGTAATTTGCTACAGCCTTGTAAAAGGTGAGCCTAGGGCCATTATTTTTGGTTTGATTTGCGGTATGCTTTTAGACTTTTTTGGTGGGCGAAACGTGGGTATGAACACCCTGCTTTGTCTTTATACCTCGCTGATATGCGTTTTGCTTCACGGCGGACTTTTTAACAACAACACATTCGTTGCAATGTTGTTTGTTTTTGTGCTGACTATTCCGTATGAACTGATAATTTACTTTTTTAATTTGTTTATCTGGAGACAGCAGGGATTTTTATATGCCTTATTTTTAAGGGTTCTGCCGCAGGCGGTATATAATGCGCTTGTGACAATTTTTATATATCCGCTTACAAGGTGGTTTGCGAGTGAGTGGCAAAGACAAAGAACGAGAAAAAGATATTCAAGATACAGATGATGAGGTGTGAACAAATTTGCAGAACAAAGGACTGAGAAACAGGTATAACATCCTTTATATTCTGACGGTGCTGTTAGTATTTTTAGTCGTACAGCGCCTTTTTGTGCTACAAATTTTAAATGGAGACAACTATCGGGAAATTTCAGACAGTCGCCTGGCGAGAAATATTCCTGTAAAAGCACCGCGCGGTGAAATTTTAGACCGATACGGCAGAGCGTTTATAACCAACCGGATGGGATACACTATAGCGATAGCTAAAATTGATGATGATACAAACAAGTTAAACGAGGTTGTGTTTAATCTTGCTACGCTTTTTGATGTAAATTCTCTTGCCTATCAGGACACTCTGCCGATAAGCAAAGAGGCGCCGTTTGCCTTTGAGTTTACCGGCGATGACAAAGAGAAAAAGAATAAAGAAAAAGAATTTAAAAAGAAGTTTAAGTTTGATGAGAATCTTTCCGCTGATGAAACTCTTTCCAAGCTTTTAGCAAGGTATAAGATAGCGGATGATTATAACAAGGCGCAGGCACGCAAAATCCTTGGCATTCGTTACGAGATGGAGCAGCGTGATTTTTCGTCTAATAATGCGTATGTTTTTGCTAAAGATGTTGATATTTCTTTGGTTACTCAGGTAAAAGAACAAAGGGACCGCTTCAGCTGTATAAGCGTTTATGAAGAGCCGATACGACAGTATACCCATGGTACGACGGCGGCACATATTTTGGGTTATATAGGAATTATTAACCCAGATGAATATGCCGAGCTTAAGACAAAAGGCTACGGAATGAACGATTATCTGGGAAAGCAAGGCGTTGAAAAGGCTTTTGAAACGTATTTAAAAGGAACAGATGGCACAAACAGTATAGAGAGAAAAATCACCGAGGGCGAAAGTGAGATTGTATATTCCCGCGACCCGATTCCGGGAGATTCGGTTATGCTTACTTTAGACCTTGATTTACAGATGGCGGCAGAGCGCGCACTTAAAGAAAACATAAATCGCATTGCGACTACATCGACTTATAACAACGGAAGCGATGCCAATGCGGGAGCGGCTGTGGTTATTGACGTTGACAGCGGTGAGATTTTAGCGCTTGCAAGTTACCCGACATATGACCCGGCAAGGTTTAACCTGGATTTTAACCAGCTCTTGCGGACGAGCGGAAATCCGCTTTTAAACCGTGCGCTTTCGGGAATATATGAGCCGGGCTCGACCTTTAAGCCGGTAACAGCGATTGCAGCGCTCGAAGATGAACAGGTATCTCCTACTGAGACAGTAGATACAAAGGGCAGATATATGTACTTGGGGCACAGCTTTGATTGTCATATTTTCCGCTCGAGTGGTGGAACTCATGGTATAGTAAATATTTCGGAGGCGCTGAGGGATTCTTGCAACTATTTCTTCTATGAAATGGGTAAGCGAACCGGTATTGAGTCAATAAATTATTATGCGCAGAGTTTTGGTCTCGGAGAATACACGGGCATCGAACTGTCCGAGGAGGCAAAAGGTCAGCTTGCAAGTCCCGAGCAGAGAAAGGCTGCAGGCGGTGAATGGTATCCGGGCGATGTGCTTCAGGCGTCAATAGGTCAGTCGGACAACCTGTTTACTCCTATTCAGATTGCAAACTATATTGCCACTATCACCAATGGTGGCACAAACTATAAGGCACATCTTTTAAAAGCAGTAAAATCAAATGCCCAGCAGGCTATAATCTATGAGGTTATGCCTGAGATAAGACACAAGGTTGATATAAAGGAAGAAAATTTAAATGCGGTTTTAAAGGGAATGGGTCTTGTTACCGCAGAAGGCGGAACAGCTGGCTATACTTTTGCCGGTTTTCCGGTCAAGACGGGTGGAAAGACCGGTTCTGCACAGGTGAGCCGTGGAAGTGCGAACGGAATTTATGTGGGATTTGCTCCCTATGACAATCCGCAGATTGCTGTTGCGGTTATTGTTGAGCATGGAGCGTCCGGTTCCGGAATTTCTCCCATTGCGCGCGATATATTTGAGCAGTATTTTTATGGCAGAGGTGAGATTTCAGTTTACAGCACGCCTAAAAATGAACTGTTACCATAACTTTAAGAGAAAGGATAAAAAATGGTTACTATCAAAGGCTCAAAAGCAGGTATTAAAGTTATACTCGGTGAAAATATGACCTTAGAAGAAGCAAAAGGTGAGCTTAAAGATAAGTTTTCAGAAGCCAAAAGTTTTTTTGAGGGTCAAAGAGTTAAAATTACTTTGGAAGGCATCAGTTTTTCTGAGTTTGAACTGTTTTTACTTCAGGGAATTATTGAAGACACTCTTTCAGGTTGTGAGGTCGTTTTTGAAGGAAACGGCGAGGACAAAGACATAAAAAAAGAGAATAATTATAGTGCCGACGAGGGCATCACACGCTTTTATCAGGGAACAGTGCGCTCTGGGCAGTTAGTTGAGGCAAGTGGCAATCTTGTTGTTATAGGAGACGCCAATCCCGGCTCGGAGCTTATAGCCGGCGGGAATGTTATTGTTATGGGCGCGGCTCGAGGCATAGTGCATGCAGGGGCTGACGGAAACCGCGGTGCTGTTGTGGTGGCGCTTAATCTTTTGCCTACGCAGATAAGGATTGCTGATATAATATCTCGTTGTCCTGATGATGAAATCGCCCGTACAGAGTGGGTGCCGGAGATTGCGTTCGTAAAGGATGAGTCGGTATATATAGAGCAATATTTAACAAAAAAAGCATAAAAAGCTTGGCGTTTTTAATATAGACTTAGCATAAAAAATATGATATCATTAAATAGTGGTATTTACCAAGGAGGATGCAAATGGCAGAGGTTATTGTAGTAACGTCAGGAAAGGGTGGGGTTGGTAAAACAACCACAACTTCAAATATAGGCGCGGCGCTTGCTTCGCTGGGTAAAAAAGTTATATTGATTGATACTGATATCGGGTTAAGAAATTTAGACCTTGTTATGGGTCTTGAAAACAGAGTCGTTTTTAATCTTGTTGATGTTGTTGAAGGAAGCTGCAAAATTAAAAATGCCGCTATTAAAGATAAACGCTTTCCGGGACTTAGTCTTCTTCCTGCTGCGCAGACAAAGGATAAAGATGCGATAAATGAAGAACAGATGAAGAAACTTTGCCAGGAATTAAAAGAGGAGTATGATTACATATTACTTGACTGTCCCGCGGGAATTGAGCAGGGATTTAAAAATGCTGTTGCTGGTGCTGACCGTGCAATTGTTGTAACTACCCCTGAGGTTTCTGCCGTGCGTGATGCCGATAAAATTATCGGTATGCTCAATGCTTACGGCGTAACAGACCACAAACTTTTGGTAAATCGTGTGCGCATTGATATGGTAAAGCGCGGAGATATGATTAATTTAGAAGACATAATTGATATTTTGGGCATCAAACTGATTGGTGTTGTGCCTGATGATGAGGAAATAATTGTTTCTACAAATAAAGGCGAGCCTGCAATCTTAAACTCAAAATCTGAAGCAGGCAAGGCGTATTCAAATATTGCTCGCCGTATTTTAGGCGAGGATGTGCCCCTTATGGAGCTTAAGGACAGCAACAACTTTTTCGGCAGACTTAAGAAACTGTTCTCAAGATAGGAGGGGTATATATGAATATGATGGAATTTTTGAACAAGTTTTTTACAAAAACAAGCAAGTCAAAAGATGTTGCCAAGGACCGATTAAAACTTGTTTTAATGGGTGACCGGGGCGTTAGTCCGGAGCTTTTGGACAAGATTAAAGGCGAAATTATGGCAGTTTTGAAAAAATATATGGAAATAAATGATGATGATTTGGATATTAAAATGGCAAATACTGATAATGAGGACGGAACAGCTGTGATTCCGGCTCTTATCGCAAACATTCCTATTAGAAAGATGAAACCAAATGCCGGCAAATGAGACCTTGGAGGAGGTAGGTTGTTTTGAATATTGCATTAATCGCTCACGATAAAAAGAAGGAACTTATGGTTCAGTTCTGTATTGCATACAGAGGAATCCTTGAAAAGCATATGCTGTGTGCTACAGGTACTACGGGCGGTTTGATAAGTGATGCTACGGGCCTTAACGTGCATCGTTTTCTGTCCGGTCCGCAGGGCGGAGACCAGCAGATTGGGGCGCGTATAGCTTATAATGAAATAGACCTTGTCTTGTTTTTCAGAGATCCGCTTACTGCTCAGCCGCATGAGCCGGATGTCTCTGCGCTCTTCAGACTTTGTGATGTGCATAATATTCCGCTTGCAACAAATGTTGCTACTGCAGAGGTTCTGGTGCGTGGTCTTGACCGTGGAGATTTGGATTGGAGAGATATTGTTAATCCCAAAAATAATTAATATGAATAAAAACGAAAAAAGTGCACAGATTAACGGTGCGCTTTTTTCGTTTTTTTGGCATAAAAAACCTTTAAAAAATTATTGACAAACGGTTCAGTAGGTGATATAATAAACAAGCTGTCTTTCGAGGGGCTGAGGATAGATGGAACCTCGAAAAAAAGTTTGAAAAAGTTTAAAAAAAGGACTTGACAAACTAAAAAGACGGTGATATAATAAATATCCGTTGCCCCGCAAAAACGGGGTGAGGCAAAGGACCTTGAGAATTAAACAGTGCAGGCTCTTGAAGAGTTTTAACATGAGTAGAAATACTTAGGTTGGAAACTGTAAAGAATGAGAACAGTAATTTTCTTGCCTTATGGCAAGAGTAGGACAAGACGAAAAAATAGTCTAGCGGAAAATGAGCTGGAACTTTTGAGTTTACTGTATATTTAGCTTAGAGCTTAATATAACAATTTACGAGAGAGTTTGATCCTGGCTCAGGACGAACGCTGGCGGCGTGCCTAACACATGCAAGTCGAGCGGGAAGCTTTCAAATGAGACTTCGGTTGATTTTGGAAGTGGAGAGCGGCGGACGGGTGAGTAACGCGTGAGTAACCTGCCCATAAGAGGGGGATAACAACCGGAAACGGTTGCTAATACCGCATAATATATACGAATCGCATGATTTGTATATCAAAGATTTATCGCTTATGGATGGACTCGCGTCCAATTAGCTAGTAGGCGGGGTAACGGCCCACCTAGGCGACGATTGGTAGCCGAACTGAGAGGTTGATCGGCCACATTGGGACTGAGACACGGCCCAGACTCCTACGGGAGGCAGCAGTGGGGAATATTGCGCAATGGGGGGAACCCTGACGCAGCAACGCCGCGTGAAGGAAGAAGGCTTTCGGGTCGTAAACTTTTGTCTGGAGGGACGAAAACTGACGGTACCTCCGGAGGAAGCCACGGCTAACTACGTGCCAGCAGCCGCGGTAATACGTAGGTGGCGAGCGTTGTCCGGAATTACTGGGTGTAAAGGGCGCGTAGACGGGCATGTAAGTCAGATGTGAAATACCGGGGCTCAACTCCGGAGCTGCATTTGAAACTGCAAGTCTTGAGTGCAGGAGAGGGAAGCGGAATTCCTAGTGTAGCGGTGAAATGCGTAGATATTAGGAGGAACACCAGTGGCGAAGGCGGCTTTCTGGACTGTAACTGACGTTGAGGCGCGAAAGCGTGGGTAGCAAACAGGATTAGATACCCTGGTAGTCCACGC
>JAZNJS010000035.1:0-12296 GCA_045578185.1 Clostridia bacterium
GCGGCCTTTTTACTATTTATAAGGTTATGTAATTTTATTTTAAAGACTTAAGATTTACGGGAGAAAGAGTGACAAGTCCGGGAACCATCGAGAGTGCTTTGTAGACAATCATAGAGATTGCAAAATCAAAGAAGTGGTGAAGCAGAGTGATTCCGCCTGTTACACCCCACATAAAATACATAGTTGATGTTGCCATGCCGAACAAAGAGAAGACGTAAACGACCAAAACCTCTCCAAGAGCGTGCAAAATGCCGGTAACGATTATTGTAATAAAGAGATTCCAGCGTTTTTTAAGCATATAGCAGCCGATAAGTGCAAATAAAAGATGTGAAAAAGCACGCATTGCAACAACAGGACCCAAGACTGCAAAAAAGGCGATGGTGCCGCCTATTACCGTACAGAAAACGGTAAAGGGGCTAACAAACATTGCAAGAATAACAGCCATATGTGATGCCGGTGTAACTGAAAATGGCTGCGGAACCGGTAATTTTGGCATGAAAAGCGGAATTACGATTGCAAGAGCCGTTAAAAGCCCTGCGATGGTGAGCGTTTTAATGTTTGCGGTAGATTTAGTATTCATAATGTCCTCCTAAAGCATATTGTAACATATTTATTTTTACCTCATACAATGGAGCATGAGGTGATTGGTATGATTAGTTCAATTATTGTTGACACTGTAGTTTTATTTTTGCTGGTGTATGCACTACTCGATATTTTTACGCATATCGCAGAACTGCTTTGCAGACGTTATATTAATGAAAGACCGTCTGATGTGCATCCCGTTATTTTCTTAAAGGACGGCGGATATAATACAGAAGCGGTTCTTCGTCGAGCAATAAAAGATTATACTAAGGCACAAAAAATCATTGTTGTAAAGTCTGACAATTCAAATCTTGATGCGGAAATTGCGAGATGCCTGTCCGATGAATATGAATCTTTAGTGCTTTTAGACAAGGAAGAGTTTATCACTTATGTCGAATGCGAGCTAAGAGGTGAAGCATCAGTACATATTCTCGATAACAGCACCACCTAAAACACGTGTGCCCTCATAGAAGACTATGGACTGTCCGGGCGTGACCGCCCGGGCAGGGTGCTGCATTTTTATTTTTATTCTTCCGTCTCCAATCGGTGTTACGCTGCACTTTTCTAAAGGTGCCTGCGAGCGTATTTTGCAGCTTGCTTCAAATGGCGCTGAAATAGCGTTGCCGCTTGTTAACGTAAGACCTGATGCGGTAAATTCTTCGGTAAATTCAGAACCTTTTTCGCCAAGATAAACGGTATTGGTTTTGGCGTCAAGGCCTATTACAAACATCGGCTTTCCGAAAGTTACACCAAGACCTTTTCGCTGACCAATTGTAAAATGCGCTATGCCGTTGTGCTCTCCTAAAACAGTTCCGTTAGAGGTCTTAAACAGTCCCTTTTTGTCTTCGAAACCTGTATATTTTCTTAAAAAGCTGATATAGTCACCGTCAGGGATAAAACAAACATCCTGACTGTCGGGTCTGTGTGCAGTGGGAAGCCCCAAAGCTTCGGATTTTTGCCTTGTTTCATCTTTGCTGATATTTGCGAGTGGCATTATCGCTTTAGAGAGCTCTTTTTGTGTCATATTGTAAAGAAAATAGCTCTGGTCTTTTTTCAAAACGTCAGCTGCGTGCAGTTCGTAAATGCCTGTGGATGAATTCTTTTTTATTTTCGCATAGTGACCTGTTGCAATATATTCAGCATTCATACTGTCGGCGAGTTCTAAGAACTTACCAAATTTTATTTTGCGGTTGCACATAACACAGGGGTTTGGCGTTCGCCCCAGCTCATATTCAGTTGCGAAATAGTCCATTACTTCTTTTTTAAATACGTTGGAAAAATCTACGCTTTCATGACGGATGCCAAGGTGTTTTGCAACTCGCTCTGCATCTTCTCGTGCTGATGGAGTGTATTCACCAAGTAAAAAGGTGATACCAATGGTCTCGTAACCCTGTTCTAAGAGCATAGCAGCAGCTAAAGAAGAATCCACACCGCCACTCATTCCTATTAACACCTTTTTCTTCATCCGGTAACACAACCTTTGAAAATAAAATTCTATATTCAACAATTTTATCATAAGAGTCAAAAAAAGGCAATCATAAAAAACAATAAAATGTAACAAAATGAATGTTTTGAAAGTGTTTTAATTATGAATATTAATTAAAAATTTAGAAAATATCTTTATTTTTTTTTGTATGTATGATAAAATAATTAATATCTTTATTAATCAATAAATTAACGTATTGGAGGAATCAACGTGGGAAGATTATTTGGAACTGATGGTGTGCGCGGTGTCGCAAATTCAGAGTTAACTTGTGAACTGGCTATGAAAATCGGAAAAGCCGCAGCATATGTACTTACAAAGGAAACTAAACACAAGCCTAAAATTCTTATTGGTAAAGACACTCGTATTTCGGGTGATATGTTAGAAAGTGCCCTTATGGCAGGTCTTTGCTCTGTAGGAGCTAGCGTTGTGTCTTTGGGCGTTATTCCTACACCGGCTGTTGCATATCTCACAAGAAAATATGAGGCAGACGCGGGTATTGTTATTTCAGCATCCCACAATTCCGCTGAATTTAACGGTATTAAGATATTTAACTCCAATGGTTACAAATTAAGCGATGAAATCGAAGAGCGTATTGAGGCAATTATTCTTGGCGAGGCAGAAGAAATTGAACTGCCGACAGGTGATGCAGTAGGTGTTGTTTCTAAATGTGACACGGCATTAAGAGATTATGTTGATTATGCAAAAAGCACAATTGACTGTGACCTTTCAGGAATGAAGATTGCCATCGACTGTGCAAATGGTGCAAGCTATAAGAGCTCGGTTAATGTAATTGTTGAGCTTGGCGCAGAAGCGTTTGTTGTGCATAATCATCCTAACGGAACGAATATTAATTTAGACTGCGGTTCCACTCACACTGAGGCTTTTCAGGAATACGTTAAAAATATAGATGTTGACCTTGGTTTGTCATTTGACGGTGATGCGGACAGACTTTTGGTTGTTGATGAAAAAGGTAACTTGATTGACGGCGATAAGATTATGTTTGTTTGTGCAAACTATCTGCGTGAAAAAGGTCTTTTGGAAAAAGATACTTTGGTAACAACGGTTATGACAAATCTTGGCTTGGTGCTTGCTGCTAAAGAAAAGGGTATAAACCTTGTGCAGACAAAAGTAGGCGACAGATATGTTTTAGAAGAGATGTTAAAGAGCGGCTATGTTCTTGGTGGAGAACAGTCTGGACATATCATTTTCTTAGACTATAACACTACCGGTGACGGTCTGTGTACAGCACTTCAGCTGCTTTCTATCGTGAAAAAGACCGGACAGAAACTGTCAGCACTTGCAGAGGTCTTCCAGACTCTTCCGCAGGTTACAGTTAACGCAAAGGTTCAGAATTCCAAGAAAAATGAATATACCTCTGACAAGGTAATTATGGACGAAATAGCAGAACTTGAAAAAGAATTTGAAGGCAAGGGACGTGTACTTATTCGTCCGTCCGGAACAGAGCCTTGCATTCGTGTAATGCTCGAAGGTGATGACCTTGCGCAGATTACCCAGAAAGCTAATTATCTTGCTAAATTAATGGAGGCAAGATTAGGCTGATAGCAAAATTTATAAATTGTATATATGATTTTCGGAGGATGAAATGGATTTTAAGTTTGACCATAAACCTATGTGCCGGTTTTGCACCAGAGCAAAACAAATTCCTTATTTCGGGGATATGCTCTGCGAAAAATACGGCGTAGTATCCGAAGACCATGTATGCAAAAAATTTCGTTACAACTTGCTGGCCAGGGAAGTGCGCAGAAAAAAGGAAGTTGATACGACCAAGTTTTCGGCAGAAGATTTCAGTTTGGATTAACATATGATAGGGTGATAGTTGATGCAATTTGTAGTTGTAACCGGAATGTCCGGTGCAGGAAAGACCAGCGTTGCACATATATTAGAAGATATTGGTTATTATTGTATTGACAATATTCCGCCGACGCTTATTTCGAATTTTGTAACCTTGTGTCAGAATTCAAGCCTTACGATGGATAAAATCGCGTTTGTAGTAGATGCCCGAAGCGGTGAGCTGATTAAAAAACTTGGTGCGGAATTAAATGAGCTGAGGAAAAACGGAAACCGTTGTGAATTGCTGTTTTTAGAGGCAAGTGACGAATATATTATCAAAAGATACAAAGAGACTAGACGAAAGCATCCGCATGCTGGTAACGGCAGAATAGAAGACGGTATAGCCGAAGAAAGGCGCCTTCTTGGTGAACTTCGTGAATTAGCAGATTATGAAATTGACACAACAGGTCTTATTACCAGACAGCTGCGAGAACAGATTCTTGCGCTGTTTGAGGAAAAACAAAAATACGAAAACATAAGCGTGAATGTAGTTTCATTTGGTTTTAAATACGGCATACCGCTTGACAGCGATCTCATGTTTGATGTTAGATTTTTGCCCAACCCTTTTTATGAGCACGAACTCAGAGAACTTACGGGTCTGACTAAAGAGGTTAGCGGTTATGTCCTAAAGTTCGATGAGACACAGGAGTTTTTAAGTCAGCTTAAAAACATGGTAAAATTCCTGTTGCCGCAATATGCTGAAGAAGGCAAAATGCAGCTTGTTATAAGTATCGGCTGCACGGGCGGAAAGCATCGCTCAGTTACAGTTGCCGAAGAACTTGGCAGGTTTTTAAGAAAAAATAATTATTTTACGGTTGTTATTCATAGAGACATAGAGAAATAAAAAAGGTGGCATAGGCCACCTTTTTTATTTTGCCTCTATTATACCACAGCCTATTTTTACCCCTGAGTTACCTGAAGGCTCAGTTGTAAAATCATCAGGTGCAGAATGAATGATTATAGTACGACCTATAATATCTTCTACACTAAAACGGTCGGTTAATACTGACATAAACGCATAACCTTTATTTGAAAATAATGGTGGCAGGTCACCAGCATGATAAGGATGCGGGCAATTTTTGGAACCGACGTAGTGCGTTTTAGAGTCTGCAAATGGGTCATTTTCATTTCCGGTACATGAACCTCCTTCGTGGATGTGGAGTGCAAATATCCCCGTGCTGCACTCGTGTCCTTGTGGAAGACCTCCTACTTCAATACTAACCAAAACACCCCTGTCCGTCTGTCTGAAAGATACAATTCCGTGCAGAGATGGATATGTGCTGCTGCCGTTTATAATTGCTGTCCCGGCGGGAGCACGCAAATTTAATATGTTCATATATAAAAACCTCCTCTGTTATATTTATGCAAGATGGCATAAAATGGTCACAGGAGGTAAAAAAAGAGCTCTCTATACAGAAAGCTCTTTTTCATTTTATTTTGTACCGAAAATTCTGTCGCCGGCGTCGCCGAGCCCCGGTACGATGTAGCACTTATCGTTAAGTCCCTCATCTACGTTGGCGCAATATATTTCTATGTCCGGATGAGCTTTTGATAAGGCATCAATTCCCTCCGGTGCGGCAATCAGGCAAAGGAACTTAATGTTTTTTCCACCATAAGATTTAATTTGACCGACTGCGTCGATTGCTGAACCACCGGTTGCAAGCATCGGGTCAACTACAACTATAAGGCGCTTGTCGATATCTGCAGGCAGCTTGCAGTAATACTCCTGAGGCTGCATTGTTTCTTCGTCACGGTACATACCTATATGACCAACCTTAGCAGATGGTACAAGCTGGAGCATTCCGTTAACCATTCCAAGTCCTGCACGCAAAATAGGCACAACAGCAAGTTTTTTACCTTTAATCATTTTTTGAGTGGTTTTTTTGATTGGTGTTTCAATTTCCACATCTTCTACAGGAAGATCTCGCAGAGCCTCGTAACACATAAGCATGGTTATTTCTTCGACTAACTCACGAAACTCCTTGTTGGATGTACTTTTCATACGCAATATAGATGTTTTGTGCTGAATCAGCGGATGATCAAAAATTTTAACATTATTCATAATTATATACTCCCCGAATTATTCCTCGTCTGATGCTTTGGATAGGATAAGATTTGTAATTATACCAAGAATAAGTGCACATGCGATTGATGTGATAGTAATTTTACCAAATGTAAGCGTAAGGCCGCCGATGCCCGCAATCAAGATTACAGAAACAACGAACAGGTTTTTGTTAAGGTTTAAGTTAACGTTCTGTATCATCTTAAGGCCTGATACTGCTATAAAGCCGTAAAGAGCCATACAAACGCCGCCCATAACACAAGAAGGGATTGAATTAACAAATGCGATAAACGGAGAGATGAAAGCAATAAGTATTGCAAGAACAGATGCTGTGATGATTGTTAAAACAGAAGCATTTCTTGTGATAGCAACACAGCCAACAGACTCACCATAGGTTGTGTTCGGGCAACCGCCAAAGAGTGCGCCTACAATAGAACCGATACCATCGCCCAGGAGGGTTCGGTGAAGACCAGGCTCTTCCAAAAGGTCTGTTTCGATGATGTAAGAAATGTTTTTGTGGTCTGCAATATGCTCAGCGAAAACAACGAAAGCAACAGGGATATACGCAACTGCGATTGTGCTTATATATGCGGCATTTAACTCGCCGATGCCTTTAAATGCAGTCATAAACGTAAAGTCAGGAACCGAAAGGAAAGTGTTTAATGTAACGCCGTTTTCAACTAAAGCCATAAATGGAGCAACATTTAATGCTTTAAGAGCATCAATGTTTGCAGCATAGCCGATTGCTGTAAAAATAGCGGCAGCTGCATAACCACCAAGAATACCTATGATAAACGGAATGAGTTTTAATGTTTTCTTTCCGTAGGATGAACAAAGTACGGTTATAAAAAGAGTTATTATTCCGCAAAGAACCGTAATAAGAGGGGAAGTAGCCACGCCTTCGATGCTACCTTTTAACATATCAGAAATAGCGTTGCCTGCAAGGGAAAGACCGATAATGGCAACGGTTGGTCCGATAACAACTGCCGGCATAATTTTATTTATCCAGTTTACGCCTGCAAATTTAACTATGATTGCGATTATAACATAAACTAAACCGGCAAAAATAGCGCCAATTATAAGGCCTAAAAAGCCAAGAGACATTGATACGCCGCCAGCAAAAGCAGCCATCATAGAACCGATGAAAGCAAAAGAAGAACCTAAAAATACAGGAGATTTCTTTTTGGTAAAGGCGACATAAACAAGAGTGCCTATACCTGCACCTAAAAGAGCCGCAGCAGAACTCATATTAGTTCCACAAGCGCCATTGATAATAACAGGAACAACAAGAGTTGCTGTCATAATTGCCAGCAGCTGCTGAATCGCATATACGATGAGCTGCCCGAACTTTGGTTTGTCATTAACCCCGTAGACTAATTTCATTTTACTTTTCTTCCTTTCATTTGTTGTCACAGATTTTGATAAAAAACGACAACATATTTATATATAAAATATACAACAAATAGACCATTTTGTCAATTAAATTATGTATATTTTGCCAAAACAAGTCATGCGTAATAAAAATGAATGTAGCACCAAGTTAAAAAGTTCAATCTTTACCTTAAAATGATTTTCACATAGCTTAAAAGGCTACATATATAATGTACGGAAAAATTTTCTTGCTATTTGTGCCTGTGTATGTTATAATAATAAACTGTATGATAAAAGGCGCATAGAGTGCAAGATGTAAGAGATAAGGGGTAAAAAAATCTTTACTCTTTATTTCTTATCTCTTGCATAGCGCCAAAAATTTAATTATTAAATGGAGGTAGTTATGTTTAGAACGTTTGAGATGGAACTGGCGGGCAGACCGCTGGTTATCGAAACCGGAAAGTATGCAGAGCTTGCAGGCGGTGCCGTTATGGTACGCTACGGTGATACTGCTGTTCTTTCTACAGCTACAATGGCGGCAAAACCGCGTGACGGTATCGACTTTTTCCCTCTTAGTGTTGACTTTGAGGAAAAGCTTTATGCAGTAGGTAAAATCCCGGGTGGATTTATTCGCCGTGAGGGTAAGCCTTCTGAAAAGGCAATTTTAACATCCCGTGTAATTGACCGCCCAATTCGTCCGCTTTTCCCGAAGGATTTGCGTAATGATGTAAGCGTTGTTAACACTGTTTTATCGGTTGAACAGGACAATGCACCTGAGGTTGCTGCAATGATTGGTACATCTGCTGCAATTTCTATTTCCGATATTCCGTTTAACGGACCTATCGGTGGCGTTTTCGTTGGCCTGGTTGATGGCGAGTTCGTACTGAACCCAACAACTGAGCAGCGCGAAAAGAGCCTTCTTCAGCTCACTGTTGCAGGCACAAAAGAAAAAGTTGTTATGATTGAAGCTGGCGCAAAAGAAGTTGACGAAGAGACTATGTTTAACGCAATTATGTTTGCGCACGAGCACATCAAGAAAATCTGCGATTTCGTATCTGAAATTCAGGCTGCAGTAGGTAAGCCGAAGGCTGAGTATGAATCTCACGTTGTTGACGAGGAATTCTACGAGGAAATCAAGGCTTATTCATTGGACAAGCTTAAGATTGCTCTTGACACAGATGATAAAAACATCCGTGAAGCAAATATGAAAGTATTCTATGAAGGCTTATATGAGCATTTTGCAGGTAAATACACCGAGGAAGAGCACGGTGCTCAGATTACTGAGGCTGTTGAAAAAGTTATGAAATTCATCGTTCGTCGCTGGATTTTAGACGAGGGCAAGCGTGTTGACGGAAGAAAGATTTTAGATATCCGTCCGCTTTCCGCTGAGGTTGCACTTCTTCCGAGAACCCATGGTTCCGGTATGTTCAGCCGCGGACAGACTCAGGTATTAACAGTTGCTACACTTGGTGCTATGGGCGATGCACAGATGCTTGACGGTATCGATACAGATGCTCAAAAGCGTTATATGCACCACTATAACTTCCCGTCATACTCAGTTGGTGAGACTCGCCCGTCACGAGGCCCCGGCCGTCGTGAAATAGGTCACGGTGCACTTGCTGAGCGTGCTTTAGAGCCGGTTATTCCGCCGGAAAGCGAATTCCCGTATGCAATCCGTCTCGTATCTGAGGTATTAAGTTCTAACGGCAGTACCTCACAGGCAAGTGTTTGCGGAAGCACACTTGCTCTTATGGATGCAGGTGTTCCAATTAAGGCACCTGTTGCAGGTATCTCTGTAGGTCTTGTAACTGAGGGAGACCGCTTCATCACTATGGTAGACATCCAGGGCGTAGAGGACTTCTACGGCGATATGGACTTTAAGGTTGCAGGTACAAAAGAAGGTATCACAGCAATCCAGATGGATATTAAAATCGACGGTCTTACACCGGAGATTATCAAACAGGCTTTGGCACAGACTAAAGATGCACGTTATCACATCATTGACAATATAATTTTAAAGGCAATTGACGCACCGCGTGCAGAGCTTTCAAAATATGCTCCGAAAATCTATACAATGAATATTGATACTGACAAAATCCGTGACGTTATCGGTAGCGGCGGTAAAGTTATTCAGAAGATTATTGCTGAAACCGGAACCAAAATTGATATCGAAGAAGACGGAACAATCTACATTTCTACAGCTGATGCTGAGATGGCAGAGCGTGCAATCGAAATCATTAAAGGTATCACCGGCGAGATTGAAATCGGAAAACTTTACAAGGCAAAGGTTGTTACAATCACAACATTCGGTGCCTTTGTTGAGTTCCTGCCGGGTAAAGAGGGTCTTGTTCACATTTCCAAACTCGATACAAAGAGAGTTGAAAAGGTTGAGGACGTTGTCAGCGTAGGCGACGAAATCATGGTTAAGGTTATGGAAGTTGACCGTCAGGGCAGAATTAATCTTTCAAGAAAAGATGCAATCTTAGAAATCGAAGCAAGCAAAGAGAATTAAAAAACCAAGAGCCGCGGCAGACCGTTCGCCGCGGCTCTTTAAATTTAAGGAAAGGAGTGAGCTTTTTGGCTCTTTTAGTTGCAGTTAACGCAAAGTATATACATACCAATTTAGCAGTCAGATATTTAAGGAACTTGTGTGATTTGCCAATGCGTGAATATTCGATAAATGACCGCACGGAAACTGTTGCGGCGGATATTTACAGAAGCGGCGAGAAGCTCATTTTATTTTCCTGCTATATCTGGAATATTAGAATGATTATAGATATTTGCTCACGCCTGAAAAAAGCCGACCCGTCAATTACGTTGGTTTTAGGCGGACCGGAGGTGAGCTATAACTCCTGCGAGATACTAAAGCAGGAGAGTGCGGTTGATTTTATAATCAGCCACGAAGGCGAAAAAAGTATGCCGCAGTTTTTAAAGGCGTTTGAAAGCAGAAATTTTGACGAAGTCAGTGCGCTTGCATACCGAGAGGACGGAAAAGTTTGTCAAAATCCGTGCGAAACTAATGTTAATATTAATGAAATTCCGTTTCCTTATTTAGTTGGGGAGTTAGAAGAACTTAGGGGAAGACTTATTTACTATGAAACTTCGCGCGGTTGTCCATACAATTGTGGTTTTTGTCTGTCATCAGCAACACACGGAGTAAGGTTTTTGCCGGTTGAGCGAGTTAAGCGTGAACTGATGTATTTTATAGATGCAGATGTTCCTCTTGTTAAACTTGTTGACCGCACATTTAATGCCGACAACAAAAGAGCGCTCGAAATAGTAAACTTTATAAAAGAAAATTCAAAAAACACCTGTTTTCATTTTGAGGTAAAAGCAGAGACAATGTCTGATGAGCTTATAGATGCGCTATCTACGGCGAAAAAGGGAATGTTTCAGCTTGAAATAGGCGTGCAGAGTACAAACCCTGACACACTGTCTAAGATAAAGCGTGGTGCGGACTTTAACAAGATAACCGAAGTGGTAAAAAGGCTTAAGCAAAACAATAATATTCATCTGCATTTAGACCTTATAGCGGGCCTGCCGGGTGAGAACTATGAGCAGTTTAAAAAGTCTTTTAATGATGTGTTTTCACTCTCGCCGCACGATTTACAGCTTGGCTTTTTAAAGAAACTCAAGGGTGCTAAACTTGATACCGCAGGAAGCGAATTTACTGATGAGCCACCGTATGAGGTAATTAAAAGCGATGCGATGAGTTTTGGGGAAATTCTTTTGCTTAAAGATATAGAAGACGTTTTGGAAAAATATTATAATAGCGGCGATTTTACAAATGCTATAGAGTATCTCATTAAAGAATTAAACCAAGATTCTCCGTTTGATTTTTTTGCAGATTTAGCGGAGTATTTCAGAAAAAAAGACTTATTTAGCCGGAGTCTTAGTAAAAAAAATCTTTATGAGTTATTAAATAATTACGCATATGAAAAAGGTATCGGAGAAAAGGTGCAGCAGAAGATTATTTTTGACTACTGCTTAAGATACAGGGATAACTTAAGTTTTATGAATGATGCAGGGCTTAAAGAAAGAGTATTTGAGTTTTTGAAAATCAAGGAAAATATTAACAAATATTTCCCAGAAAGAGCAGATGAAAAGCCGGTTAATCTGTATAAAGTTCTGCGTTTTTATGAAATTGACGGTCAGATATTTGCATTTGACCCTAAAAAGCAAATTGTTTGCGATATTACGGCAGATTTTACTTGACTTTACGCCTCGAAAAAGCTATCATATATAATAGGGTTTTATATAAACTCATTGTAAAAAGAAAGGGATGAAATCTATGTTTAAGGTAATTTTAAAAGACGGCAGCATTAAGGAGTACAGCGAGCCTACGCCGCTTTATGCGATTGCGAAGGATATCAGCGAGGACTTCGGACGAACTTGCCTTGCCGCAGACGTTGACGGACAGGTGTGTGAAATGGGCAGTACCATTGACCGCGACGCGACTATTACCTTTTTAACATTTAACGACCAGAAGGGAAAAGACGTTCTTCGCCACACTGCTTCTCATATTCTTGCGCAAGCTGTTAAAAGACTTTATCCACAGGCAAAACTTGCAATTGGACCGGCGATAGAAAACGGCTTTTACTATGATTTTGATTGTGATATTTCATTTACGCCCGATGTAATAAAAGAAATCGAAGCGCAGATGAAAAAAATTGTTAAAGAAAATATCCCCGTGCGTCGCTTTACTATGCCGCGCGAGGAAGCTATAAAATATTTTGAGGAAAAGGACGAGCCTTATAAGATTGAGCTTATACGTGACCTGCCTGAAGGAGAGGAAATTTCTTTTTATGAGCAGGGTGACTTTACTGATTTGTGTGCAGGACCGCACGTATCATCTACAGGTAAAGTTAAGGCGTTTGCCCTCACAAGTGTTGCAGGTGCATACTGGCGAGGAAATGAAAAGAACAAAATGCTTCAGCGTATTTA
>JAZNJS010000036.1:0-11177 GCA_045578185.1 Clostridia bacterium
CCTATTACCTCGTCTAAAAGGTCGCCTACGCCAAGTCCGTGGATGGATGAAACAGGTATAGGCTCACCCAGACCAAGATTATAAAATTCATAAAGCTCCATGGGAGGCTCACCAATGTTGTCAACTTTATTGACCGCTACGACAACCGGTTTGCCAGATTTTCTGAGCATTGTTGCAACATCAGCATCTGCCGCCACAAGACCGTCTTTTACATTTACCATAAATATGATAGCATCAGCGTGGTCAATAGCAAGTTCCGCCTGAAGTCTCATTCCTTTTAATATTACATCATCATTTTTAGGCTCGATACCGCCAGTATCAATCATTAAAAAATTTCTGCCGCTCCACTCTGCTTCGTGATAAATTCGGTCACGGGTAACGCCCGGCGTATCATCAACAATTGAAATACGCTCTCCGACAATCTTATTAAAAAGAGTGGATTTTCCGACGTTCGGTCTGCCTACAATGGCAACAACTGCTTTTGTCATATACTCTCCTCATTTCGTGCATTTAAAACCGCACACAAAAATTCAAATCCGTCATTTAAAACAGGAAAGGCTTTTACTCCCAGTTTTTCTTCCAGCTCGCTAAGTGTTATATCGTCTAAGAATATATCTTCGTCCGCCTTGAGCATCGAGCGTGTAAAAAGCACTCTGTCAAATTTTTCTCCGGAAAGCTGCTCGATTAAATCCTGACCACAAACGAGGCCCGAAACCGAAACCTTACCACCAAAGAAATTATTCTTTATCGCTATAACCTTGGCATCTATATCATATTTCTGACTGATTTTTTCAACCTGTTCTTTTATAAAAGGATATACAAGTTCACCCGTAGCAATTACGGTCTTTACCTTTTCTCCCGGTGTCCATTTTTTTGAAAGGGCGCCAGTCAGTTCATCTTCAAAGCTCGCAAGCATTCCCACTCCGTTTTCAATCTGCGGAAAATCTTCGTAATCCATAGCCACCGGCAGCGGCTCTCCTGCAAGCAAATAAAATTCATCACTTGCATACACAAGCCTTGAGCCAAATTCTTTTAAAAACTTTTCCTGCCAAGCCTCAATCTGACGGATTGCCTTACGGCAATCATCGGCCGTGAAAGGTTCAAGCGGATAAAGGCCGCCACGGTGTGCCGAAAGTCCTACGGGCACAACCGATACGCTGACAAGCTCCGGAACGAACTCGCCGAGCTCACGAATTGTCCTGTCAAGCTCATCACCATCGTTTACACCCTTACAAAGAACAATCTGCATATTCATATTAATTCCGCTATCTTTAAGCATACGGGAATATTTTAACACATTCCTTGCATTTTTATTATGCAGCATTTTTTCTCTTAAGTCAAGGTTTGTTGTATGGACTGAGATATTAACAGGTGAAATTCGGTAGCGAATAAGACGATTTACGTCCTCTTCCTTCATATTGGTAAATGTTACATAGTTTCCGTACAAGAACGAAAGACGTGTATCATCATCCTTAAAATAAAGAGATTTTCTCATACCCTTGGGAAGCTGGTCAATAAAACAGAAAATACATTTATTCGCGCAGCTTTTAGGGCTATCAAAAAGCATATTCTTAAAGTTTATTCCCAAATCCTCAAGGTACTCATTTTCAATCTCATATTCGATAAATCCACCGTCAGCTTTTTGTACGGTCAATACAATTTCGGGGTCAGAAGAAAGAAATTTATAGTCTAAATAGTCATGGATATCCATGCCGTTAATGCGGCATATAATATCGCCGGGACAAATCTCAAGTTCCTCGGCAATACTGCCCGCATCCACGCTGTCAACAATCGCCTGATATCTCACTTTTTCGCCCCCTTAACCCAAAAATCAATATATACAAAAATAGAGAAGACACAAACTGCCTTCTCTACCTTAAATCAAAGCAAACTAAATTACGCCTGTGCTTTTACTACTTCTTTACCGTTGTAGTAACCACATGCTTTGCACACTCTATGAGGCATTTTGTATTCGCCGCAATGAGGACAGCTAACCATACCCGGTATTGCCAGCTTCCAATTTGCCCTTCTTTTATCGCGTCTTGCTTTTGAAGTTTTTCTCTTAGGTACTGCCATCTCGCTACACCCCCTAATCGTCTATCAACAAATTTTTAAGTCCTGCCATTCTGGGGTCAATTTCGTCCTGCCCGCATGAACAGTCCGTGACATTTCTGTCCGCCCCACACACGGGACAAAGACCCTTGCAGCTGTCACTGCAAAGATATCTGAGTGACAGGTTTACTAAAATATTACTTTCGATAATATCGTCAAGGTCAACCTCGTGTCCTTCAAAAAGGAGCACTGCATCTTTATCAGATACATCGTCAG
The DNA here is from genome assembly GCA_045578185.1 of Clostridia bacterium. GTDB lineage: Bacteria > Bacillota > Clostridia > UBA1381 > UBA9506 > RGIG1666. The sequence goes on from JAZNJS010000036.1 coordinate 2,329, forward strand.
CGTTATTCACCAGCATTTCAGTAAAGTCAATGTCAAAGGTTTTCTCAAGTTCTTTGGTGCAGCGAGCACAAAGAACAGTAAATGAACCCTTTACATTTGCTTTAAATTCAAGGACATTTCCTATATTTGTAATAGTCCCGCTAAAGCAGACATCATCGTGGAAAAACGGACCCGCTCCGGACAACTCATCCTGCGTAAAAGTCACGCTACCACCGACTGAAAGGCTCTCGCCCTCTGCCTTTAAAACCGATGAAACATCATACATCATGGTATCATCTCCCAAACAATGCACTATTCATTATATCTTTTTTCATAGCTGTTGTCAAGATATTTTTTACAGCAAAAGTGAAAATATTATAATCGCATATTTTTTTTATAAATGTTATATAAAAACAAAGTGTTTTTATACTCCCATTTCCTCTAAAGATTGTAAAATTCCTTTAGCTATTCCCTCTGCCAAAAGGTCACGGTACTCGTCTGACATCATTTTTTCTCTTTCCTCTTCATTGGTTATAAATCCAAGCTCAACCAGTGTTGCAGGCATCTGCGAAGAATTAATAACCGCCAGGTCCTTACCATCTCTTACTCCACGGTCTACCGCATCTGTTGCCTCAAGCAGCGCCTTTAAAACATTTTCAGAAAGCTTTTTACTCGTCATTCCCGCATAATTTGCTCCACCTGTTAAGTATCCCCAAGTTTCTATACCGCAAGGTGCATCTGTCAGCGCTGAATTTGTGTGGATACTTACAAAAAGGCTCGTCTCTTTATCATTTGCAATATTGCCGACCTTCTGGAAATCTACATATTTGTCCGTAGAGCGAATCATATGTACTTTTACATCTTCTTCAACGAGTAAATCTCTGACCTTAAGCGCAACCGCAAGATTTATATCTTTCTCCATTGCAGTAATTTCGCCATCTTCATTCTCATATATAGCTCCTGGGTCTGCACCTCCGTGGCCTGCATCAATAGTAACATAACGAGAAATTACCACCGGCTTAGGTGTAGGTGTAGGCGATGGGGCAGCCGACGGGGATGCTGATGCTGACGGTGTAGCTGACGGGGAAGCCGTAGAGTTTCCCGCATTCGGATTGCTCGGCACTATCGTCGGTTTCGGTTTAGTTGTTGGTGTAGGCGTTGGAGATACTGAAGGTTTCGCATTTTTAGCAAGCTTTATAGTTACAATAATTATCCCTTCATCTACCTCTGTCTCATACAAGCTCGCCTCTGTCAGGTCAACAACAAATCTAGTAGAACCTATTTGCTGACCTATACGGACTTTCTGCACATTTTTCTCATTAATATCAATCGCAGTTTTACCGGTACGGTTAACCGTGTCCTCTACATCAATAACGATTCTCACCGGATTTTCCATAGCAAAAGCTGAGCATTTAACATCTTCATCTTCTGTCTGTATGGTTAGATATCCGTATGTTCTTGCAGCATTTGTTCTCCATCTTACTGTAGTAATTGCTGCCGGCTCAGGAGTGTCTATTAATACAGTATCCGTTTCGGAGTCAAAGTCAACCAAAAGGCCTATTTCCTCCGCAACAAATCTCGCCGGTATCATGGTTTTTTCATTAATAATTTTTGGTGCAATCGGCATATTTACTGTTACGCCGTCTATTTTTGCCTTTTTTGAATTTATCTTTAAAAGAATTACTTTTGAGTCATAAGTTACTGTAACCTCCGCTTTTGCTCCGTCCCAATCCACCTTTGCGCCCAGATGTTCAAAAACCTCACGGGCGGGAACAACCGAATAATCATCAAATATTATCGGCGGCATAGACGTCTCTAAAAGCTCACCGTTGACCTTCAGGCTGAATTCATTTCCGCTGTATGGATGCCATGCACCGTCATAGTAATACTCACGCGCAGCCGCATGGCAAGAAAATACTGTTTCAAACAACATAAGCAGTATTAACAACAACGCTAAAAAGATTCTTTTTGCCATAAGTTTAATCCTTTCATTATTTTTTAAGACTGTTCATAAATCCTTCCAATATAAGCTCGGCAGAAACAGCATCAACTGCCGCTTTGCGTTTAGCGCCTCTTACGTCTAGCTCACTTAAATATCCGTGTGCTGCAACCGTTGTAAGACGCTCATCCCAAAAACTGATTTCGGCATCCGTATATCCTTTTAACCTTTCTGCAAAGGCATAGGTTGCCTCTGCGCGGAAGCCTTCTGTGCCATCCATATTCTTAGGCATACCTATAACTATATGCCCAACTTGTTTCTCGGTAATTATTGCGGCGATTTGCTCAAAAAGTTTCTTGCCACCGGTGTTTGTCAGCGTACTGTGCCGCTGCGCTAGCATACCCAAGGGGTCAGAAAGCGCAATTCCCACTCTGGCGTCACCATAGTCAATTCCCATATATCTCATTATTTTTCCTCCCGGATAAGACGGCAGGCAATCTGCGCATTTTCTTTTGCTTTTATCTTCAGCGTTTCAAGATTTTCCGCTAACTCTGCGCGGATTTTTTCCTTGTTTTCCTTAACCTTTTTGAATGCATCACAAAGGTCCTCGGTCTCAAACGTTTCAGCATCAATATAATCTGTCATTCCAAGATATTTCATAAATCCGCTGACTTTCGGGTCATATGCAACCGCTATAGTCGGCACGCACATACTTGCCGCATATATAAGCGAGTGCAAGCGCATCGCAATCATAAACTGACACTTTCCGGTAACCGCAACAATATCTTCTGCGTCAAGATATGATTCTAAAATGTAACCTTTTGATTTCATTTTTAACATAATTCTCTTTGCGGTCTGAACATCCTCCGGATGTTTAAGCGGTAAAAACAGTGGTTTTAATCCATAGCTGTCACAAATCTCATCTAATGCCTCTGCAACTTTAAGTGTAAAATTCTCTCCGCAATTCTTCCAGTCACGCACCGAAACACCAATCAGCTTATCATCCTTACTCACGCCTATAGCTGACAGAAATTCTTCTGCTTTCTCTTCGGTTGACGGCACAACAGCAAGCGCAGGATCTGCTGTTATCAAAGTATTATCAAGTGCTATTCCAAGATTTTTTATTTCTTCAAAAGAGCTGTCCTCACGCAAAGTAATAAAATCTGCCTTAGAAAGCACTTTCTTTGCGTTTTCTCTGTTTTTTGTGCGGTTAATAGGGCCGATTCCGTTAGCATAAACCATAACCTTTATGCCGCGCTTCTCTGCCGCCTTAATCACGGTAAGATAATACCAAAGCGACTTACTGGAGGTAACATCCTGAAGCAGACTGCCACCACCGCTGATTAAGAGCTTGCTTTCAGAAATTGCTTTTCTTACCTTTAAAAAGTTATATCTGTTAACTGAATATACGCCGTATGCTTTTTCTGTTTGCTTAGGTGATTTTGAAAGCACTAAAATACGAATATCAGGACAGATTTCCCTGAGGTTTTGTATCATCGCATATAAAAGCGCCTCATCGCCGGAATTGTTAAATCCGTAATACCCTGAAATCACCGCATCAAAGCGTTTTTCGTCAACTGCAGCTTTATACATTCTTACCGCATCATCTGCCATACGAGTAACGGAATAATCTTTCTTAATAAGCTCTCTGCCATAATTACCCAAACGCTCATTTTCTTCTTTTGAGTTAGAAAGCAATGCCTCAAGGTCGCGCAGTAAAAGCTCGGGTGATGACGGCTCGAGTCCCCTGCAGCAGAAATTTGTATCAATTCCTACGCCAAGTTTATCTTCGTCAAAAATTCCTATATAGCCTTCGTTTCCGGCAACTATCACGGGTTTTGCACACGCCATAGCCTCTAAAGCAGAACGTGAAACGCCCACAAAAATATTTCCTAAATTTGCGAACTTATAAATATCTGAGCGTCCACCGGTAAGGGTAATATATTTTCTTCCGGCTTTTTCATTCGCCTCATCAGCTTTAGCCGAAAGTTCGTCAAAGACATTTCCGCCGCCAACAATTACAATCTCCAAGTCAGGATTTTTCTCAAGCAGAAGCGGTGCGATTTCAACCAGATGAAAGGCAACTAACGCACGGTCAGCATCCATTCGGCTTATATAAACAATCTTCGTAGAATCTTCTTTTAAGCCGAACTCTCGGATTATATTCTTCGTATCCGTTTCGGGAGAAAATTTTTCTGTATCTATACCATTAATGGTAACAAAAATATCTGTTGGGTTAATATGATAGTTGTCCATTAGGTAAGTCTTTATATCTTCACTGACGCTGACTACTTTTTCACCCCAGTTTGAGATGTATTTAAGACCATGACTCGTCTTAAACACCCAGTGTGCAGTCGTGACAAAGGTAAAGGGCATGAAACGGCTCAATATACCGCACAAAAAGGCAGGAATTCTGCCGTGTGCGTGCACAATGTCAATCTTCTCATCTCGAATAATTTTTTTAAGAAGTGACAAAGAGCGCATAACCTTGCCCGGACTTTTGGTGTGCATCGGGACTTTAAAGTGACGGATTCCGTTTTCTTCCAAAGATGAAACATACACGCCCCCGTTTGATGCTACCAAAACATCAAATCCCTGACGCTTAAGCTCTAAAGATAACTCTAAAACGTGAGTCTCTGCTCCGCCGATATCAAGTTGCATCAACGTCATCAGAACCTTTTTTTGTCTGATATCCTGCACTTTGTTCCCTCATTTCTCTGATTTTTTACACCCTTGTAATTTAGACTAAGCCAAGTTTATGATAACACAAAATCCGCCGGCTTTCAATGAATTTCGGCGGATTGTAACAAAAACGACATATTAAAATATTACTTATCAAGCGCCTCGTGTGATGCTTTAACAAGTTCTTTCGCAGCGCTTTCTGCATCTACTGTGCTCAGTGCATCCTTTTTAAGATGCGCAAGATATTCAATGTTGCCCTCCGGCCCCTTTACCGGAGAAAAAGCAAGACCAATAACTCCAAACCCAATCTCTTCTGCCTTTTGGCAAACGCGAAGCACCACCTCTTCGTGCACCAGAGGGTCACGGACAACTCCTTTTTTGCCAACCTTTTCTTTGCCGGCCTCAAACTGCGGTTTAATAAGTGCTACAACCTCCCCGGCATCTTTTAGCAAGGTATGTACGACCGGAAGCACGAGTCCGAGTGAAATAAAGGCAACATCAATAGATGCAAAATCTATCTGCTCTCCAACTTGCTCTAGTGTGACGTGGCGAATGTTTGTCCTTTCCATATTAACCACACGCTCGTCAGTTCTGAGGCTCCACGCAAGCTGACCGTATCCTACATCTACAGCAAATACCTTCGCGGCACCGTTCTGGAGCATACAATCCGTAAAACCACCGGTAGATGCACCGACATCCATACATACAGTGTCCTCTAAGGTAATGGGAAACTCCTGCATCGCCTTTTCAAGTTTTAATCCACCGCGGCTGACATAGCGCAGGGTATTTCCACGCACTTCTACTTTTTGGCCAGGCGTTACGGTCATTCCCGCTTTGTCACATTTTTGCTCATCGACAAATACGATACCTGACATTATTATAGCTTTCGCCTTTTCTCGACTCGGCGCAAGTCCGTTTTCTGTAAGATATACATCCAGACGTATTTTTTCAGCCAACTATGCTCTCTCCTTCTTCGTCTGTTTTTTAGCAAAATCGCACGCAGGTGCTAAGGGACACTCAGCGCATCGTGGCCTGCGTGCTATGCACAAGTTTCTGCCGTGCTCGACTATCTGATGGCAGAAAAGTGATGAATATTCAGGCGGTATAATCTTGACCAAATCCGCCTCAATTTTCGCAGGGTCAGTATTTTTGGTAAGTCCCAAAAGCCCCGTTATGCGCTTGCAATGCGTATCTACCACTATAGCAGGCTTTGCGAAAACATCGCCTATTATAAGGTTTGCAATTTTCCTGCCAACTCCGGGCAGTTTCAGTAAATCATCAATATTATCAGGTACTACTCCGCCAAAGTCGGAAATAAGAACCCGACCGCACTTTTTAAGATTTTTGGCTTTGTTATGATAAAATCCCGTCGAGCGCACAAGTTCCTCAAGCTCCGAAATTTGCGCATCTGCAAAAGCCTGCGCATCAGGAAAGCGTGCAAAAAGTGCAGGTGTTACAAGATTGACCCTCGCATCCGTACACTGCGCAGCAAGCTGAGCCGCAACTATTAAATGAAACGGGTCTTCATATTCGAGCGTGCATGGCGCATCACCGTAAAGCTCATTTAATTTTTCACGAATAAACGGAATCATTTCCTTTTTCGTCATATCCGCCTACCTCTAATCTAAAACGTGTTTATATTCATACGTTACGTCATCACCATTAACCGTAACCAAAACATATTTTACATATGAAATATTATTAGCCGGCGGTTTTAAACCTATACTTGGAAATACGCCGGCAGTGTTTATATATCTTACACCGTTTTCCATGGCAGTTTCATTTTTAAATCCCCCACCAAACACATACACATTCTTCCCCTTTTTTGCAGCCGCAGAGACGAGCTTATCAAAGCTTCTTTTTTCAACATCAATGGTTGATATTGCGCTCTTTTTAAGGAAAATAAAAATATTTTCTGTATCTGCTGCATTTATGTCCGCCTGTAATTTTGCCCACTGCTCTACCGAACTTCCGGCAATAGAGCCTGACGAATTATCAAGCGTAATAAAGGTACTGTTTTTATATGTGAATTTCTGATATGAATCTGCTTTGTAGTAATCTTCGCTTAAGAGTTTTACGGAATCAGCATCAAAATCACTGCCTACAAATACATGTAAATCGCCATTATCCTGCATTGTAATCGCAGTTTTGTTCATCATAAACAAATCAAAAAGCGTTTTTGGCGTTCTTGTGTTTCCAAACACAGTAAAACGAAAACCATTGTCTGAAAGCTCTGCCGACTTATTCTGTGGGTCAGCAATACGCTTACCCTCAGGAGCGGTTATTTCCTCAGCACCGTCAACCATAAGCGCCATAGTCGCACTTACCGCACCAAAATTAGCAGTAACCACCGTTGCTCCTTTAGAATCTGCTTTAATGCTGTCGTTTTCTAAATGCGCAATAGCCTTTTCTACAACAAAATCTGTATCTTCAGGATATATTGTAGCGCGTACTCCGCTATCGTCCCATCCATAAATGGTCAGTTTGCCGTTCTTTCCTGAATTAAGACTCAATTTATTATCTTTAAACGCCATTCGGTGCGGCATATCGAGCACCGTAAGATTTATCTCGTCAGAAAAACCTTTGTATTTAGCTCTTATCGTCACATCACCTGCCGCGATCGGTCTAAATACGTTTTTATCCATATAACCGTCGCCTTTTATTACGCTCCAGGTGACTTTATCCGCACCGACATCTAAGATATGGTCATACTTGTCATATGCCTCAATCGTTAAACAGCGAGATGTATTTTTAAACACCTTGTCGTCTTCCGTTTTAATTTTTATTTTGTTTATTGATGTCACAGGTGCATCAGATGTTATGCCTATTGAATTGGTAACTTTGCGGCTCGAGCCGTCTGACGGAGTGTTCGCTATGTGCTGCTCGTCTTTTTCTTTTAAAACGAGCGCCGTTGAACCGCCACCATCTAAATTCATAGCACTATAGCAACCAAGGTCAGCCATCAAATAGCCGAGCTGCGTCTGGGTCATACCTTTAGCGCCGCTTCTTCTGCCGTCAACCGCCACTAAAGTTATAATTTTTCCGCTTTTATCTATACCAACCGCACTGCGTGGCTGATAGCCTGTGATGTTATGCGAAAAGCTTGACGGAACGTTACCCTCAGCCAGCACTATTCCGCCGCCGCCTACGGCATTTTCAATCAATTTGTAGTTGGGAGTCGTAGTTATCTCGATACTTACTTTGTCACCAATCTGAAGATTGTCATCAATAAAAGTGTTTTTGGTAAGGTTTGATGTCAAAATGTATCCGCCCTTAGGAATTTCAACAGGCTCACTTTCAAAGCGTTTGTCTATTACCTCACCGTCCTCAGATACAACGATTTCCATAACCGCACCCTGCGCACCCAAAGATAAATTATTCCACGCATCAGTATACATAACAAGCCCGTTCATATCGTCGTACTTATTAAGCGCAGATACCTTCTCACTCACGCCGTTAGGCGCTGTAACTGTTATGTCGAATACAAAGCTGTTTAAATAAAGCACTCCGTCTTCTTTAAGCTGATAAAGAACGTTCATCGCTTCGGCAGTCGCAGAGGTAGAATTAAACTTTCCGTCAATAACCTCCATGCCAACAGGTGAACCACGACCCGCTTCTCCACGTTTTGATGCAAAAAAGTCAGCGTTTATTGCCGCAACGGTGTCATTCTTTTTAGCTGACTCAAGTGTGGTTTCAAGATAAGATACGCCCTGCGCAGAGCGCAGCACGTTGAACTTAAGATGTGGCTCGGTAAGGTCAGCCCGCACGATATGTATATCCTGCCAGCCTGCATCATCAAGTCTTTTGATATTCTGATATGTCACACCTTTTACAACGGTTTTTTCTACCGCAACTTCCTCGATATAAACCTCGCCGGCATACGCACACGGAACAACAGTAACAAGAATTGCCGCTATAGCTGCTATTGCCGCAACTTTACTAAACAGTTTCATCTTTATCTCCTTTTATTTAACAATACCTTTAAGATACTCCATAAACTCCGCTCCGAGGTCATCTCTTCTTAATGCGAACTCTACCGTCGCTTCCAGAAAGCCCATTTTATTGCCTACATCATATCTTCTGCCCACAAAATCATAGGCATACATTTCCTGCTCTTTAGCAAGAGTTTTAAGTGCATCAGTAAGCTGAATTTCTCCTCCCGCACCCGGTTTTGTATTCTCCAGGTGCTTGAAAATTTCAGGGGTTATTATATATCTTCCTAAAACTGCGACATTTGTCGGTGCTTCCT
>JAZNJS010000037.1:0-10022 GCA_045578185.1 Clostridia bacterium
CCGATAAGAGAAATCATAAGGTAATCCGCACATCCGTCAATAATTGATTCAGGCGTGTTTAGCCGTAACAAAATCGGCCTTATTAGCGGCGCCGCAACCAAAATCAAGAGCGCGCAAGCAATAAAAGTAACAGTTATTGAATTGCCTATTGTCTGCGAAAGGCTTTCTCGATTTTTGGCACCAAAATATTGCGATACCATAATATTAGCACCGGCAGATATGCCTATAAAAAGCACCAGTAGCATATTGATAAGCGGTGTAGCGCTTCCAACAGCCGCTAAGGCATTATCACCTATATATTTACCTACGACTATACTGTCAACCGTACTGTACAATTGCTGAGCAATATTTCCAATTACCATAGGAAGCGTAAACATAACTATATTCTTCCACGGTGCTCCAACTGTCATATTGGTAGGTGCCGACAGTTTCTTTATCACTATATATCACCTCATAAATTCAAACTATATTAAACATAAAAATTATACCATAGATATATATAAAAATCAATACCGCACACGCTTTTGGTCTTAATTTTTATATTCTGTTTTTACAAACAAAAAGCAAAAAACCGTCGGCAAAAGCCGACGGTTAAAGCCTGATTAATTAAGCTCTGGTAATTTTATCGGAACGCAGGCAACGAGAACAAACAGAAATAGTCTTCGGTGTACCTGCCACCATAGCTTTTACCTTTCTGATGTTCGGTTTCCATGTACGGTTGCTTCTTCTGTGAGAATGGCTAACCTTGATTCCGAAAGTAACTCCCTTGCCGCAAATTTCACACTTTGCCATCTATATTGCACCTCCAATTGCATCATCAAATTTCATTACTTGCAAAACAACATTAACATTATATCAGCATTTTCAGTAAAATGCAAGCATTTTTTTACAATCTTTTAAACTTTTTCTTATAAATAACAAAAAGGCTGTGACAAAACGAAAAATTTTGTCACAGCCTAATTTTTTCAGCATTTAATTATCACGGCTGTTTGCCGATGTAAGCCAAGATACCGCCATCAACGTAAAGAACGTGTCCGTTTACGAAGTTTGACGCATCACTTGCTAAGAATACTGCCGGACCTGCCAAATCTTCAGGATTTCCCCAACGAGCTGCCGGAGTTTTAGCAATAATGAAGCTGTCGAACGGATGACGGGAACCGTCTGCCTGTCTCTCACGAAGCGGAGCTGTCTGCGGAGTTGCAATGTATCCAGGTCCGATACCGTTACACTGGATGTTGAACTCACCATACTCAGATGCGATGTTTTTAGTAAGCATCTTAAGACCGCCCTTAGCTGCTGCATAAGCAGAAACTGTCTCACGGCCGAGCTCGCTCATCATTGAGCAGATATTAATGATTTTACCATGACCTTTTTTAATCATGGACGGAATAACAGCTTTAGATACGATGAACGGAGCGTTTAAGTCAACGTCAATAACCTGTCTGAACTCAGCAGCGGTCATTTCGCACATCGGGATTCTCTTGATGATACCTGCGTTATTAACTAAGATATCGATAACGCCAACTTCTTTTTCAATTTTAGCTACCATCTCGTTAACTGCATCTTCGTTTGTAACGTCACAAACATAGCCGTGAGCATCGATGCCGTCAGCTTTGTAGCTTTCTATACCCTTGTCAACAAGCTCCTGCTTGATGTCGTTAAATACGATTGTTGCGCCAGCCTCAGCATATGATTTAGCAATTGCATAGCCGATACCGTATGATGCTCCTGTTACGAGAGCAACTTTACCTTTTAAACTAAACATTTAAATTCTTCCTCTCTATTTTTAATATGTATTAGCAGGAGGCTTTATTAGAGCAGCTCCTTAGTTTCGATGTGGTCCATATCGGTAAATTCCTGATTTTCGCCGCACATAGCCCAAATGAAAGAATAATTTTTAGTACCTACACCGCTGTGGATAGACCAACTTGGAGAGATAACTGCTTCTTCATTGTGCATAATGATGTGTCTGGTTTCTTTCGGTTCACCCATCATATGGAATACAGCGTCATTTTCACCCATATCAAGATACAGATAAACTTCCATTCTTCTGTCATGAGTGTGTGAAGGCATTGTGTTCCAGTTAGAACCAACTTCAAGCTCTGTAAGGCCCATAGCGAGCTGACAGCTCTTAATAACTTCAGGATGGATGTACTGGTTGATTACTCTCTTGTTGCACTCTTCGACAGAGCCACAAGGAACTTTCTTAGCTTTTGTAATATCAACTTTTGCAATCGGGTATGATGCATGTGCCGGGCAGGAAGATACATAGAACTTCGGCGGGTTTGCCGCATCTACGCATTTGAATGAAATTTCTTTATTGCCCATACCAACGTAGAGGCCATCACGCGGATTGAGCTCATACTCGGTTCCATCTACAGTGATAATACCTTTACCGCCGACGTTGATACATCCCATTTCGCGTCTTTCAAGGAAATATTCAGAAGCAAGCTCTTTGCCACCCTCAAGCTTAAGCTCCTTTGTTACAGGCATAATACCTGCAGTAATGATTCTGTCAATATGGCTATAAACCATTTTGATGTTATCATTTGTGAAAAGTCCGCTGATGTGGAACTCCTCTCTTAATCTTTCTGTCGTGTAATGTTTGACATCCTTCGGATTCGAAGCGCATCTTACTTCCATTTGTTATTCCTCCTGTATATTTTTTCTCTGCCCGCAGCTTACTCACAAAACAATAGGCAATATTTTCTTAAAATACATTATATCACGTTAAAATTAAATTCGCAAGGATAATTTACCCTCAAAAATTAAATTTCATAATTATTTCATAATGTCGCAGCTTTAACCGTGTTTTTCATAAGCATAGCAATAGTCATCGGACCTACACCGCCTGGTACGGGTGTGATAGCCTGCGCACGCTCTGCCGCCGTTTCAAACTCAACGTCGCCGACCAGTCTTTTATCTGCCAGTCTGTTCATTCCAACGTCGATAACTACTGCTCCCTCTTTTATCATATCACCTTTAATAAGCTCAGGAACACCGACTGCCGCGACCAAAATATCAGCACGAAGACACACCTCTTTTAAGTCACGGGTTTTTGAGTGGCATATGGTTACTGTTCCGTGCTCGTGAAGAAGCAACATTGCCATTGGCTTACCTACAATATTACTGCGGCCTACTACAACACATTCTTTGCCTTTTACCTCTATGCCACTTTCCTTTATAAGCTCCATAACTCCAGCAGGGGTACAAGGCAGAAAATCATAGTTACCTATCATAATTTTTCCAACGTTTACAGGATGGAAAGCATCTACATCCTTTTTAGGTGCAATTGCGTTTATTACCGCTTCTTCATCTAAATGTTTAGGCAAAGGCAACTGACACAAAATACCGTGAATTCCTTTTTTGTGGTTAAGCTCCTCTACTATTGCCAAAAGTTCTTCCTGTGTGGTTTCTTCAGGAAGAGCATATTCTTCGGAGCGAATACCTATAGCCTCGCAGGCAAGTTTTTTATTGCGAACATATATTTTAGATGCAGGGTCTTCACCAACAATAATTACTGCAAGACCCGGCTCAATGCCTTTTTCTTCTTTCAGTTTTTTTACCTCTTGCTTTAGTTCCTCTTTGATTCTTGCTGAAACCATTTTTCCGTCCAGTATTTTTGCTTTCATTCTTTTTATTTCCTCCTTTAACGGTTAATTCTCTTTTAGGTCTTATAAGGCACTCAGGGCCAAAGCCGATTAAGTCTTCTCTGCCGGCTTTTACAAGTGCTTTGTAAACTGTATTATAGTTATCCGGATTCTTATATTGCAAAAGCGCCCTCTGCATAGCCTTGTCTTCCGGCGTTTTCGGCACATACACGCTCTCCATGGTTCGCGGGTCAATTCCCGTATAGAACATACAGGTTGACACCGTGCCCGGCGTGGGATAAAAATCCTGCACCTGCTGAGGTGTTATGTGGTGTTCTTTTAAATACAGCGCCAAAGCTATGGCATCATTAAGCGTACTGCCCGGATGGCTAGACATAAGATACGGCACTAAAAATTGCTTTTTGCCAAGTTTTTCATTTATTTTATAAAACTTATCTACAAACGCATCATAAACTTTCCTTGATGGTTTGCCCATATATTTTAATACATTTGGCGAAATATGTTCCGGAGCAACTTTGAGCTGACCGCTTATATGATGCTCGCACATTTCGCGGAAAAAACTATCGTCCTTATCTTCCAAAAGATAATCAAAACGGATACCTGAGCGCACAAATACTTTTTTAACACCCGGGAGCGCTCTGAGTTTTCTCAAAAGCTCTAAATAATCGCTGTGGTCTGCTTTCATAGCGGGGCATGGTTTAGGAAACAGGCATTGTCTGTCCTTGCACACCCCTGCTTTTTTCTGCTTTTCACAGGCAGTCTGCCTGAAGTTAGCTGTCGGACCGCCAACATCGTGGATATAGCCTTTAAAATCAGGCTCGTGCAAAAATTTCTGCGCCTCTGCAATTATTGACTTATGACTGCGTGTTTGGATGGTTCTTCCCTGATGGAATGCAAGGGCACAAAAATTGCAGGCGCCAAAGCATCCCCTGACACTTGTTAAACTGAACTTAACCTCTGTTATTGCAGGGATTCCTCCAGCTTCTTCATACATTGGGTGGTATGTTCTTGCGTAAGGCAAAGAATATACCCTGTCCATTTCTTTTTGTGTAAGCGGAAGAGTTGGCGGATTTTGCACAAGGTAGCGGTCAATGTGCTTTTGTACAAGCACCTTTCCTCTTATTCCGTCCTGCTCTTCACTCTCTATGCGGACAGATTCAGCATATTTTCTTTTATCGTCACGGGTTTCCTCAAACGAGGGAACATATTTGATATTATCCCCTGCCGCGGGGGCTTCTTTTGTAAGATAACAAGTACCGCGCACGTTAGTAATTTCCTTTATCGGCGTACCTTTATCCAATGCATCTGCTATCTCTACAATCGGTTTTTCACCCATACCATAAATAAGCAAATCCGCACGGCTGTCAACCAATATAGAACGGCGAACTTTATCCGACCAATAGTCGTAATGCGAAAACCGTCTTAGACTCGCCTCAATACCGCCGATAATTATTGGAATATCTCCAAAAGCCTCACGCACACGATTACAATATACAATCGTTGCACGGTCAGGACGAAATCCGGCTTTTCCGCCAGGCGAATACATATCATCGTGTCTAAGTTTTTTTGCCGCAGTATAGTGATTCACCATAGAATCCATATTACCCGCCCCGACCAAGACACCAAGCCTTGGTCTTCCAAGTCTTTTTATATCTTCTGCATCCTGCCATTTCGGCTGAGCTATTATTCCAACTCTGTAGCCTTCGGCAACTAAAACACGAGTTATTATTGCATGCCCGAAACTCGGGTGGTCAACGTATGCATCTCCGGAAAGGTACAGAAAATCAAGCCTGTCCCAGCCAAGCTTTTGCATCTCTTCTTTTGTGACCGGCAAAAATCCTGCATCAATTCCGTTCATATTGTCCTCTCAACTATCAATTATTGTAAACTCATTTCCAGATAATCTTCTTTGGTAAGTAGCACTTCACGCGGCTTACTTCCCTCAGGCGGTCCAATCCAACCTCTTTCTTCCATCTGGTCAATCATACGGGCAGCACGGGAAAAGCCTACCTTTAATCTGCGCTGGAGATAAGACGCTGAAATCTTTCCTGACTCAACCGCAATCTCAATAGCACGGGGCAGAAGCTCATCATTATCCCCTGCATCACCGTTCGGCTCATTTATGTTTACCGGCTTGCCGTTTTCTATTTTTTCCATTATATCTTCATCATAGCGGGCTTTAGAACCGTTTTTAATGAAGTCAACTACTCTTTCTACCTCTTTATCAGAGATAAATGCACCCTGAAGTCTTGTCGGTTTGGATGCACCCACAGGCGCAAACAACATATCGCCACGACCAAGAAGTTTTTCTGCGCCGCCCGTGTCTAAAATTGTACGGCTGTCTATCTGCGATGATACAGAAAACGCAATACGCGATGGTATATTTGCTTTGATAAGACCGGTTATAACGTCAACAGACGGACGCTGGGTTGCGATAACAAGATGCATTCCTGCAGCACGGGCCATCTGTGCCAATCGGCAGATTGAATCCTCAACCTCATTCGGCGCAACCATCATAAGGTCAGCAAGCTCATCTATTATAATTACTATGTGCGGAAGAGTATTTTCTCCGCCTTTTTCACGGATTAATTCATTATAGCCATCCATATTTCTAACGTCACATTCAGCAAACATCTGGTAGCGTCTCACCATCTCTTGCACCGCCCAGTAAAGCGCACCAGAGGCACGTCTCGGGTCAGTTACTACAGGGATTAAAAGGTGTGGTATTCCGTTATAAATACCAAGCTCAACAACCTTTGGGTCAACCATTAAGAGTTTAACTTCGTTTGGGTCAGACTTATATATAATACTTGTAATAAGCGTGTTGATACATACACTCTTACCGGAGCCAGTCGCACCCGCAATCAGCACGTGCGGCATTTTTGCTATGTCAAACACCACATTTTTACCGGTTATATCTTTACCCAACGCAAACGCAAGTTTAGACGGGAAACTTCTGAACTCTTCAGAATCAATAACCTCACGGATGTGTACGGTGTCAATACTCTTATTGGGAATCTCAACACCAACCGCCTCCTTGTTCGGTACAGGTGCTATACGCACGTTGCTTGCAGCGAGGCGTAAAGTTATATCTTCAGCAAGACCAACTATTTTACTTACCTTTACTCCATCACCAAGTTTAAGCTCATATCTTGTTACAGTAGGACCCTTGCTTACATTTAAAAGTTTAGCATTAACATTAAAGCTTTTAAGTGTGGCAATAAGTTTCTGCGCTGTTTCCTTAAGCTCATCACGGGAATTTACACTGTCATTTCCACCCTTTGCATCATCAAGCAAATCATAATCGGGAAATGTATACGGAATTTTTTCATATATTTCTTCTTCAATTTCAGAAGAAACGTCAATCATACCCTGAACTTTTTCAGGAAAAACCACATCAGCTCCGTTGCCGGTATCACTCAAAGTATCTGCCTCATCTGCAGCATATTCCGGCTCTTCTGAATGAGTTCTTTCTATATTATTGTGGTTACTTACATCATTAGCTATTTTCCGTGGTAAAGCATTTTCGAGTATCTCATCAATATTATCAATTTCAAAGGTCATGTCCGCACCGATTCCTCTTAACGATTCGGGAATATATCCCTCATCATCATAAGGTTTTGTTGCTACGTCATCCACGCCTATTTTATCACTTGCAAAACCGCCTTTTCGAACAACCTCATCATCAGAGAAATTAGCAATTTTTCTTGATTTAGTTAATACATGCTCGGTTTTAGGACTTGATACAGGTCTCTGCTCAAAGGCATCATCCTTAATTTCTTTGCCAGTTTTTTTCGCTGCTCTTACCGCAAGAACAATTGCACGAAGCGCCGCTTTAACAGGCGACCATTTTGTTATTATCATAATAAGGATAATAATTATTGCAAAGAAGATAACACCTGTTGCAACAGGGCCAATCATACTGCGAAGAAGATCGGTTATTATACCGCCAAGCACACCACCGCCATATCCCTCACAGCCATTCACGAAATAATCGGAAATACCCACGACAGTAAACGGGTTAGATACAGGCAGAAGCGAAAACAGATGAAATATCCCGCTGACTATTAAAAGGCCAAACAAAGAAAGATAATAATTCTTTCTGTTTTCTTCATATTTCTTATTTATTCCTCTATGTATGCCATTAACAATTAGATAAATCGGCAAAGCATACGCCGGCACTCCCAAAAGTCCAAGGCAAAAAGATTTTATCCATTCACCTAAAAAGCCTGAGGGAATATATAAAAATATCCCAAGCAAAATTCCGCATATAGCCGTTAAAAACGCTGACATTTCAAGGCTCATAGTATTATCCCCGGAAGTTTTTGTTCTCCCGGTTGTATTTTTCGAAGAACTGCTAGTTCTTTTTGTTTTAGTTTTAGCAGATGTCTGCGTTTTTTTCTTTGCTGCAGCCATTATTCTGATTCTCCTTTACGAAGTAATATATCATCTTGATTGACTTAAATACACAAAAATACTCAGTATATATTATATGATAACATAATCTAAGTTAAAATTCCAGTATTTTAAGAAAAAAAGTACTAAAAATGCGTGTTTAAAGCACTAAAAAAGGGATATAAGATTTTTTGTCGAAAAAAGTATTTGCGTACTTACATCTATAAAAGGAGTATTATATATGAAGAATAAAAATCTTATCAAAGCAATTATCTGGTCTGTTTTAATCGTTATTATTACTGCTATTGGTACATATCTGTTAATGCACGATAAAAACATCTCTTCCTTTAATAATGCAAATCGCTATGAAGCATCAGAATATTTTTCGGATTTACCCTCGCCCACACCCGATGAGATTCAAAAAGCAAATATAAAAGGTGCGAATGGAAAGATAAACATAAATACAGCTACCAAAGACGAGCTTGACAACTTAGAAGGAATAGGTGAAACTATCGCACAGAGAATTATAGATTACAGAAAAGAACATCCGTTTAAAACCATATATGACCTAAAGAAAGTAAGCGGTATCGGGAACAAAACCTTTGAAAAAATTGAGGATTCAATTACCGTCAACGAGTAATTTGCAACCATTTTATGGTAAATAATTGAATAATAAGGTAATTTCTAAAACAAAAAACGAAAAATTCCATTTCTTTGGAATAAATATCCAATTTCGTGCTTAAAATAGACTATAGGCGTGTTTGCAGAATTTGCGGACCAAATTTTTCAAATTTAATTTTAATGTTTTTTGTTTAAAAAGGCATATTTGTTTGACTTTGCGCCAGAAATGTTTTATAATTATCACCGTTCGACAAGTTTTGTAACATTTTCGTAATATCTGCGTTATGATTACGAGGAGGTTTTTAAATGTTTACGAAAAACGGCAAGGGAAACTCTCATCGTTATTCCACCCGTGGAATTCCGATGGTTCTTGCGATGCTATTTACTTTGGCATCAGTTTCAGTTTTCCTTTTCGGATTCACAAGCACGAAACAAATTACTATTACAGATAGTGGAAAGGTTATTTCCGCTACAACAACAAGGGTATTTGTTGAAGAAGCACTTGCAGAACAAAACATTGTTCTGCGCAGCGGAGACAGATTGTCTGCTCCACTACATTCAAGAATTAAACATAATGATAAGTTAATAATTACTCGCGGCAAAAAAATTCTGTTAAATGACGGCGGCAAATTAAAGGAAATTTACAGTTGTGAAGAAACTTTCGGCGCAGCTTTAGAAGATGCAGATATTACACTCGGCGAACACGATGCAGTCAGCCTTGACCTCAGTACTCCGGTTACCGAAGGAATGTATGCCAGCATTGTTCGCACCACAATTGAAGTTATTAAAGAAGATCAGATAATGGATTTTTACGAGACTGTAATTCCGCTTCCCGACAAAGAGGTCGGATACGAGAATGTAATTAAAGAAGGTCGCACAGGTAAGGCGGTGGCAACATTTCAGGTTACAACCGTAAACGGCGAGGTTACAGAAAAACTGATGCTTTCTCAGAAGGTTATTGTTGAACCTTTAGAAAGAGTCGTTGAGCGCGGAACATATGAAGAAAATACTGTAATGACATCTAAGGGCGCAGTAAAGTACAAAAAAGTACTTACTTGTAACGCAACCGCATATGACCCATCCCCTGAAAGCAACGGAGGCTACGGCGGTCTTACAGCAACAGGATTACCTGCAAAATACGGCGTAATCGCCGTTGACCCAAGAGTTATTCCCCTGGGTTCAAAAGTTTATGTTGAATCAACAGACGGAGGGAAATCGTGGGTTTACGGTTTTGCAATTGCTGCAGACACAGGCGGTGCAATCAAAGGAAACAGAGTGGACCTTTGCTACAACACAAAATATGAGTGTTATCAGTTCGGCAGAAGAGCCTGCACCGTATATGTATTAGAATAGTACAATAAAAAGAGCTGTTCAATTGAACAGCTCTTTTTATTG
>JAZNJS010000038.1:0-17362 GCA_045578185.1 Clostridia bacterium
TTTTTGTTGTTTTTTTGTTGGATTTTGTTGTTTTTTCTTCTTTTTCCTTTTCCCATGGAAGGACATCGCCTTCCTCTTTGAGATATTCTAATATATCACTTATGCCCTCACCTGTTTTAGAGCTGACGTGAAATACCTTCTTGCAACCGGCCAATCTAAGCCAGTTTTCTGCGCGTTCCGGATTAGCGTCCTCGCGGTCTATTTTAGTTACAATGCCTATAACCTCACGATTTGCCGCACTGGTACAGTTAGGAGCATACAATGAATAAGGTTCTGTTGCAGAAAGTAAAAATCCAACAACATCCGATTCGTAGGCATAAAGTGCAAGCGCTCTTGCAAGATTACAGTTTTCTGCATATTCACCCGGCGTGTCGATTATAACATCAAAGTGATTTATGTACTGTGTCTTTTTATATCTCACTTTCTCGCCACGCATAGCCTGCGTAAGACTTGTTTTGCCGCACTCACTTCTGCCCATAAAAATAATTCTTTTCATTTGGCACCGCCTGACTATGTACGAGTTATTTCACAAACAGTAAATCCAAGTTTATCTCTTGTATAGTCAACAAGCGCTCTTAAAGAGCTTTCTACTTCTGAGACTGTGCCGGTAACGATAAGCGTTCCGCTGAAACGGTCAACAAAGCCAAGCTCTACGCCCGAAGATTTAATTGCAATATCTCCGGCAATAATAGCCGTCTCACTCGGAGACATTGTTACAATACCAATTGCTGTTTTTGCATAATCAATCGCAGGGTCAAGACCAAGCTTTTTATACAGAATTTTGTCCGGGTTTGCAATGATATGCGCAATGGTTATCTGTTTACCGGGAACAAGTTCCTGAACTATTCTCATCTTGTCCTGAAGCGAAAGTATATCCTTTGGTTCTAACATAGAAATTATCCTTTCCCTCGTTTATCAGCCGCCAATCTGGCAAGCGAGACCATATGCGCTTGCAACTTCCAAAAGCCTTTGCATATGCTCTTCTGTTGGCGGTACGATATCTTTTAATGTGTATTCTCTTCCCAATCCTTCATATTTATCCATACCCAACCTGTGATACGGCAAAAGATGGTGCTGTTTAACATTAGGAAGCGAAGCCGCAAATTTTGCTATCTCGGCAATTTCTTCTTCTGTATCATTGAAAGTAGGAATGACCGGAGTTCTTATAATCAAGTTTTTAGCACTAACTGCAAGCTTTTTAGCATTTTCTAAAACGAGCTCATTTGAGCGACCTGTAAACGCTTTGTGCTTTTCACTGTTTATGTGCTTTATATCCATTAAATAATAGTCAAGATACGGAAGTAATTTTTCTATTGTTTCAAAGTTTGCGCACGCAGTAGACTCTATTGCGGTATTTATACCATTTTCCTTAGCCGCACGAAGAAGCGCTGCTGCAAACTCAGGCTGACAGAGACTTTCGCCACCCGACAACGTAAGTCCGCCACCGCTGCGTCTGTAATAACGCAGGTCTTTCATTACCTCTTCCATAACCTCTGAAACCGTAACATCACGGCCTACAGTTTTTATCTTGCCACCAGTCTTCATTTCCTGAATCTTAAATTCCTGGGATTCAGGATTGCAGCACCAACGACATCTCAAAACACAGCCTTTTAAAAATACGATAGTACGGATTCCGGGGCCATCGTGGATAGAATATTTTTGTATGTCAAAAATTCTTCCGCTGACATTCATATAATCTAAATCCATATTTCCCTCCGCTAATTATAGCCTTTCAGAGCAGCCTGAAAATTAGAAACCACTTTGCTCTGTTCTGTTAATGATATCATCCTGCAAAGAACGTGAAAGAGTTGTAAAGAGTGCGCTGTAACCAGCAACACGAACAACCAAGGTCTTATAGTTCTCCGGATGCAACTGTGCATCACGAAGAGTCTCTCTGCTGACAACATTAAACTGGATATGGCTTCCTTTCTGGTCAAAGTATGCACGGATTAATGCAGTAAAGTTTTCAAGGCCTGTGCGTCCTTTGAGTGCAGACGGATGGAATTTCATATTAAACAGTGTTCCGTTTGACGCTATAAAATGGTCAAGTTTAGCAACGGAGTTAGCTGCTGCAGTCGGACCCATTACGTCTCTGCCGGCTGAAGGTGAAACACCGTCAGCAACCGGAGTGTAAGCATAACGTCCGTCAGGAGTTGCACCAGTCTGTGCACCAAGCGGTACGTTTGCTGAAACCGGATAAAGCCCCGCATGAAAACGTCCACCACGCGGATTCTTATATTTTTCAAGCGGACGTGTATATGTATATGCAACATCTCTTGCAAAAGCATCAACTTCTGCGATGTCGTTACCGAACTTTGGAACCGCTTCTATCATTTCGTGAATTTCATCGTATCTTGCAGCATTCGGAGAAGCTGAAGTGTTGCTCTTAACCATTTGAACAATGTTAGCAATTTGAGCTTCATCAAGTTTAGCTCCCTGCTTAACAAGTTCCTGCACAACTCCCTGAACAATCTCTGCATTCTTTTCGTCTGACAGTTCTTTGCCGTAGTTGTGCTCAAGCGCTTCTTTAAGCTCTGCCAAAGTAAATTTCTTCTCTTCGAATACGAGCTTCTTGATAGCGTAGAGAGAGTCAGCCATATTAGCTACACCAAAGCCCTGCGGACCGGTGAAGTTATAGATTGCTCCACCCTCCTGCGCAGATTTACCGCGACCGATACAATCCTCAATCATTGAAGATTCAAACGGAAGCGGACAACGCTCAGCGTGAGCCATATCAATAGCGTTATCTGCATTTACCATAAGCTCAATTGCATATTCATTCTGCTTTTTATAAGCATCATAGAATTCCTCAAAAGTCTTCATCTGTGTTACATCGCCGGTTTTAGGACCAACCTGTACACCCTTATCAACACCGTTAGAGAAAACAAGCTCAAGTGTACGACACATATTGAAGAATGCGGCATCGTGCCAACCATCAGTTTTACCTGATTTCTGCGGCTCAACGCAACCGATGATGTTGTAATCACGGGCATCAGCAAGTGTAAGTCCACGGCTGACAAGTGCCGGAATGATAACCTCATCATTGTAGTATGCCGGAAGACCGATTCCTGTAGCAGTAAGCTCTGCTGCTTTAATCATAAATTCGTGTGGTGTGCCGTTCCATATTCTGACTGAAAGTGACGGTTGCGGCAACATAACGTGCATACTTGCTTCAATACACATATAAGAAAGGTCGTTTGTAGCGTCAACGCCCTCGCTTGTCTGTCCGCCTGCGATAAGGTTCTGGAACATACTGTAGCCGGCAAACCCTTTAGCAGATGCTTCGTCACGGGCTTTACTCATATCATTGAGTTTTACCCACAGACAGTCAATATACTCCTGAGCATCCTCACGGGTAATTCTGCCTCTGTCTAAATCCGCTTTATAATACGGATACATATACTGGTCAAAACGTCCCGGTGATATCGAGTGGCCGCTTGACTCAGTCTGAATTAACATCTGCACGAACCAGAAAGACTGACATGCCTCATAGAAAGACTCTGCACCATTAGCAGGAACCTTAACACAGTTATTTGCAATCATCAAAAGTTCGCGTTTTCTCTGCGGATCGCTGCATTTTTCTGCCTCTTCAAGTGCCTTTTGGGCATAACGTGCTGCAAAGGTAATAGCAGCTTTAGCTGTTATAATAACCGACTCTAAAAACTCACAACGTTTTACATAATCATGGTCGGTGATTTGTGCTCTTTTAAGCGCTGCTTCAGCTTCGTGGATTACACCATTAAAGCCAGCGCGAAGAATCTTACCGTAATCAACCGTAACGTGACCTACACCATTGTAGAAATAGTTGCCGGGAGTGAAGATGTTATGCTCAATAGCAAGCAGAGCTTCAGGCGCCATATACGATGTAGCAAGGTCACTTGAAGTTTTACCCTTCCAATATTTATATGTTTCACGCAAAGTGCTCTTAGTTTCCTCCGAAATATAGAACGGGTCTGCAGAACGGGTTGCGATTGTGTCGAACTCGCTCTCAAGCCACTCAAAAGAATACTCCGGGAAAACCTGGCAACTTCTTGAAGCGACAGTTGCAGCACCTACGATAAGCTCATTAGGTCTGATTGTAACAGGCAAATTCTCCAGAATATGCGCAAACGCTTTAGCTCTGCGCTTTATCATCGGCTCACCCTCTGTTGCACGGTAGGACTCTGTAAGGAGGACCGCACGGTCAGCTTCAATCCGCGGATTAGATTCAAACAATCCGTCTACAAGTTTAGTTATGCGCTCTCTTTTTTCAATTTTAAAGTCTTCTGCACGTAACATTAGTTCACACCTCTTTCTTCTATTTAAAACACAAACGGTCAATAGTACTTATTACATCTTCCGTAACATTTGCTGCTGCCTTGATTGCTTCTTCAGCTGCACCTGATACCGCATAGGAATTTGAAGCCGCTATAAGCATATTTACATCATTTAGATTATCACCGAAAACCAAGGTCTCAGCAGGCATAACCGACAGCATCTCCCGAAGCTGTTTGATAGGTTTAGCCTTATCTGTTCCTTTTAATACAAAGTCCTGCCATCCTCTACCATCATAAACCGCAGTTAACTGTCCTGATAATCCCTGTGGCAAGGATATCTTCCTTTTACCGTAAAGTGAAACCTTGTATATCGGCTCTTTTATCTCCTGGGGGCGTGTTGCCTCAAGAGCGTGATGATATAGATTTTTATGTACAAACTTTGCAAACTTAGGACAATCATAGATATAATATGAAAGATATTTCGCGCTGCACATAACTCCGGGGAACCCTTGAGTGCGTGCTGCATTTGCAAGGCTTATAAGTGCCGTTTTAGGAATCGGCTCGCTATATACGGTTTCTTCATTTTTAACCATCAGTCCGCCATCAGAAGCTATAAAATACATTTTATCGGAGACGGGATAAAATAATCTTTTGAGTTCATGATAACTGCGCCCGCTGGCAACCGCAAAAGCTACACCTTTTTCAGCAAGTCGGCTTATGGTTTCAAACACAACCGAGCTGAGTTTTTCCTCTCCTCGCGGCAGTAAGGTACCGTCAAGGTCACATATAACTAATTTTATCAAAACGATACCTCCTTTATATATTTTATTGTACCTCTTTATAGGCAAAATGTCAAGTGTTCTTTTTGGAACTCAAAAAAATACAGAAATCTGATTTTTTAGCTCAACCAATAGGGTTTGCAAGTATTTTCTCAAAAAACATACACACAATTTCAAAAAAAAACAAATAAAAAAGAAGAAAAACAAACTTATTATTTCTGCTTTTTTATTTTCAATATTTTTTGAGATAGCTAATAACATAAGTTTTTCTAAAAAAACAAAAAAACTGTAGCAAAATGATTTATTTTGCTACAGTTAAATTATCATATTCTATCTGTATCTTCTTCTGAGCCAGATGATTAAGCCTGCCACCAAAAGTCCCAACGGGATTATTACTACTAAGGCAGCGAACCAAACCCAGAAATGACCGTATGACATGAGAAGTGAACCACCGGGCATTTTCTTGATTCTTACAGAGATTCCGGAATCTGAGCCTTTCATCCAGTTAACCGCATTTAAGAACACCTCTTCGTTTGCAAAACGTGATTCTAAAAGCATTCCGTCAAACATCCCCTCCGAACCGCAAACTATAAGTCTGCCGGTATAGGTAACGTTCTCTTCTAAAACAACATTTTCGCGTGTTGCCGCAACTACAAGATTAAATTTACCCGTTTTTGCACCAGGCATATACTGACCACTATAAAGGCTTTCAACATTAGTTTCTGTTGCATTCTCAGTAGAGGTAAGCAATGCTTTTGCCTCTACTCCACGCGGAAGTTCAGGAGCGATATCGAAACTTCCCGAAAGCGGAGATATTACAACCTTATCTCCCTCTTTAACAGGGTTCACTATTTCGTGGTCCTCAAAGTTAACTATTGAATACTGCGTTCCGCTGAGTCTTGCTTTGTTATCAACAACTATATTGTTGTTTCTTGCTATTCCCCAGTCTTCTAAAAGATAGCCTTCTAACTTTTCAAGTTTTTCCGTTATCTGCGGGTCAAACGCAATCATTACATTTCCGCCACGGTCTAAATATGCATCGAGTTTCTCGATTTCTTCAGCAGAAAAATCATTCTGCGGTGCATTAATGATTACCATAGAATTTTTGTCAGACGGAAAATCCTGAGTTAATGTGTCCAGCACGTTTACATTGTATGCATCAGTTTCCAAAACCGTTTCCGTTGCACTAGCTTTTGTCTCGCCGTGTCCAGTAGTAAACGTGATATCGGATAGTGACATTCCGTCAACAAAGTTTACAAGTTTTGAAGTTACAGAGCGCTCAATGTTACTGTATCCATCTGTTGTAATGAAGTTTGCAGCACTTACAAATTCATTCCTTCCACCACTTTTTAACACCAAAGATGCAAGAGCGAACTTATCAACCTCAATTATATTCTGATATGCAGCAATCGCAGACGGGTCTTTAACAAGGTCAATCTCGGTAACGGAAATTTTGCCTGAATGCTGTGTATATTTACTGAGAACAGTTTTGGTCATTGTGACAACCTCAGCCTCTGTTCCGTCAGTAAACATTAAAACTTCAACATCATCTTCAAGTTTATCCAAAAGTTCTTTTGTAGTGTCTGTAAGCTCATAAATACCGTCTTCTGTAAAGTCAATCTCCAGAGAAAATCTGTCATTTAACGTTACTAAAATTGCATTTAAAAGGAGCGTTATTATAATTGCTCCGACAATTATAACTGATGAGTTCAGCGAATATCTCAATGCTTTCTTATTTTTATTCATTGCTTATTTCCACCGCCTTTTCTCAATCACTCGCACAGTCAACAGTAAAAACAGTGCTGTCAAGCTTACAAAATAGAACACGGGCACAAAATTAAGCACACCCAATGTGAAATCAGCAAAACGATTGTTAATCGCTAAAAAGTCAACAAGCCAATCAAGTGCAACGCCAAGCCAACTCAGCGCTCCTGAGAGCATTGCCGAAAACTGAAGGTTGATACTTGAAGAGAACCATAAAAAGAATATGATTCCAAGTGTTGATACTGCTGCTATTACCTGGCTCTGTGTGAGCGAGGATAAGAACAACCCGATTGATATAAAGAAAGTTCCCATCAAAAACAGTCCAAGATAGCCTATGAAAATTTCGCTCAACACAGGTTCACCATAGCACTTGAGTACTACCACATAAAACATAGTTGCTACTACTGCTACAAGTAAAACAGCTGCCGCAGCAAAAAACTTTCCCAAAACAATGTCCGTTACCTTAACGGGCGCAGTCAACAAAAGCTGGTCAGTTTTGCTCTTGCGTTCCTCTGCAAAGGTACGCATAGTAAGTACGGGAATAACAAAAATGAATATGAGACTTATGTTTTCAAAGAAATACTTCATAAGTGTCATCTGTCCGCTTAAATTGATAAAAACAAACATCAAAGAGGCATATGCGAAAAAGGCTGCTAAAAACACAAAGCCTATAGGCGATTTAAAATATGCCTTAAATTCTCTTTTAAATATCGCTTTCATTATTTTCGCCCTCCTCTTCTACTTTATTTGCTATCTCTGCTTTTTCTGCTGCGACTGCGCGAGGAGCAACTTCAGCAAATTCAGCTTTTGGAGCAGGCTCAGCTACAGGTGCCGCAATTGCCGCTTCTGCAACACTTGCTTTTGTTTCGGTTTTAGCAGCGTCAACAATTTCTACCTCATCTTCACTGACATTGTCATAAACTGCATCAATTGCAGCAGAATTCTGTGTTACTTCCAAAAAGATATCTTCAAGACTTAAATCCATAGCCTGCATGGCAAGAATAGGCAAGCCGTTCTGCGCAAGTGCATTAAATATAGGAGTCCTTACATCCACGTTCGGCTCAGCCTCGATCACAAAGTCAATTGTGCCGCTTTCTTTTCTGCCCAAGGATTTAATATACTTAATTCCACCTATTCCCTCAAGAGCATCTAAAATCGTGCGCTCACTGCCCGCAACACGAAGCTGGAATTTATTTTCGTTAGAAATTGTTTTTCCAAGGTTTTCTGCGGTATCACTTGCAACAAGACGTCCTTTGTTTATAATGATAACACGCTCACATATTGCGTTAACTTCCTGTAGAATATGTGATGACAGGATAACCGTATGGTCTCTTCCAAGTTTTTTGATTACATCACGGATTTCAATAATCTGCTTCGGGTCAAGTCCAACCGTGGGCTCGTCCAGAATCAAAACTTCAGGATTCCCAATCATAGCTTGCGCAAGGCCTACTCTTTGTTTATATCCCTTGGAAAGATTTGCAATCAGCCTGCTTTTTACATCCGTAATCTTAACTGCTTCCATAATTTTGTTAAGGTGCTCATCTTTATTTTCTGTCACACCTTTTAACTCATATACAAAATCAAGATACTCTAAAACCGTCATATCCATATAAAGCGGCGGATGCTCAGGAAGATATCCTATTCTTTTTTTCGCTTCAATGGGATTATCTAAAATATCATAACCATCAATTTTTACCTCACCGTCTGTGCACGAAAGGTAACCAGTAAGTATGTTCATAGTCGTAGATTTCCCTGCACCATTCGGGCCTAAAAATCCTAATATTTCACCTTTTTTCACAGTAAATGAAATATTATCGACTGCCAGATTATCTCCATATTTTTTGGTCAAATTTTTAATTTCAACCATATGCAAGTCCTCCCGTTTATTGTTTAAACAATGCCGCACACACGAATGTATGCGGCACTTATGCTTATTGTATCAGATATATGTGTATATTTTGTGAACAAAAGTAAAATATTTTACTTTTCTTCCTCAGGAATATCGCACTTAATATTAAGCTCACCAAGCTGCTTTTTATCTACCAAACCAGGTGCACCACTCATTACTTCAGATGCGTCCTTAACTTTCGGGAATGCAATAACGTCACGAATGCTTTCGCGACCAGCAAGAAGCATTACCAAACGGTCAAGACCATACGCCATACCACCGTGCGGAGGTGTGCCGTATTTAAACGCCTCAAGTAAGAAACCAAAACGCTCTTTTGCGCTTTCTTCGGTAAATCCTAATGCTTTAAACATTGTTGCCTGAAGCTCCGGGTTGTTGATACGGATACTTCCGCCGCCAACCTCGTTGCCGTTAAATACCATATCGTACGCTTTAGCACGAACATTATGCGGCTCGGTCTCAAGCATCGGGATGTCTTCAACCATCGGCATGGTGAACGGATGGTGTTTAGCAACAAAACGGTCCTCTTCTTCGCTGTACTCAAAGAGCGGGAACTCAGTTACCCACAGAAGGTCATAGCTACCCTCAGGAATCAAGTCGAAGCGTTTAGCAAGCTCCAAACGGAGAGCGCCCAAAGAATCATATACAACCTGGTCTTTGTCAGCAACAATCATAATGATATCGCCAACTTCTGCTTCCATTTTAGCAAGCATTGCATCGATTTCTTCCTGCTTGAAGAACTTGGTGATAGGAGATTTAAGCTCGTTCTCACCTACAACTATCCAAGCAAGACCCTTAGCCTTATAAATTTTAACGAAATCAACTAAACTGTCAAGGTCACGGCGAGAAAGTTTTGCATCTCCGCCCTTGCAGTTGATTGCACGAACACTACCGCCTTTTTTAATAACATCAGCGAACACTTTAAATTCGCAGTCTTTAACAACATCAGAAAGGTTAATGAGCTCTAAACCAAAACGTGTGTCCGGCTTGTCAGAACCAAAGCGGTCCATAGCCTCTTTGTAAGTTATGCGGCGAAAAGGTGTTTCAAGGTCAATGCCGTGGATTTCTTTGAAGATTTTCTTCATAAATCCTTCGTTCATGCTCATAACATCTTCTTCTTCAACAAAGGACATCTCAAGGTCAATCTGGGTAAACTCAGGCTGACGGTCAGCACGAAGGTCCTCGTCACGGAAGCATTTTGCAATCTGGAAGTATCTGTCCATGCCGGATACCATCAAAAGCTGCTTATAAAGCTGCGGTGACTGTGGAAGTGCATAGAAAGAACCCGGATGCACACGACTGGGCACGAGATAATCACGAGCGCCCTCAGGTGTAGATTTAATAAGCATCGGTGTTTCGATTTCCAAAAAGCCGTTCTCATCATAGTAGTCACGAGCAAGCTTACATACACGATGACGAAGTTCCATCAAGCGCTGCATATCCGGACGTCTTAAATCGAGGTAACGATATTTAAGACGAACTTCTTCACGTACGTTAGAGTTCTCCTCGATATAAATCGGAGGTGTTTCAGCTTTAGACAGAATGCGAAGTTCAGTTGCCTTAAGCTCAACCTCACCGGTTGCGATTTTATCATTAACTGTCTCCGGTGCACGTTTAACAATTTCACCCGTTACAGCCAATACATACTCACTGCGAACTGTGTCTGCCTTTTCAAACATCTCTTTATCGTTTTCAATATTGAAAACAACCTGCAAAATACCGCTTCTGTCACGGAGGTCAACAAATATTACGCCACCAAGATTACGATATACCTGTGTCCAACCCATAACTGTTACGGTTTTACCTACATCTGCCAAAGTGAATTCGCCGCAACGGCGAGTTCTTTTTAATCCCTGAATAGTTTCCATATTACCTTGTCCTCCAATTTATCTGTTCTGTTTAATATACTCTGAAATTTTATCGAGCAAGACCTCTGTGCTTTCGCCGGTTTCCATATTCTTAACATTAGCCTTGCCATTATTTATCTCGTCATCGCCTAAAACAAGCGAATACTTAACACCGATTTTATTTGCAAATTTCATCTGAGCTTTAACGCTACGCTCTAAGTAATCTCTTTCAGCACGAATTCCGTCTTTTCTAAGATTATATATTAATTTCTGTACATATACATCTGCATTTTTACCGATGTTTGCAACAAAAATTTCAGGAGATTCGTTGTTTTCAAGCTCAATGCCGAGATTATCGATCAAAAGCATCAGGCGTTCCATACCAAGACCGAAACCAACTGCAGGAGTATCAGGACCTTCTAATTCCTCAACGAGTCCGTTATAACGACCGCCACCGCAAACAGTTCCTTGTGCTCCAATGTTTTTCGAAACAATCTCAAAAACAGTTTTTGTATAATAGTCAAGACCTCGGACAATGGTTCCATCAACATTGTAAGCTATTCCCATCTCATCAAGGTAGGACTTAAGCTGCTCAAAGTGCTCACTACAATCGTCACAGATACAATCCAAAAGAATAGGTGCTTTCATATAAATCTCTTTACACTCTTTGGACTTACAGTCTAAAATTCTGAGAGGATTCTTCTCATATCTTTGGCGGCAGGTTTCGCAAAGCTCATCAAGATGCGGTTTAAAGAACTCTCTTAATTTCTCATTATAAACCTTTCTACACTCAGGACAGCCAATGCTGTTGATGTTAAGCTCAACACCGCCTATTCCGAGTCTTCTAAAAAGGTCCATCGCAAGAGAAATAACTTCTGCATCAATTGCTGCTCCGTGAGCGCCAAACGCCTCAACTCCGAACTGATGGAAAGCTCTGAGCCTTCCAGCCTGCGGTTTTTCATATCTGAAGCAAGGCGAAATATAATAAAGCTTTGACGGCTGAGGATTAGCATATAACGAATGTTCCACAAAGCTGCGCACAACCGGAGCTGTGCCCTCTGCCTTTAATGTTATACTTCTGTCACCTTTATCTAAAAATGTGTACATTTCTTTTTGAACAACATCAGTGGTATCACCGACACCTCTTTCAAAAAGCTCCGTATGCTCAAACATAGGAGTACGAATTTCGCTGTAACCGTATTCTACGCACAGACGGCGAATCTCATGCTCTATTCTGTGCCACTTATATACATCAGCGGGTAATACGTCATGCGTACCTCTTGGCGCTTTCACTTGCATATTACCAACCTCCTTTTTTCAATCTAACTGCTTAATTATATCACATTAAAACTCAAATTGCAATTACTAACCTGCAATTTCATTAATATTAAGTTGCAAAAGTTTCGATACACCTTTTTCCTGCATTGTAACTCCGTAAATAACGTCGGCACTTTCCATAGTTCCACGTCTGTGCGTTACTATGATGAACTGCGTATCCTTACTGTAGTTTTTAACATAATCTGCAAAACGATACACGTTTACATCGTCAAGCGCAGCCTCAATCTCATCCAGGAAACAGAACGGTGTTGGACGGGTTTTTAGTATTGCAAACAAAAGTGCAATAGCAGAAAGCGCTCTTTCTCCACCAGAAAGAAGTGATAAGCTTTGCAGTTTCTTTCCAGGGGGCTGAACATCAATATTGATACCGCACTCCAATACATTTTGCGGGTCAGTAAGAGTAAGCTCTGCACTTCCGCCTCCAAACAGTTCAACAAAAGTGCTCTTGAAGAATTTGTTAATCTGAATGAATTTTTCCTCAAACTGTTTCTTCATAACTTTTGTCATTTCTTCTATGATTTTTAACAGGTCAGCCTTTGCCTTTTCCAAATCATCACGCTGCCCTGTTAAGAATTCATATCTTTCCTTTACAGACTTAAACTCTTCAATTGCATCAACATTTACATTTCCAAGTTCACGAATTTTTCCTTTAAGCTCTGCAATTCGTCTGTTAATCACAACATTCGTGCCAAGGTCATCCTTTTTGTATGCCAAAGCGTCTGAATGCGTGAGTTCATATTCATCCCACAAACGATTAACCGTATTTTCAAGCTCAACTTCAAGTTTAACTTTTTTGGTTTCAATGCGGTTAAAATCATTCGTAAGCTGATATACATTTTCACGCAGTTCTTTAGAGCGAAGCTGCATAGCACGGGATTTTTCTTCAAAATCAGACTTTTCACCCAGCAAAGCAGATATTGCCATGCGGTATTCATCTGTTTTTTGATTCATTAAAAGAATATTTTCCTGTTTGTTTTCTATATCAGTCTTAAATTGCTCATTTTTAACTTTAATATCATTAATTTCACTGTTTCTGAGCTCAGCGTTATTGCGATTTTGTCTGTCATCACGCATAAGCGCTGCAATCTTTTCGTCTAAAACCTCAATATCTTTTTCGATAGCAGACTTTTCTACAGTAATTTCAACAACACGATCAGCAATTCTCTGCTTTTTAATCATTACTGCTTCAAATTCCTGCTCAAGTTTATTAATTTCTGCACGCTTTTGTGCTATAACTGTTTCTTCGCCCGCTATTTTTTTAGTCAGTTCAGCTGTTGAACTTTCAGATTCAGCCACCTTAGCCATGATTTCAGCCTTTTCTTTTTCAAGGCGCATTTTAGTTTCTGAAAGGTCTTCGGAAAGCTCTTTATTGTGAGCAATCTCCTGATTAACCACTATCAAAATCTCCTTGTTTTCACGGAGCATATCCTCGCTTTTGGCAATAGCAAATTCAAGCTCATTGTGCTTTTTCTCAAACTCATCGAGCTCTTTGTTCTTAAGCTCTAATTCGCGTTTTAATGCAGTCGCGTCCTGCTCAAGCTTCTTAATTTCTTTTTCGCGACCCATTAAGCTTGCGTGTCTGTTTGAGCTTCCGCCGGAGATGCTTCCGCCGACATTAAACAGTTCTCCGCCCAGGGTAACTATTCTAAATGTATTTTTATACTTTCGTGATACACTAATCGCCTGGTCCATATTCTCAATTACAACTGTTTTACCAAGCAGATTTTTAATTATTTCACCATATTTTGCATCATAGCTGACAAGCTCGTGTGCGAGCCCCAAAAATCCGCTTTCCTTGCAGATTTTTGAAACGTCTAATTCACTTCCGCAAACTGCACTTACGGGCATAAATGTCGCACGTCCGCATTTAGCATTTTTAAGGAATTTAATCGCTTTTTTTGCGTCTTCTTCGTCTTCAACAACTATGTTTTGCATCGAACCGCCGAGCGCCGCCTCTAAGGCCTGCATATATTCAGCATCTGCCGATATAAGTTTAGAAACAGGTCCATAAATCTTAGCATTTTTGAGCTCGCCGTCTTTATGCCTCTGCATAATTTCCTTTACGCTCTTGCTGTAACCCTCAAAGCTTTGTTCCATAGCACGAAGCATATTAAGCCTTGTTTCTTTCTCGTTAAGCTCAATATTTATCTGTGCGAGACGTTTTGTAGCGCTGATTAATTCGTCAGAAAGCGCTTTTTTCTCCTCAATCTCACTCGCCATACGGCTTTCGATATCTAAAATAAACTGTTCTTTGCGCTCTTTTTCTTTGCTTAAAGAGTCTATTTTATCCATAAGCTCTTTAAAGCCTGCATTTCTTTTGTCAAGCTCGTCATCGACACTTGAAACTCGGCTTTTAAGTCCCTGACGGATAATTTCTTCATTTGAAAGCTTAATCTTACAATCACTTAGAAGATTTAAAGACTCAACCATCGCATCTTTTAATCCTTCAATATATTCATTCTGTTTTCCTGCTCCGTCAGAGAGCTCTTCGCTCTTTAAATTAAGCTCTTTGATTTCTTCTTCTTTATTATTTTTAATGATTATAAAGCTCTTCTATTCCTCTTCGGCTTTGTTTACATCATTTTTAATCTCGAGTCTTCTTGCCTCAAGCTCGCGCACCTCTGCCTCAATTCGCTCGATAAGCTGAACATTACCCTTTATAGTGTTTGATAAAACCTCTACCTCGCTTTTATCCATACTTATCTGCGATTCGGCATCCCTTAATTCCTGTTCATTTTGGCGTACGCTTTCCTCCTTGTCACGCGCAGTCTGGTAAAACTCTTCCTGTTCGTGCTCGGCTTTTTCCATATCACGTTTAGCCACCTCTAAATGACCGGATACAGTCTGATATTTTTCCTCAAGTTCTGCCATCTGCGTCTTACTCTCACCAATAACAGAAAGAGCCGCATTGACCTCATATATTTTAAGGTCCTCTTTTAACACAAGATATTTCTTAGCCTTTTCCGACTGTTTTTCAAGCGGTTCAAGCTGATTTTCAAGTTCTAAAATGATGTCAGCAACTCGGGAGATATTTTCCTCTGTACGACCAAGCTTACGCTCGGAGTCTTCCTTGCGGTAACGGTACTTGGAAATTCCTGCTGCCTCTTCAAATATTTGACGTCTGTCTTCTGATTTGGTAGACAAAATCTCCTCAATTTTACCCTGACCAATCATAGAATAGCCGTCACGACCAAGACCGGTATCCATAAAAAGCTCGAGGATATCTTTAAGACGGCAAGGCGTTTTGTTTATCATATACTGGCTTTCGCCCGAAGCAAAAACCTTTCTTGTAACAGCAACCTCATCAAATTCAATTGGGAAAATCTTATCCTTATTTTCCAAAACGAGCGTAACCTCTGCAAAGCCGAGCGGATTTCTTTTCTGTGTTCCGTTAAATATAACGTCCTCCATCTTTGCTCCACGCAAAGATTTAGCGCTTTGCTCACCCAAAACCCAGCGTACAGCATCGGATATATTACTCTTTCCGCTTCCATTCGGGCCTACAATAGCCGTTACGCCGCTCGAAAAATCAAGCGTTATCTCATCCGCAAAGGATTTAAATCCCTGCATTTTAAGTCCCTTTAAATACATATTATCCTCCACTCGCCGGGCTTAACATTCTCATCCTGCAAAATGTTTATATCACTTAGCCCAAGCTCTGATTTCCATCTTTCGATATTTTCACGTTTGTGACCAACCATCACCGACACAAACCTTGGATTTACATATATATCCACACTTTTTCCATTATAATCCGAAAGTTCATTTGAAATTTCATCATAAACAAGAGCACTCTCAACCAATTCACCAAAGGCAGGATGACACGGACCGGCAATTATATCCGCGTCCGTATTTATATTGTCGCTACCTAAAAGTCCTGTCCTTATCACATTGACATTTGCTTTTCGGTACTCTTTAACAGCATATTTACATTGCTTGATAGCATCTGAAAGTTCAAGCGGTTTATATTCGCCCTCGCTGTACCATCTTGCAAGCAACGTATCCCGAATCACGAGCGTGGGATAAATTCTTACACAATCTGGTTTAAGCTCTATACTTTTTCTGACAGTCTGTTCAAAAATCTCGGGTGTGTCCCCCGGTAGTCCGGGCATTACCTGATGCCCCAGATTTATACCGTAACCTCGTATCATATCTGATGCCAAAATAATATCCTTAACCGTATGCCCTCTTAAATTCTTTTTTAAAACATCGTCATTCATTGACTGCACGCCAAGCTCAACTGTCGTAACACCATAGCTTTTAAGCCTTTTAAGCGTTACTTCGTCAATATAATCAGGGCGTGTTGAAAGGCGAATGCCGTCTATATCCCCATTTTTTAAAAATTCATTAGCCGCACCAAGCAATTCTTCCTGCATTTTCGCAGAAATACCGGTAAAGCTGCCTCCAAAAAAACCTACTTCAATATCGTTTTCGCATCTATCCATAGTAGCAAGATACTCTTCGATTTTAGCTTTTACATCCCCCGCCGAAACCATCGTATCAGCACCGGTAATCTTCTTCTGATTACAAAAAGAACAGTCATTGGGACAACCCAGATGCGGAACAAAAATTGGTATAGTTCTGTGCTTTTTCATATTTTCTTACTCTCACGTTCCAGTTTAGAGAGCGCATCTTGCGCCGCGGCCTGTTCAGCACGCTTTTTACTGTTTCCCTCGCCCTCACCATATACTTCACCATCTAATAAAACGTGTACGAAAAAGCTCTTTTTATGGTCAGGACCAGATTCTCCAATAACCTTATAAGAAATTTCTTTATCACTTCTTGCCTGTACAGTCTCCTGCAAGGTCGTTTTAAAGTCTTTAAATCTCTTACCGTTTACTGCAGCAACAATTGTATCATAAAGCTGTCCTAAAACCCATTCTCTAACCTGTTGGAGTCCAGAATCCAAATAAATTGCAGCAATTACCGCTTCAAATGCATCGGCTAAAATAGACACACGGGTTCTTCCACCTGTAATTTCCTCGCCGTGACCCAGTCTTAAAAATGAGCCAAGCTCAATATTTTGCGCGCATTGCCAAAGTGAATGCTCACAAACTACAGCCGCACGCACTTTGGACAAATCTCCTTCAGGCAGTGCTGGGTAGTTTTCAAAAAGATAACGGCTTATAACCAAGCTCAAAACAGAGTCTCCCAAGAACTCAAGTCTTTCATTGAACACTATCGGCTTATGTCTGTTTTCGTGTGAATATGAGCTGTGAGTAAGTGCATTTAAAAGCAAATTTTCATCGGCAAAATGATAGCCGATGATTTCTTCAAACTCCTTAATTTTATTCATTTTTTCTCCAATCCGACAACCATTGACCAAGCGCTAAAAAATAACGCCTCGTCAATATCTGTCTAAAATATAATCTTCTGCGGACGGCATAAGCCGCCCGCAGATAAAATATCAGTCTTCGTATTTTTTCAAAAGAACAGTCGCATTATGACCACCAAATCCTAAAGAATTTGACA
>JAZNJS010000039.1:0-3972 GCA_045578185.1 Clostridia bacterium
CCTTTTTCAATATCTCACTCCTTCAATATATATCAGCCTCCAGTCGCCAGCCTCCAATCGCCAACAAATAGCATTTTGCACTCATATAATGTTTGGAAGCGAAGCTTCTCCTTCATTTTGCATTTTGCATTCTGCATTCAATTAGCGATATACACACTTAGTGTGCGCGATATATTTTATTTCATAAAATGCGATATGTTTCGCTACACTCAACGCGATATGATATAAATCCTTTCTCGTGTGCCGTCAGGCACATATCGCGCCGAAGGCATATCGCATCATCAGATATATCGCAAATCCGTCAGGATTTATATCGCTGGGGCGTACGCCCCAAATCCAACGGGTCATCCCCCAACACCAGATTTTCTTTCCTCATCCTCGGCTTTATAGGCCTCGCCATGCACATATACCGTACCTCATCGGCAATGTGGTCCTCGCCTGTTGTGTCCAAATCCTCGGGATTTGAAACGCTGAAGGTAAGCTCCGGCATAGTACGAATAAAACCCTTGCAGGTGTTAAAAACATACATCATAGGTATACCGTTTTCGTCAAAGGAAAGCCTGTAATGGACCTGCATCCAACCGGGTAAACGCTTGTTATCGCCCTTGTTGAAATAAACTCCGTTTCTGTTTGCCGCCTCAATTATGGCTTCACCTCGTGAAGCATCCCAAATTGATGGGTCGGCAACACCTAATATCTGTTTCCCCTTTAACCACCGGTGTTCTCGTTCAATCCTTGCTATCTCGGAAAAAATCTTTTCAGGTGGCCATTTAACACCCTCGTTGTGAGTTTTAGAGCATCCGTAAAGCTCAAGTATTCTGTAAAGCCTGCCATCATAATCCACCGCCCACCATGCACATGAGAATGGCTTTGCATACCCAAAGTCAAAGGAGCGATAAAGCACCCAATCCCGAGGAATTTCAAAAGGTTCAATAACGTGGGTGAATTCTCCGTCTTTATAATGAGAGGGCAAATCCCTGAACTCCTCGAAAAACTGTCCGTCAAAAATGTCCCAGTTACCAAAACGGTGTGCCTGACGGAGCTTTTCGGGAAGAGCATCAAGAACCTTAACATATTCGGGATTTGTTTTCATAAGAATGGTGTTATCATCAATGGTTGCTGGAATAAAAATATAGTCATCAGGGTCTTCGTTTTCCTCATATCTTCCTTTAACAAAAAGCCGTTTGAACCAGTTATGACCAACTCCACCGGGATTGCCTGTAAAATACATCCGAGGCTTAAAATCCTCTCGGGTTGTTCGGTTACAAGTGGTAAGAAACTGTATCTGAGAAAAGGTAAAATGGGTGCATTCTTCAACACCAATCACATCATATTCCTGACCCTGATATTGATAAATGTCGTTTTCCGTATCGCAGTAACCAAGACGGATTCGTGAACCATTGGGGAAAATAAACGCCCTTTCATCACGCTTGTAGCGAGCAATACCATTTAATTGCGCCAACATAGGCAAAAGATGATTTTCACGAAGCTCGGGCAAGGTTTTACGAAGAAGCAGAAGCTTAAGACCACTGTATTCAAGAGCTAATAATATGAATTTTGTTCTCAGTGCCCAGGACTTTCCGCCACCTCTCGCCCCACCATACCCGATAAACCGCTTCTGACTTTCAAAAAACAGTTTTTGTTTCTCATTAGGCGGAGAAATAATAAGTTCTTTCATAAATTTCCTTTCATCATTTTAAAGTGCTAAATGCTTAATGCTAAGTGCTAAATCTTGGGGCGCATAGCGCCGATTATAAATGAAAAATCATTATTTTTCTTTATTCTGTCTTTTAAATAATAGATGATAATAAATCACACTAATTGTTATCGAAGCTCACTTTGCACTTAGCACTTTGCACTTAGCACTTAGCACTTATTTACTAAACTTTTCCATCTCTTTTTCAAACCTGATAATAATCCCCTCATCACACCCACCGAAACCGTCATACTCTGCTAAAAGCTCATAAAGCTCTTTCAGCGCACCAACGCTCTCTTTAAGAAACTTTGCATCAACCTCAGGCTTACCGTTTTGCTTGAAATTCTTCCGCGCCTTTTTGATAATGTCATCAATTAACGCGCTCATATTCTCCGTTGCAGAACTGACACATTTTAATGTTTTATCACCTTTTTTTTCTTTATTTTTATTAATATCTTTTTCTATTTTCCTTCCACCTCATTCTTCATTCCGCACTCCGCATTCATCTCAGCCCTTTCTCATAAAGCTCATTAACCCTTTTATAATGAACACATCTCCTGCCACAATCGGAACCGCAAACAGAGTTTTCAAACATACCCTTTTCTTTAATGTTTTTAAAGAAATGCTTGTCCACAGTTCCGTTTATAATCCCCTCGCAAGCGATATAGTCTTTTCCTTCGCCTTTGTAAAAAGGACATTCAACAATTTGTTCAATAGATTTCGGCATATACTCCTCCTAATCAATAAATAAAATTTTAGCTAAGCCTATCCCTCTTTTTTGCTCGCAAAAAGGAGGGGGTCCACCGCAGGTGGTGGGTGGTACCACAGAACATTCGTTCGTTTTAATTTGTGCACATTATAGCCCCTTTTCCCAATCTTCGCAACCCATTTTAGAACGTTTGTTCGTTTTTCGTACACTTGCACAAAGGCAAATCAGAAAAACTGAACGATTTTAACGAATTTCAAAAAAATGCAAAATTCTTTGTAATTTTTTCGATTTTTTGACATAGAGAAAAGCTTTTTTCATTTTTTGGAGTTCTCACAACAGCAAATTACAGAGTTTTCTACATTATCTGCCGTTCGCTACCGTTGGCTTCCGTTGGTTGCCAATATAAATATAAAAATAAATATAAATTCCAATATAAAAATAGTAGTAAAAAAAGATACGATAGAGAGATAAGTAAAGATATAGGAACGAAATAGTTTTTGTGGCGGTTTTTCAGGGCATTTTTCGGGTCACTTCTGAACATCCAACTGACAAAATTAAGCTTTTTACTGACAATGGGTTGCATTAAATTTTCACCTTTGTTATAATCGCAAACAAAACAAATGTTCGTTAGGAGGTTTTTAAAATAAGCAGAAAAAGCTTTTTGGTGTATTTTGATTGGGAAGCACCTTTGCAGGAATTAAGTAACGAGGAATTAGGCGAATTATTTAAAGCAATGTTTATTTATGCCAAATATGGCGAATTGATAGACTTTGAGCATCGTTCACTTAAATTGGTATTTGGATTTATTAAAAGTGCCATTGACCGTGATAAAGCAGCTTATGAAGAAAAGTGCAGAAAGAATGCGGAAAATGCAGGTAAAGGCGGTAAAAAGAAAGCAGAAAATGCACGGGAAAGAGGGGCAAATATGAGTTGCGAGGAGCTACTTAAAACCCTCACCCCCTGCTGAGTAGCGCAATGTAGGGAACGGATTTATCCGTTCCGCTAAAATATCGTTAATAATACTATGAGTAAAAAATAAAAAAGAGCGATCCCTATCATCCCTGTTCGGCTCTGCCGAATAGGGATGGGGACCGCCCTTGAACACACTTTATTTATAACTTGTAAATTTCGCACCAATTTGTATTTTTAGAAATCAACTCAATCGGGGTGGTGGTGGGTAGCCACATAAAATCCCTCTTCGTAAAAGTAACGCAACATTACAAAAAAAAGAGGACGGAAAATTCCGTCCTCTGAAACAGTGAAAATTAAATTATTTAATTTCAACTTTTGCGCCAGCTTCTTCAAGCTTAGCTTTTGCTGCTTCAGCATCGTCTTTGCTGATAGCTTCTTTAAGAGTTGCGGGAGCGCCATCAACCTTAGCTTTTGCTTCTGCAAGGCCAAGACCTGTAAGCTCACGAACAGCTTTGATAACAGCGATTTTGTTTGCGCCAACTTCTGCAAGAACAACGTCAAACTCTGTTTTCTCTTCAGCTGCAGCTGCTGCTTCTGCGGGAGCTGCTACTGCAACTGCTGCTGCAGCGGATACGCCGAATTCTTCTTCTACAGC
>JAZNJS010000040.1:0-5283 GCA_045578185.1 Clostridia bacterium
AAATATAATAAAAAGAGGTCTGAAACTAATTTTCAGACCTCTTTTTATTATTTACCAAAATTAAGTGCATAGTTTGACATCGCAAGGACGCCAGTTAACAAACAGTCCTCGTCAATATCAAAATCAGGTGAGTGAAGTGGCATCGTTATACCTTTTTTCGCATTACCTGAGCCTAAATTAAAATATACAGACGGTACACGCTCTGCAAAATATGCAAAATCGTCGCCTCCCATGGATGATGGTCCGCCTCGCACAACTTTATCTTCACCAATAAGCTCAGCGCATATGTCCACAAACTCATTTGACATTTCGCTGTTATTGATAAGCGGCGGATATGATTTGATATACCTAAACTCACAATTTGCGCCAAACTTATCTGCATAGCGCTTTGCTATCTCTTCCATACGTTTTGGCAACTCTTCTCGAATGTTATAGTCGTACATTCTCGTAGTTCCGCCAATCATTACCTCCTGCGGTATTATATTATAAAAACTTCCGCCCTCTACTGTACAAACCGAAATAACGACAGGAGGCTCGGCATCTTTATACACATCTGCCAATTTATTAAACTCGGTTATGATGCCCGCCGCTACTGTGATAGGATTAATACACGCTTTCGGCGTTGCTCCGTGTCCGCCCTTTCCAATGACTTTAAGTTTAAACTCATCGGGGCACGCCATAACAGGTCCGCCCTTGACTCTGATACTTTTAGTTTTAACATCGGTCATAACGTGTAGTCCAAGCGCCGCATCAACTGCAGGATTTTCCATAACACCCTCGGCTATCATCGGCTCTGCTCCACCCTCACCCTCTTCAGCAGGCTGAAAAACAAGCTTTACATTACAAGAAAGTTCATCACGAAGCCTATAGAGCACCTCCGCAACGCCCAAAAGTATCGCTGTGTGTGCATCGTGACCACAGGCGTGCATAACGCCGTCATGAATCGAAGCATACTCCCGTGACTTGTCCTCCTGAATCGGAAGTGCATCAATATCAGCACGCAAAAGCAGTGTTTTTTCCGCATTCTTTCCCTCAATCAATGCCACTACACCTGTTTTTGCTATCCCTCTTTTATACAGCACACCGATTTCGTCCAGTCTTTTACATATATAATCAGAAGTTTTATACTCACAAAAGGCAAGCTCGGGAATCATATGTAATTCTCTGCGGGTTTTAACAGTCTTTTCAAAAAGCTCCTCCGCAGTTTTTATAAGTATATTTTTATCTTGCATTAATTAGCTTTCTCCCTTAATTAATATATTCTTATAACTCCGGCAACCGTCCCCAAAATACTCACTTCATCAACAATAATCGGCTCCATAGTGTCATTTTCAGGTTGAAGTCTGAAATGTCCGTTTTCTTTATAAAATGTTTTAACGGTAGCAGAATCATCTACAAGCGCAACTACCATATCTCCGTTTCGTGCAGTTGCCTGCTGACTGACTATTACATAATCGCCGTCTAAAATACCGGCGTTTATCATACTTTCGCCCTTTACTTTGAGCATAAACACACCAGCATTTTTTGCAAAATCCATCGGCAACGGAAATGTTCTTAAAACATTTTCTTCTGCTAAAATCGGCGCACCTGCTGCAACAGTACCTATGACAGGTACAGACAAAAATTCCTCAACAGGCTCTGCCAGTTCCTCAGCATCATGACCAACAACTCTTATCGCACGGGTTTTTGACCCATCCTTAACCAAAAGACCTTTTTCTTCTAACTTCTTTAAATAAGTATGCACGGTCGACGGCGAAGCAAGTCCTACTGCCGCACAGATTTCTCTTATTGACGGCGGATATCCTTTATCCTCAATCTGACGGTTTATAAAATCCAAAATTTGCTGTTCTCTGTTTTCACGTTTTGCCACGGCACTACCTCCAAAATATTTTAAATTCAAACGATTTATCTTCTTTGCTAGATACAGTATAGCACAGTTTTTTAAAAAAATCAAACATTTGTTCGAAAAAAATAAAAAAAGTATTGACATCGTACAAATGTTCTGTTAAAATGGACTCATAAACCGAACGGATGTTTCCTATTGTTTTACTTTGAAAGGATGATTTATATGGAAAGAAGACATAGAAGAATTAACTACAAAGAGCGTGCTAAAAGACAAAGACGCGACCTTTTGATTATGGTAATAACACTTTTTATTGCCATAACAAGCCTTGGACTTTTCGCCCTAGCTGATGATGGTATTGATTCTGTAACTGTAACAGTTGCAGGCGGAGACACTCTCTGGGATATATGCACTCCCTACAAACCAGCTCGCATGGATATCCGTGATTTTATTGCAAAGGTTAAATATGAAAACAATCTTAAAACATCCGAGCTTTTTATCGGTCAGGAACTCGTTATTCCGCTTAAATAGTCCTCATAACCAGGCGGCAGCATTTTACCCGCTCCTCCCCGCTGCCGCTTGCAAAATATTTAATCATATGTTATAATTATATTTATAGAATATGAGCGGGTGATAATTATGAAAGTATGCATAATTGAAGATAAAATGTGCACAAATTGTGGTGAGTGCATACGTTGTGACATAAATCCCGATAAAATTTGTGACAATTGCGGGAAATGTCTCGAGTCAGGAGCAGACTATAACGGAATCGAAATTGATGAAATTGTATTAAATTTATAATTTTTACAAAAAAATCTTGACAACGCAGTTTTATTATGGTAATATATTTAAGTCAGTAAGCAGAAACCTATTCGTTTCTCACCATTAGGCGTTGCCAAGGTGGTCAATATGCAACATTTTTGTTTGTATATACGCGGATAGAGTTTCTCTGTCCGCTTTTTTATTTGCAAGCGGAGTCGCTGATTGTTAAAATAGACAATGGAGGTGCTTTTCCTATCAGT
Source organism: Clostridia bacterium (assembly GCA_045578185.1). Classification (GTDB taxonomy): domain Bacteria; phylum Bacillota; class Clostridia; order UBA1381; family UBA9506; genus RGIG1666. Next base: position 2,866 of record JAZNJS010000040.1, read on the forward strand.
AAGCAAGAATTGATGATTAATGAAGAAATCCGCGCAAGCGAGGTTCGCCTTGTAAGCGACAGCGGAGAACAATTGGGAATTATGTCTTCAAAAGAAGCGCTTGAGGTCGCTTACAGCAAAAATCTTGACCTCGTTATGATTTCTCCGAAAGCTGAGCCGCCCGTATGTAAAACTATGGATTACGGCAAGTACAAATTCGAGTTGTCTAAGCGTGACAAAGAGGCAAGGAAAAACCAAAAGACAGTAAGTCTTAAGGAAATCCGTATTTCTCCGACTATCGACAATCACGATTTTGATACGAAGGTAAATCACACCATCAAGTTTTTAAAAAGCGGGGATAAGGTTAAAATTACCGTTCGTTTCCGCGGTCGCGAAGTTAACCACTCAAATCTCGGACTTCAGCTTTTAGAGCGTTTCCGCGACTCTCTCACTGAGTACGGCACCGCCGAGAAGGCACCGAAGCTCGAGGGTAAAAATATGAGCATGGTTGTCGCACCTAAATAAGTTTTTTAAAATAATAATTATACATTTGGAAGGAGCAGAGTTATGCCTAAGATTAAGACACATAGAGCATCAGCAAAAAGGTTTTCCGTTTCCAAAAACGGTAAGATTAAAATGAATCATGCCTTCAGAAGCCATATTCTGACCAAGAAATCTACAAAAAGAAAACGTTTGCTTCGTAAGGCTAGTTACGCAAGTAGCGCAAATGCTAAGGTAATCAGAACATTGATTCCTTACAAATAAGTCGAACAAACGAATAAAAGATTTTAGGAGGTAACAGACATGGCAAGAGTTAAAGGTGCTTTGAGCACACGTAAAAGACATAAAAGAGTTTTGAAACTGGCAAAGGGTTATCGCGGTGCTAAGAGTAAGTTGTTCCGCACTGCTAAAGAAGCAGTTATGAAATCACTTACTTATGCATATATCGGCAGAAAGCAGAAGAAGAGAAACTTCCGTCAGCTTTGGATTGCTCGTATTTCTGCACAGGCTAAGATGAACGGAATCAACTACTCACGTTTCATGAACGGTCTCAAAAAAGCAGGAATCGAAATGAACCGTAAAATGCTTGCTGAGATTGCAGTAAGCGACAAAGCAGCATTTGCAGCATTAGTTGAAAAGGCAAAAGAAAATCTGTAAGATATTTGCCATTATAAAGGACATTAAAGGGTTTTTTACTACTATTAGTGAAAAACCCTTAATCTTTAAATAGCAGTTTGTTTAATAAAGGAGGCTCACGATAATGACTAAATTAATATTGGTACGTCACGGCGAGGCCGAAGGAAATATTATCAGAAATTTCCACGGTTTTTATAATTCTGAGCTTACCGAGAACGGTCTTGAGCAAATTAAGCGTGCCGCAGCACGCCTTGAAAGCGAGCACATTGACGCTATATACTCAAGTGACTTAAAGCGTGCATTTAAAACTGCTCAGGAAATTGCAAAAGGGCGAGATATTGAAATAAAAACAGATGAGCGTTTTCGTGAAATACATGGCGGAAAGTGGGAAGATGTGCCGTGGGATGACCTGCCGGCGCTTTTCGCTGAAAGCTACGAAATCTGGCTTAACGAGCCCCACCGCCTTGAAATGCCCGAGGGTGAAACTATGAGGACCTTTTCCGAAAGGCTTATTGAAGCAACAACAGAGGTAGCCGAAAAGCACGACGGAAAAACCGTCTGCATCGCAACGCACGGAACAGCTATCCGTGTTTTAGCGTGCCACTTCTATGGTCTGCCACTTGAAAAGCTAACCGATGTTAATTGGTGCGACAATGCATCAATAACAATAGCATCTTATGAAAATGGAAAGTTTTCCATGATAACCGACGGAGATAACGAACATCTAAAGGACATCAGCACCTTGGAAAAACAGGACTGGTGGCGCAAGTAGAATTAGGAGGACAAACAAATGAAACTAGGTATAGTCGGACTTCCGAACGTTGGAAAATCCACCTTGTTTAATGCAATTACCCAGGCGGGCGCAGAGTCTGCGAACTATCCTTTTTGTACCATTGAGCCGAACGTTGGAATTGTTGCAGTTCCCGATGAGCGACTTTTAGTGCTTAAGGATATGTATAACCCGCAAAAGGTAACAAATGCAACCATTGAATTTGTAGATATCGCAGGCCTCGTTAAAGGTGCAAGCCGTGGCGAAGGTCTTGGAAATAAATTTTTATCACATATTCGCGAGGTTGACGCAATCGTTCATGTTGTACGTTGCTTTGAAGACAGCAACATCATCCACGTTGAAGGCTCTGTTGGCCCACTGCGCGACGTTGAGACAATAAATCTTGAGCTTATTCTCTCGGACCTTGAAATCGTAGAAAGAGCTATTGAGAGGACTACAAAGGCTGCAAGAGGCGATAAAAAGCTTCTTGAGAAGCTTTCGGTGCTTGAGAAGGTAAAGGCTGTACTTGAAGC
>JAZNJS010000041.1:0-12200 GCA_045578185.1 Clostridia bacterium
AAAAATTCAGCCGGTAAGGAAGTTTACAGCGATTTTGGTGAGATGTTGTTTACTCATTACGGCATTTCGGGACCGATAGTACTCAGCGCAAGTGCGCATATGAAGAACTTTAATGAGCCGTATTTCGTTACGGTTGATTTAAAGCCGGCGCTTGACTCAGATACGCTTGACAAGCGGATTTTAAGGGATTTTTCAGGACTTGCAAACAAGGATTTTCAAAACAGTTTGGACGCCCTGCTTCCCAAAAAGCTGATACCGATTATTGTACGACTTTCGGGAATAGACCCGCATAAAAAGGTGCACGACATAACAAAAGAAGAACGATTGGGCTTGGTTGGGCTTTTAAAAGCGTTGCCGATGACAGTTGTCGGCACACGGCCTATAGCCGAGGCGATTATTACCTCGGGAGGTGTGAGCACCAAAGAGATTAACCCAAAAACGATGGAAAGTAAGATTACCCCGGGTCTTTATTTTGCAGGTGAGGTAATAGACGTTGATGCCGTAACCGGCGGATTTAATCTGCAGATTGCGTTTTCAACCGCATATGTAGCAGGTGAAAATGCTGCGCTTGAGAGTTTGGGATATTAATAAATTATAATTTGTCATCGGACAGACGGAGGTATTTCGTGGACAAGGGAATGACATACAAAACAATAATGCGTGAAAAAGAAGCCGAAATAATCGAGAAAAAGTCCCGGTTTATTGCTGCTGCCAAACCCGTAACCACGGAGCAGGAGGCGCTCGATTTTATAAATGCAAGAAAATCGCACTTTTATGATGCGACTCACAACGTATATGCTTATATCATAAGCGAAAACAATATTGCCCGTTTCTCTGATGACGGTGAGCCGAGTGGAACGGCGGGTATACCCGTGATGGAGGTTCTGAAAAAAGAGGGACTTACCGATTTGGTTGTTGTTGTGACCAGATATTTCGGCGGAACGCTGCTCGGTGCTGGCGGGCTTATCCGCACATACGGAAAAAGTGCGCGTGAGGGCATAATGGCAGCGCAGATAACCGAGAGGGTGTACTGCCACGAGATTTTGGTTACCGCCGGCTATGAGTGGATGGGAAAACTTCGGCATATGATTGAAAACGGCGAATATATATTGGGAGAGATTGAGTACGAGGAACAGATTAAAGTGCACGTTTCGGTAAGATATGATTTGCTTGAAAAATTTAACAAGGAGCTCACGGAGCTGTCAAATGGTGCTCTTACGGCGGAGGTTTATGGCTGCCGTTATGTTGATGTGATTGCGGATTGTTAAATTGCATATAAAGGGGGGACGATTCCTTCCCCCTGACCCCCTAGGACCTCTTTTTCTGTGAAGAAAAAGAGGCAAAAAGTCATCGGGGATTTTCCCCGAACCCCTCGTAGGTGGTGCGGGCATTCCTGCTACGCAGAATGCCATAGGTACACTTGTGCCATATTTCGTTTACGTTTACTGAAAGAGAAATGACTGCCGGGGTTGAACATATGTAAGCATAAAATACGGTTTTTTGTTTTGAACCCAAATTTATGATTAACAAATCGGAGGATTTTATGGAATATTATGAGACTAAGGAGCTGATGGAGCGTGCGGTTTTAGCCGGCGTGCACGTCGGTTCGCTTGACCCGCTCGAAGACTCAACAGAGGAGTCTTTAGCTGAGCTCGCACGATTAGCTGACACCGCCGGCGCACAGGTAGTAGGAACGATGCTGCAGAACAGGCCGTATGCCGACAGTGCGCTTTATATGGGCGAGGGCAAACTTGAGGAATTAAAACTCGCCTGCGATGGGCTGGACGCTAATCTTGTCATTTTTGATGATGAGCTCTCCCCCATTCAGCTGAGAAACATTGAACGTGAGCTGGGCCTTCGGGTAATTGACCGCAGTATGCTCATTTTAGATATTTTTGCACGTCACGCAGTTACCCGTGAGGGAAAAATTCAGGTTGAGCTAGCTCAGCTTAAGTATATGCTGCCACGCCTTTCAGGTATAGGCACGCAGCTTTCAAGGCTTGGTGCGGGTATAGGTACGAGAGGCCCCGGTGAGACGAAACTTGAGACAGACCGCCGTCATATCAGGCGCAGAATCGGGCATCTTCAGGAAGAACTTCGTGAAATTAAAAATCATCGTGAGCTTTTGCGCCGACGCAGAGAAAAAGATAATACACAGGTTTGTGCGCTTGTTGGATATACGAATGCGGGAAAATCAACGATTTTAAATGCGCTTACAGATGCCTCGGTCCTCGCTGAAGACAAACTTTTTGCAACTCTTGACCCGACAATCCGCGCAATCACGCTTGATGACGGACGTGAGCCGATGCTTGTCGACACCGTTGGATTTATACGCAAGCTGCCGCATCATTTAATAGAGGCGTTTAAGTCTACGCTTGAAGAAGCGGTTTTTGCCGACCTTTTGATTATTGTAATAGATAGCTCGAGCGATGAATTCCTGCAGCACATCCGTGTTGTAAACGGAATTTTAAAAGACATTGGCGCAGAGGCAAAGCCGAGAATTTATCTTTTTAATAAGATTGACGAAAAGCCACGAGATTTGGTGCTGCCGTCTGACATAGCGGATGCCGATGCGGTTTTGGAGATAAGCGCAAAATCAGGTGAGGGACTTTCAAAATTCCGTGAGGTTTTAGGCGAAGTTCTGCCCGGCAAAAAGCAGCGAGTCAGGGTGCTTATTCCGTATGACAAGGGTTCGGTTCTGTCGGCGCTTCACCGTGAGCAGACAGTCTTGTCAGAAAGCTATGAGGCAGAGGGAACGTTAGTTGAGGCGTTTGTCGATGCACAAGGATATGCGACGGTAAGAGATTATTTAAAAGATTAAAATTTTTAGGGGGAAGGAATCGTCCCTCGTTACTTATTTAAAATAAACTTAAAAGAGCCGCAGCGATTGCTGCGGCTCTTTATTGTTGTCGTTATCGTAATCCTGAGCTGTAATGTTTTGCGTCTTTAAATTAATTTCCCATAGTGGTGCCTGTACCCGCAGTAGCAGTAGCAGTTGCGGTTGCAGTCGCATTGGGTGATGCAGTTGCGTCCATCGTAGGAGCAGCGCTCGGCAGGACTTCTTCGGCCATTGTACAGCCTGAAAGAGCACCGATTGCTACTGTAAGACAAAGCAATGCAACAAGAAGAGATTTCTTCATCAAAGTTCCTCCTCGTTATTTGGAAAAAACATTATATTAACAGACGCAAAAGCGTCCATTACACGAGATTACTTTGAAAGACGGCCCTCAAGTTTGTTAAGCTCATCTCTGATTTCTGTCGGGAGGTCATCACCGAATTTTGCAAAGAATTCTTTCTGACCTTCAACATCTTGAAGCCAAACCTTCTTGTCAACAGAAAGGAGGTCCTCAAGCACGTTCATATCAATGTCAAGACCTTCGATATTGATGTCTTTTGCATTCGGCAGGTAACCGATTTCAGTTTCTTTTGCATCAGCTTCGCCTGCACAACGAGCTAAAATCCAGTTCAGCACGCGGAGATTATCACCGAAGCCCGGCCACATAAAGTGACCTTCTTCATCCTGGCGGAACCAGTTAACGTGGAAGATTTTCGGCGGGTTCGGGATTTTCTTACCCATGTTCAGCCAGTGTGCGAAATAGTCAGCCATATTGTATCCGCAGAACGGAATCATAGCCATTGGGTCACGGCGAACTACGCCAACCTTACCTGCAGCTGCTGCGGTAGTCTCAGATGCCATAGTAGCACCTACGAATACACCGTGCTGCCAGTCAAATGATTCGTATACTAATGGTGCAGTTTTAGCGCGTCTTCCACCAAAGATAATAGCGGAAATCGGCACACCCTGCGGGTTCTCAAATTCAGAAGAGATGCATGGGCACTGTGCTGCCGGTGCGGTAAAGCGGCTGTTCGGATGAGCGCCCTTCTCACCGTTGTCGCGGGTCCAGGGTCTGCCCTGCCAGTCGATGCCCTCTGCCGGCGCCTCGCCGTCCATGCCTTCCCACCAGATTGTGTTATCTTCTGTGTTGTGCAGAACGTTTGTAAAGATTGTGTTGCTCATTGTTGTAGCAAGAGCATTCGGGTTAGTTTTGGTAGATGTTCCCGGTGCAACACCGAAGAAACCTGACTCAGGATTAACTGCCCAGAGTCTTCCGTCTTCGCCGACTCTCATCCAGGCAATGTCGTCACCTACTGTCCAAACTTTGTAGCCCTTTAATGCTTCCGGCGGAATAAGCATAGCAAGATTTGTCTTACCGCAAGCACTCGGGAATGCAGCAGCAACGTATTTAACCTCGCCCTGCGGATTCTCAAGACCTAAGATAAGCATATGCTCAGCCATCCAGCCCTCACGGTGTCCCATGTGGCTTGCGATTCTGAGTGCGAAGCACTTCTTACCGAGAAGTACGTTACCGCCGTAAGCAGAGTTAACACTCATAATGGTATTGTCCTCGGGGAAGTGAACGATGTATCTGTTTTCAGGGTCAACATCTTTGCATGCGTGCAAGCAGCGAACGAAATCGTCACTGTCGCCAAGCTCTTCCATTACTTTTGTTCCAACACGGGTCATAATCTCCATGTTAAGTACAACGTAACGGGAGTCGGTCAGCTCGATACCGATTTTAGAAAACGGAGAGCCGTAAGGTCCCATCATATACGGAATAACGTACATTGTGCGGCCTTTGTAGCTATCTTTAAACAGCTTGTTTAATTTTTCATACATAACAGCGGGTGCTTCCCAGTTGTTAGTCGGGCCTGCATCCTCTTTCTTAGTAGTACAGATAAAGGTTCTGTCCTCAACACGCGCTACGTCGTTAGGAGCGGTTCTGTGCAGATAGCAGCCCGGGAGTTTCTCCTGATTAAGTCTAATCATTTCGCCGTCAGCCACTGCCTCGTCATAAAGCGCCTGCTTCTGCTCCTCGCTACCGTCAATCCAAACTACCTTATCCGGTGAGGTAAGAGCAATCATTTCATCCAGCCAAGCTTTTACAGCTTTGTTGTTTGTCATGGTTAATCTCCTTTCAAATATATCATTTCTTCATTTATCTATCGAATATTTATATGCGTTGCTCAATAGATATTATATGTATAACCCTTTTTTGGATTATCATCAAAAAATTCGCTCATTATATATTATACATAAAGTTAGAAAAAAAACAAGTTTTTTTGTGTTAAATTTTGGTGTTTATTTACACAAACTTCGTTTTACCAGTTCATTTGATATTTGTGAAAAGTTTACCAAACTAAAAGTTTCGCCTCTTGCGGTCTCGGACAAACCCAGTGAAACAAGCACTTCGCGCAGGGTTTCCTTGTCGGTTCCTATCAAAGATGATGCGCTGTTTAAGAAGGTTTTTCGTCTCTGACCGAAAGCTGCTTTTATAAGTTTAAAAAAGTGGGTCTCGTCTAAGACCTCTACCGGAGGCTTATCTAAAACATCAAGTCTGATTACTGCCGACCACACCTTTGGGGGTGGAACAAAGCTCTCAGGCGGAACTTCGCAGACAAATGACGGCTTTGAATAGTAATTTACAGCCGGGGTTATTGCGCCGTATGCCTTGGTTCCCGCTTCTGCTGCAAGGCGCTCGGCGACCTCTTTTTGAATCATAATTACAATGCTGGTTACGCCGGGTTTTTCCTCTAAGAGTTTCATTATAATCGGCGTAGTGATGTAATACGGCAGGTTCGCAACAACCTTAACCTTTTTACCTTCGAACTCTTCGGCAAAAAGTGCTTTTAAATCGAGCTTTAAAATATCGTTATTTATAATTTTAACATTATCAAACTCAGCAGTATTTTCAGTCAGCAGAGGAATGAGATTTTTATCAATCTCAACTGCGACGACCTTATGAGCCTTTCTTGCTATCTCGCGGGTAAGTGTTCCTGCCCCGGGGCCGATTTCTAAAACGCAGGTGTCATCATCTAGCTCTGCCGATGCGACAATCTGTTCTAAAATACCGGTGTCGGTCAGAAAGTTCTGACCTAAAGATTTTTGAAAGTGCAGGCCGTGCTCACCCATTGCTTTTCGCACGCCGGATGAAGAGTGTAGCTTATCCATTATCTTACCTCGCAAAATGTAATTTATACATCAAAAATTAATCTTCTATATAACCAAACTCCTGCGCTACCAGTTCTTTGGTCTCTTTGGTATTGCAAAGATAGTACGAGCCGCCGCCAATCATTTGCGGCTCGCCGGGGAGCATATACGTTTCAAAGCCGTTATTAAGGGCTTTTTTAAGAGTGCCGATATATTTAAAAGATTCAGAGATATCTATATTTGTCTCAAGGTATTTGGAAACGGATTTTGCCAGTGACGGAGCCTTAATTATGTAACCAAATTTAAGTTTCTGGCGGATAATCTCTTTTACAAATGCCTGCTGTGCCTCAATTCGTCCGGGGTCGCCTAGCGCATAGTTTCCGGGCAGCGAACCGTCATTATTCTGGCGAAAGCGCACATAATCGTGTGCTCCCTGACCGTCTAAGTGCTGCATACCCTTTTTTAAATGGATGCTCAGATTCTGTGTTGGGTCATCGTAATCCATATCATAAGGCACGTCGTAGTCAACGCCACCTAAAATATCGATTATTTCGATAAAACCTGCAAAATCAACTGCCGCATAATAGTTAATCGGTATGCCGGTGAGCTCTTTTACCTTGCTCACCATCAGTTCTTCACGGCTTTTATACCCCATCGTAGAGTTGATTTTAATGCTTCTTCCGTTGACTTTCACTCTGGTATCACGTGGAATAGAGATTATTTTTGCTGTTTTTGCCTTTTTATCAAGGCAGGCAAGCATAATCGTGTCGGCACGGGTTTTTCCCTCATCAAGACCCATAAGAAGAATATTCATCTTACCTTTTTCGAGCGGGTCAAAGACGGAATTGGAGCCGGGTTTACCTGTGCTTATCGCACCGAAAAGCTGCGCGGCAAAAAAACCGCCGAAAACGATTGCGATTGTAAGGATTGTTATAATAAATGACAAAAAGAACGTTTTAACATTCATAAAAATTCCTCCTGCAGTGTGCGCAAGTTTTAAGCTGCCGGGGCTGACGGTGTCGGTTCTGGTGGCAGAGGTACGGACTCGCCGTTTAAATAGCCAAACTCAGTATGGACGAGCTCACGTGTTTTTTCCTTATTGTGTATAAAATATGATACTCCGCCCTGGTACTCACCTGCACCGGGAAGCATAAATGTCTCAAAACTGTCAGAACCAAGCTTAGAGAGCATTCCCGAATAACGGATTGCATCAGCAACGGTAAAATTCGTTTTTACATACTTATAAACTTCTTCGATAAGCTCGGGAGCCTTAGAGATATACTGCGGCTGGAGCTTTTGGCGAACAAACTCTTTTAAGAAATCCTGCTGCGCCTGAATTCTTCCCTCGTCGCCGAGAGCGTATAGTCCCGGAGCGGTGCCGCCGTTATTCTGACGGAAACGCACAAAGTCGTGCGCCTCTTTGCCGTTTAAGTGCTGCATACCGGGATTTAAGTGAATATGAAGATTCTGTGTCGGGTCATCGTAGTTCATAGGATAAGGCACGTTATAGTCAACGCCGCCCAAGATATCGACTATCTTGATAAATCCCGAGAAATCAACCTCTGCATAGTAATGAATAGGCATTCCTGTCACTTCACGGAGCTTCTGAATCATAAGCTCTTCTTTGCTTTTATAGCTCATTGTAGCGTTTATTTTTATTGCGCTACTGCCTACGTGCACTTTTGTGTCACGGGGGATTGACATAAGCTTTATACTTTTGTTTTCGGGGTTTATATTTACTATCATAATCGTGTCGGCACGGATTTTATCTTCATCAAGACCCATTACCAAGACATTTATTTTTTTGCCGACGGGTTTGTCTAAGAGTTTCTCTATTTCATCAGCGAGCGAATCACCATATAAAAAACGTGCAAGTGAGGCGCCACCGAATACGGCTAAAAAGGTTATAACCGTGATTAAAAGCGCCGATATATATTTTTTAAAATTCATATTTTTGAAAATCCCTTCGTGGTTTTGTATAGTATTATATTTTATCACAATTTAAGCTAATATTTCAACAGTTTTCGCTTCTGTTAAAAAATTTTTAAAAAATCGTATATTACAGTCTTTAATGCACATAATAAGTTTGTACCAACAAGGAGGTATTTAATATGAATTGTAACACTAAGGCAAATGAAAGTATTAAATGTACCGTACAGCAGTGCCAGTATCATTGTACTGATAAAGATTACTGCACACTCGACTGCATTACCGTAGGAACTCACGAAGCAAATCCGACAATGAGTCAGTGCACGGATTGCAAATCTTTTAAAGCTCGATAAAAAGTAAAAAAGAGAGAGACTGTTGTTTTTTATCAACAGCCTCTTTTATTTTACCAATATTTTCTGTCCAGGCTTCGGTATTGAATAGCTTCTGCCAAGTGATTTACGGTAATTTCTTCGCTTGTTGATAAGTCAGCTATCGTGCGTGCGACCTTTAGAATGCGGTTGTGCGCTCGTGCAGACAGGCCTAAATTTTCAAAAGCGGTTTTTAAAATGTTAGATTCGGACTCGCCCAAGTGGCAGAATTTCTCAACCATTTTCGGCGTCATCTGTGAATTTGAATATATTCCGTCATAGTCTTTAAACCGCGCTTCCTGAATTTTTCTTGCTGCTTCAACTCGTGCGCGGATTGTGGCGGAATTCTCTCCGCTGCCACGGCTTGAAAGCTCGTTATATTTTACTGCGGGAACTTCAACATGCAAGTCTATTCTGTCGAGAAGAGGTCCGCTTATTTTTGCAAGATACTGGCTTCTCTGCGATTCGCTGCAGGTACACTCTCGGCTCGAGTCGCCGTAATAACCACATTTGCAGGGATTCATTGCACCGATGAGCATCGTGTTTGATGGATAGGTTAAGGTAGCATTAACACGAGCAATAGTGACCTTTCCGTCCTCTAGCGGCTGACGCATTACCTCTAAGGCGTCCTTTGAAAACTCGGGAAGTTCGTCTAAAAATAACACGCCGTTATGCGCCAGGCTTATTTCGCCCGGACGAGGCGTGCTTCCGCCGCCTGATAAGCCAACCGCAGAAATTGTGTGATGAGGGCTTCTAAATGGTCTTGTGGACAAAAGTGATGTACCCTCTTCCAACAGACCTGCGATACTGTAGAGCTTGGTGACCTCTAAAGCCTCATTAAAGGTAAGGCGTGGAAGTATTGTAGGCAGGCGCTGTGCAAGCATTGTTTTACCTGAGCCTGGCGAGCCGATTAACAGGCAGTTATGACCGCCTGCGGCGGCAACCTCTAACGCACGCTTAACATTTTCCTGACCCTTTACCTCGGAAAAGTCAACTAAATACTGTTCGCGGAGGCTGAAAAGCTCATCTAAATCTATGCAAAAACTATTAAGTGGCTCAATCCCTTTAAAATGTGCAACAATCTCACCGAGCGAGCGTGCAGGGAGGATTTCTATATCCTTAACAACTGCGGCTTCCGAGGCGTTCTGAACAGGAAGAATAACTTTTTTTATGCCGTTTTCTTTTGCGCATAACACCATAGGCAGAGCGCCGGTTACGGGCCTGAGTTCACCTGTCAGTGAAAGCTCCCCTAAAAACAGATAATCGTCCATATCTGGAATTTCAAGCTGCTCGGAGCTGACCAAGAGCCCGATTGAAATGGGCAGGTCATAAAAAGGCCCTGCTTTTTTTATGTTTGCAGGCGCAAGGTTAACGGTGATACGCTTTTGCGGAAATTTAAGTGCTGAGTTTACCATCGCAGAGCGCACTCGCTCTCTTGATTCACGCACGGCGGCATCGGGCAGTCCCACAACCTCAAAGCACGGCATCCCGTTTGCAAGATCGGTCTCAACGTCAACCATATAGCCGTTTATTCCCAAAAGTCCACAGCTTTTAATTTTTGAAATCATATTGTCACTCCCTGAAAGGTCAATTACATATTTTTATAGAATAATAAGATTTTTGTCCGATGTTGTTAGGTCGTCGCAGCCATCGTCAGTTACGAGCAAGAGGTCTTCAATTCTGACGCCGCCAAATCCGTCAATATAAATTCCCGGCTCATCGGTAACAAACATTCTTGGCATTAAAATTTCCTCCGATTTCGGCGAAAGGGACGGAAATTCGTGCACGTCAAGACCTAAGCTATGCCCAAGGCTATGTCCGAAATTATCGCCGTAGCCCGCTCTTTCAATTATGCCTCGTGCCAAAGAGTCAATATCCTTTGCTTTTGCTCCGGGGCGCACGGCGGCAAGCGCTGCATTATGTGCATCTAAAACGATATTGTAAATTTCTTTTTGTTTTTCGTTTGCGCTGCCTAAAACAACTGTGCGGGTCATATCGCTTGCGTAACCCTTATAAAGACAGCCAAAGTCTATGGTGACAAGGTCGCCGTTTTCGATTTTTTTGTAGCTTGCCACTCCGTGCGGCATTGCGCTGCGTACGCCTGAAGCGAAAATCGTGTCAAACGACAGACCTTCAGCACCTCTATCGCGCATAAAAAACTCAAGCTTTAAGGCAAGCTCTTTTTCAGTAAGACCAGGTTTTATTTCGCCCAAAATATATGAAAAAGCCTTGTCTGCAATACCTGCAGCGTGGCGTATATAACCGATTTCCGTATCGTCCTTTATTTTTCTTATGTCTTTAATAAGAGCCGATACACCCTCTAAGGTTGCACGTTCTAATTTTTTGCTCATAGAGTCGTAGGCTCTGACTGTCATTGTTTCTTCTTCAAAGCCGATGTATGAGAGCTTTTTCTGATTTATAAGGTCAGACGGTGACGTTTTGGCAGAATCTATCAGAGTAAAATCCTTTGCCTGCTGCTTTGCCTGAATATGATAGCGGGAATCGGTAAAAATAAAGTTTTCATCCCGTGTTAAAAGTAAAGCTGCATCCGTGCCGGTAAAGCCACTGAAATAATAACGATTTTTCGGGTCAGTTATTAAAACAGAATCACCTGAAAATGCTTTTAATATATTTTTTATTCGTAAATTAAACAAAAATCTCAATCCTTTATATATTTTTAAAAATTTATATATAGTTATTATACCCCTTTTTTGTGCGCTTTGCAATGAAAAAGCAGGAATATGAGGAAATACTGTCGAAACTTTTTTGAAACTAAGATGCATATTTTTAAGGCGTATGACAGATAATAAGCATGAAAGGAGAGATAACTATGTCAGAAAAAAATTTAAAGCAGAACCAGAACAACAACAATAACCAGAACAACAATCAGAATCAGAACAACAACCAGAACAACCAGAGCCAGAACAAAAAGTCTGATTCCGATAACCTTAAAGAAAAGAAAGAAAACAGAGATTTGAGATAGTTAAATAAATTTTATCTATCCCTACAAAAAGAGAAGGAAGTAAAAAAACTTTTTACTTCCTGCTCTTAAATTTTTTATTAACCAAAATAAGCATTGATCATACTTATTACATAATTTTTATCGTTATCATCTGCCATCGAATATTCAAGCAGGACTGCGCCGCCCGAGCTTGCGATTGCACGGTAGCCTGTGCCGCTTCTGTAGATAACGCAGGTAATGGGTTTTCCTAAATACTGTGCATAACCGAAGCGCTTTGCATAAGGGTCAACTGCAACCTTTTTACCTGTTCTCGGGTGTGTAACGAGCATTCCGCTCGGTATGGTGACAGTTCGGGAATACACGGCTTCTCCCAAAACATTTGTACTATCTTTGACGGGCGTGGTCACTTCGGGAGGAATATTCTGCACGTTTTCAAGATAATTTTTAAATTTTTTCGGCTCTTTGGCAAAGGAACGAACATCTCCTGAAAATCTTCCCTCTGCGCCCTCTCTTGTATGGGTCACAACCAAGGTTTTATCGCCGTCCTTAATATTAGACGTAATTTTATCCGCGTTATCCACCAAACTGAAGATTACGGCGGCATTTTTTTCAAAAGGCGCAGAATAAATCACATCGTCTTTATATGCTAAATCACGGTCTGATATCTCATAGTCAATCACTATTTCGTATGGTGGAACGTCTGTTTTAAGCGAAAAGGCGGTGCGCGAAAACCCGTCTGTCGGCAAAAGGTCAAGTATGGCGCCGATAGCGGAATTATCGCCAGCGAGCGTGCCTTTGTACGACATAAGCAGTTCCTGTTTGTTTTGGTACGGATTAAGCGGATATTCAAAAATAACGTCCGTGTTTGCGCTCTTTTTATCAAAGGCCGCTTCGTATCTGGTGGTTTTATCCTCTGTTTCGGTTTTTGCTATAGCGTATACTTTTTTAGGAT